>CAYXSL010000074.1:0-19961 GCA_964466605.1 uncultured Verminephrobacter sp.
CAAAGCATGCCCGACCAGGCCACCGTGCGCCGCGCACTGCAGCGCGCCGAGTTTGTGGTGGTGCAGGAGGCCTTTGCCACTGCCGACACCTGCGCATACGCCGACCTGCTGCTGCCCGCCACCACCTGGGGCGAAAAAACCGGCACCGTGACCAACAGCGAGCGCCGCATCTCCCGCGTGCGCCCCGCCGTGCCCGCGCCCGGCCAGGCGCGCCACGACTGGGCCATTGCGGTGCAGTTTGCGCACCAGCTGGAGGCACGCCTGCGCCCCGGCCAGCCCACGCTGTTCCCCTACGCCACCGACGCCGCCGATGCAGGCGCCGAGGCCGTGTGGAACGAGCACCGCGAAAGCACCCGCGGGCGCGACCTGGACATCACCGGCCTGTCGTGGGAGATGCTCGAATCGGCAGGCCCCCAACAGTGGCCGCTGCCCGAAGGAGTCACCACCGGCAAGGCCCGCCTGTACGAAGACGGCGTCTTCCCCACCGCCGATGGCCGCGCCCGTTTTGCCGCGCATGCATGGCAGCCCACGGCCGAACAACGCGAATCGCGCTACCCCTTCAGCCTGACCACGGGCCGCCTGCGCGACCAGTGGCACGGCATGACCCGCACCGGCACCCTGGGCCGCCTGTTCGGCCATGTGGCCGAGCCCAGCGTGCAGTTGCACCCACAGGACATGGAGCGGCGCGGCCTGAAGAACGGTGACCTGGTCTATGTGACGAGCAAGCGCGGCACCATCGTGGTGCCTGCGCAGGGCGATACCACCGTGGGCCTGTCGCAGGCCTTCATGGCCATGCACTGGGGCAGCGAATTCCTGAGCGGCTGCTCGTCCACCGGCGAGCGCCTGGCGGGCGTGAATGCGCTCACCACCTCGGCCTACTGCCCCACCTCCAAGCAACCCGAACTCAAGCACGCGGCCGTCAAGGTGCTCAAGGCCGAGCTGCCCTGGACGCTGCTGGCCATGGCCTGGCTGCCCGCCGACAGCGCCCAGGCCACGCGTGAGGCGCTGTCTGCGCTGATGGCGCAGTTC
Organism: uncultured Verminephrobacter sp.; assembly: GCA_964466605.1. GTDB lineage: Bacteria > Pseudomonadota > Gammaproteobacteria > Burkholderiales > Burkholderiaceae_C > Acidovorax. Next base: position 1,030 of record CAYXSL010000074.1, read on the forward strand.
CCGTTTGCGAGCTGCGTGCCCTTCAGCAACAACACGCCCCTGAACGAACCCGGCCGCGAGCGCGTGGGCGTGCTGCTGCGCGCCGCTGCCCACGAGGCACCGCCCGACGCCACCGTGGAGCGCATTGAAATGCTGATGGGCCTGGCGGGCGCCGACACGCTGCGCTATGCCGACAAGAAGCGCGGCCAGCGCCGCGCCGCGCGCCTGATGCGCCGAAGTGACACCACCACGCTCGAAGGCATCGTGCTGGCGGGCGACACCAGCGCCGAAGGCTGGCTCAAGACCCTGCTGCAAGAGGAGTTGCCCGCCCAGACCTACGGCCGCCTGCTGCTGGTGCCGGGTGCCAAGGCACCCGTGGCTGTGCAGTCGCGTGGCAAGTCGGTGTGCACCTGCTTCAACGTGACGGATGCGGCCATCACCACCGAGCTGGCACGCTGCCACGGCACGGACGACGACCGCCTGGCCCAGCTGCAGGGCAAGCTGCGCTGCGGCACCAACTGCGGTTCGTGCCTGCCTGAACTCAAGCGCATGGTGCGGGCCACAGGGCCGCTGGCGTCCAAGCCCGTGGCGCAGGCCACCATATAACCAAAAGTTCTCTTGCTTGCAGGAAAATAGCCCTCAGACCTACAAACCCCACCAGGACTTGTGCAACTGGGCTGCAGCTAGGCGCTTTCGGCGCAGACAGTACGCCTGGACGGCAAGCCGAAACAACGACGCTGAAGCCCTGTTTCACAAGTCCCGCCACCAAGAACCATGGGCATCAGTCAGTACATCAAAGAGATTGGACGCGGCGCGCGCGGCGCCAAGCCGCTGTCGCGCGAGCAGGCCACGGACCTGTTCGGCCAGGTGCTGGACGGGCAGGTGAGCGACCTGGAGATCGGCGCGTTCTGCCTGGCCATGCGCATCAAGGGCGAGACGTCCGAGGAGATGTGCGGTTTCCTGGACGCCACGCACAGCCGCCTGGCGCTGCTGCCCGCCACCGACCGCCCCCTCATCGTGCTGCCCAGCTACAACGGCGCGCGCAAGCTGCCCGTGTTGACCCCGCTGCTGGCGCTGCTGCTGGCGCGCGAAGGCCTGCCCGTGCTGCTGCATGGCATGCGCACCGAGGCACGCCGCATTCTGGCTTCGGATGTACTGCTGGCGCTCGACGTACCTGCGCTGCAAGCTCCTGAAAAGATAGCAAACGGCCAAGTGCGCCACATCCACACCCAGCACCTGCACGCGGGCCTGGCGCGCCTGCTGGCCGTGCGCGAGGTGGTGGGCCTGCGCAACCCGGGGCACAGCGTGGTCAAGCTGATGAGCCCTTGCGCGGGCGCCTCGGTGGTGGTCACCGCCTACACACACCCCGAGTATTTTGAAATGCTGCAAACCACCTTCCGCACGCTGGGCATGAGCGCACTGCTCTCGCGCGGGCTGGAAGGCGAGGTCGCCACCGACCCGCGCCGCACGCCGCGCTACGACGGTTTTGTGTGCGGCGCGCACGCTGTGCTGGACGCACAGCAGCCCGGCACCGCCAGCGAGGTGCCCGGCCTGCCCGCCGAGATCGACGTGGCCACCACCGCCACCTACACGCGCCGCGTTCTGGCCGGCGAGCTGCCGATTCCTCCCGCCATCGAGCGGCAGGTGGAACATATCTTGCAGCTGGCTGATCAAACTGCTTCGGAGACATCCCCATGAGCCGCCCCACGCCCCCCACCGCCCAGCCCGCATCCCCATCCCCCCTGGCCACTGGCGGCAGCTGCACCCTGGTGGGCGCAGGCCCCGGCGACCCGGAGCTGCTGACGATCAAGGCCTTGAAAGCCATCCAGGCCGCCACCGTGCTGCTGGTGGATGACCTGGTGAGCGACGCCATCGTGGCCCATGCGGCGCCCACGGCCCGCATCGTCTACGTGGGCAAACGCGGCGGCTGCAAGAGCACGCCCCAGGCCTTCATCGAAAAACTCATGCTCATGGCCGTGCGCGAGGGCGAGAACGTGGTGCGCCTCAAGGGCGGCGATCCGTTCATCTTCGGGCGCGGTGGCGAGGAAGTGGAGCACCTGCGCGCTGCGGGCGTGCAGGTCAGCGTGATCAACGGCATCACGGCGGGCCTGGCCGGGCTCACCTCGCTGGGCGCCCCGCTCACGCACCGCGAACATGCGCATGGCGTGGTCTTCATCACCGGCCATGCCAAGCCGGGCGACGCCGGCACCGACTGGCAGGCCCTGGCCCGCACCGCCCGCGATGCCAAGCTCACGCTCGTGATCTACATGGGCGTGAGTGGCGCCGCCACCATCGAGCAGGAACTGCTCACCGGCCTGCCCACCGACACCCCCGTGGCCGTGATCCAGCACGCCAGCCTGCCCCACCAGCGCCATGCTGTCACCACGCTGGGCCGCCTGCACGCCACCATCACGCGCGAGGGGCTCGCCAGCCCCTCGGTGATCGTGGTGGGCGATGTGGTGCGTGGCGTGGCATTGGCATCGCAGGATGCGGCGCCAGCGCCCCAGGCCTTGCGCGTCGGCTGAGCACAGGCCTTTCCACCTCTCGACCCTCGGACGCAGCGCTGGGCACAGCGCTGTGTCCGGGTTGCTGCACGCCTTTTTCCTGATCTCCATCCGCACTGCGCAACCCCACTTGGCCCAGGTATTGCTTGACCGCAAGCATCTGAATGCCACAAGCACAAGGAACACCATGGCTGCCTCCCCCGTCCCCGCACGCACCACCGGCACGTCCATGCTGCCCTCCGCCCCAGCGACTGCGCCGCGCGACAACGGCATGTCCCTGGTCAACCTGGCTGCGCGCCAGCGCATGCTGTCGCAGCGCATGGTGCTGCAGACCGTGCTGGCCGCGCGCGGCAGCGACTTGCACCTGAAAGCCGCACGCAGCACCCTGGCGCTGTTTTCCGACAGCCAGGCTCGCCTGGTCGAAACGCCGCGCCACCTGGACGCCGTGAGCGCAGAGATCATCCGCCGGGTGTACCAGGGCCCTTCGGGGGTGCGCGCCACCATCGATCAGTTTGCGCAGCAGGTGGACACCGCACTCGGCCTCACCGAGCGCCAGAGCCCCCGTGTGGAAGAGGCCCTGGCCCGGCTGGTCGAATCCACCGACAGTGTGCTGGAGGCCCTCAACACCGCCACCACCGCGTTTGACCAGGTGAACAAGGCCCAGTCCGAAACGCTGATGAAGGAACTTGCAGGCATCGTGGCCTCCATCCAGACCGTGGCCCGCGAGGCCAAAGTGGTCAGCTTCAACGCCCAGGTGATGGCCGCCCGCGCAGGCCAGCACGGCCGCGAATTTGCCGTGGTGGCCAATGTGCTGTCCGGCATCACCAACGAGATCGACGGCCTGTCGCTGCAGGCGGTGTCGCTGGCCGGGCGCAGCCGCGCAGGCAACAACTGACGGTTGCCCGCAGGCCGGGCGCTTGTGGCGCTCCAAAAGCCGCACGCACCTCAAAATCTGCTCAGAAACCGATGGATGTGCTTTTACAATTCGCGGGCCTGGGAAACGAGCCAGCGCGTGTCCCACCGGAAGGCCGCTGGAGGCGCTGCGAGGGAGGCATGCAGGCCCGAGACGCACACACTTTTGCACCCTGCCTGAATACAACAAAGACATACATCATGAAGCTGACAACCCTGTGCAAAAACCTCGCTTTGACTGGCTGCCTGCTGCTGGGCAGCAACATGGCCTGGAGCTACGCCATCCAGGCCGGCAAGGTGGTCAACGATGCCGGCCAGGCCGTGCAGCTGCGTGGCGTGAACTGGTTTGGTTTTGAAACCAACACCCATGTGGTGCATGGCCTGTGGGCCCGCAACTGGCAAGACATGATCACGCAGATGCAGGCGCAGGGGTTCAACGCCGTGCGCCTGCCGTTCTGCCCCGCCACACTGCACGGGTCGGCACCGCCAAGCAGCATTGACTATGGCCGCAACGCCGACTTGCAAGGCCTGTCGGCCATCCAGGTGATGGACAAGGTGGTGGGCGAGCTGAGCGCGCGCGGCATGTACGTGCTGCTGGACCACCACACCCCCGATTGCCAGACCATCAGCGAGCTCTGGTACACCCCCAGCTACAGCGAGCAGCAATGGATCAGCGACCTGACCTTTGTGGCCCAGCGCTATGTGGCTGTCCCGGGCGTCATCGGCATCGACATCAAGAACGAACCCCACGGCGCTGCCACCTGGGGCACGGGCAACCACGCCACCGACTGGAACCGCGCCGCAGAGCGCGCCGCCGCCGCCGTTCTGCAGGTCGCACCACAATGGCTGATTGCCGTCGAAGGCATCGGCGAGAACCCCAGTTGCTCGGGCAACAGCGCCCATTTCTGGGGAGGCAACCTGGAGCCCCTGGCGTGCACGCCCCTGAACATCCCGGCCAACCGGCTGCTACTGGCCCCGCACACCTACGGGCCGGATGTGTATGTGCAGTCGTACTTCAACGCCTCCGGCTTCCCCGGCAACATGCCCGCCATCTGGGACCAGCACTTTGGCCAGTTCGCACAGGCTGGCCATGCCGTGGTGCTGGGCGAGTTCGGCGGCAAGTATGGTCGCGGCGATGCGCGCGATGTGCAGTGGCAGAACGCGTTGGTGGACTACCTTGTGGCCAAGGGCATGCGCAGCGGCTTCTACTGGTCGTGGAACCCCAACAGCGGCGACACCGGCGGTATCCTGGACGATGACTGGACCACCGTGCGCACGGACAAGGTGCAGCTGCTGCAGCGCCTCTGGGGTGACGGCGGCACAACGCCTGTGCCCACGCCAACCCCCACACCAACGCCGACACCCACACCCACTCCTACGCCCACACCGGTTGCCAACTTCTCGGTGGTGCAGACCGTGGACAGCGACTGGGGCTCGGGCTACTGCCAGCGGGTCCAGGTCATCAACATGGGCAATGCCACCGGCAACTGGGCCATCAGCGTCCCGGTGAGCGGCACCATCAACAACCTGTGGAACGCCACCTGGTCCCAGGCCGGCGGCACCTTGCGCGCCTCCGGTGTGAGCTGGAACCAGACCCTGGCCCCCCGGGCCACGGCCGAGTTCGGCTTCTGCGCCGCACGCTGAGCCGCTGCCGCACCCATTGCACAGCAACAGAAAAAGGGCCCTTGCCACGCAGGGGCCCTTTTTGCATTCCGTGCGCGCTGGCCCTATCCCCCAGCGGTTTCGCGCACCTGCCTGAAGCGCTCCGCCAGCTCTTTGCGCAGGGATTTGCGCAGCAGGGCCGCATCCCAGCGGCGGCGTTCGTCGGGGGTGGAAGGCGACAGCGGCGGCACCTGCACGGGCTTGCGCGATTCGTCCACGGCCACCATGGTGAAGAAGCAGCTGTTCACATGCCGCACCACCTGCGAACGGATCTCCTCGGCCACCACCTTGACGCCCACCTCCATCGACGAGCTGCCCGTGTAGTTCACGCTGGCCAGAAAGGTCACCAGCTCGCCCACATGGATGGGCTGCAAAAACATCACCTGGTCCACGCTCAGCGTCACGGTGTAGCAGCCCGAATAGCGGCTGGCGCACGAATACGCCACCTGGTCGAGCAACTTGAGGATGGCGCCGCCGTGCACGTTGCCCGAAAAATTGGCCATGTCGGGCGACATGAGCACGGTCATGCTCAGTTGGTGTGATGGGATGTTCATGCCCCGATTTTAGGAAGCCCCATGCGCTGCCACACGCGAAAACAGCGCTATCGCGCCCTGGGTGGCGGCTTCGCTACACTCGCGCAGCGCCTGCCCGCCCGGCGCAAGGAGGACCCGATGATCGAACTAGAAAAACTCAACGAATTCACCGAAAGCCACGGCGCGCTGCGCACCGGCAAGGGGCTGGTGTCGGGCGTGATTGCGCTCACGCTGGCCACCCTGTGTTTTCTGGGCGTGCTCGCATTTCACTTCCCCGAATACCTGACCACGCCACAGCTGCGCAAGAGCTATGACGTGACGGTGATCCGCACCATCATGCTGGCAGCCATGGCGATTGCGGGCGGCATCTCGCTAGTCAACATCCTGTTCAACCGCGCACGCTGGCTGGCCACCTTCGCGTTTGCCATGGTGGCCGTCACGGCCTTGCTGGGCGGGCACAAGGTGGAGGTGGACCCGAACTTCCCCGACAACACGCCCTACATTGGCCTGGACTGGTTCATCCTCGACCTGCTGGGCAGCTCGCTGATCTTCATCTTCATCGAGAAGCTGTTCGCGCTGCGCAAGGACCAGCCCATCTTCCGCGCGGAGTGGCAGACCGACTTCCACCACTTCATCGTCAACCACATGGTGGTGGGCTTCGTGCTGCTGGCCACCAACCTCATCGTGCACAAGTTCTTTGGCTGGGCGGCCAGCGACGGCATTCGCGGCTGGGTGCAGGGCCTGAACTTCTGGGTGGCGCTGTTCCTCATCGTGCTGGTGGCCGACCTGGTGCAGTACTGGACGCACCGCGCCTACCACGAGGTGCCCCTGCTGTGGCGCCTGCATGCCGTGCACCACAGCGTCAAAAGCATGGACTGGATGGCCGGCTCGCGCCAGCACATCCTGGAGCTGCTCATCACGCGCACGCTGGTGCTGGCGCCCATCTACGTGCTGGGCTTCTCCAAGGAAGTGATCGACGCCTACATCGTCATCGTGGGCTTCCAGGCCGTGTTCAACCATGCCAACGTGAGCGTGCGCCTGGGGCCACTGCGCTACGTGCTGGTCACGCCCAACTTCCACCACTGGCACCACAGCCAGGACCAGGAGGCGCTGGACAAGAACTACGCTGCGCATTTCGCGTTTCTGGACTACCTGTTCGGCACCGCCGTGAAAAGCACCAAACTCTGGCCCGAACACTATGGCGTGCTGGGCGACTACGTGCCCAACGGGTTCATCAAGCAGTTCAAGTTTCCGTTCACCTGGAAGGGCTGAGGACGCAGGCCAGCGGCCCCTGCCTACCCCCCCCGCGGCCTACAAGGCGCCAAGCTCCTCTTCGAGCTGCCTCAGCTGCTCACGCAACTCATTGCTGCGGGCATCACACGCCGCTTTGTCCTTGGCGGCGGCCGCTGCAAGGTCCTTCGGAAACTGATTGCCCGACGGCAGGGTGCTGCGCCGCAACGGGCCCGCCTGCGTCGTGGCCTCCGCAGGCTGCGCCGTGCATTCCTGCTGATTGCGCGCGAGGGCCGCGCGCGCCTGCGGCACGCCCTGGGTCTGCAGGTACTGCTTGCGCTGCCACGATGCGCCGAATGCACCCTCCTTCCCCGCAGAGGGTGCTGGGCGGATGGGGGTGGCCCCCTGGATGGCGGGCCGCACGTCGATCTTCTCGCCCTCTCCCACACAAGGCGCGTCCTGGAACGAGACCTTGCCGTTGGCGTCCGTGCATTTGTTGACGGCCCAGGCCGGGGCAAGAAAGCACAGCGCCAGGACGCAGGCGGCAGAGCGGATCGGATTCATGGCTTGGTACTCCACGGATGAATGGCACATGCTACCGCGCCACCTGGCCCAGGCCAGCGCCCCCGGGTCATCAAGGCCATGTCCCTCACATGACGCGCCCCGGGTACAAACCCGGTGGGCGCGCAGCCTGCAGCCCTCCTACGATGCGTGGCCCCACCTCGCGGCCATGGTGGCCCGTACCAGGAGATTTCGCACGATGACCAGCCCCCCTGTTTTGCCCACCGGCCAACGCCCCACCCCAGCGCGCCGCCGCAGCCTGATGTTCGCGCTGGCAGGCAGTGCGGCCCTGGCCAGCCTTCCCACCATGGCGCAGCCTGCTGCAGGCAAGGCTGACATCCTGATCGGGCGCTCCACGGCCCTGTCGGGTGGCATGGCACCCTTTCTGTCGCCCATCCATGAGGGTCAGGATGCCGCCATCGAGGACGCCAACGCCAAGGGCGGCATCGGCGGGCGCAAGATCCGGCTGGTGACGCTGGACGATGGCTTTGACCCGCGCCGCGCGCTCGAAAACGCCAAGCAGCTGAGCGAAAAGGATGGCGTGCTGGCTCTGTTCGGCGTCTCGGGCACCTCGCAGGTCATGGCACTGCTGCCCTACCTGGCCCAGGCCAAGCTCCCGCTGATATCGGTGTACACCGGCAGCCCCGCCATCCGGGCGCAGCAGCACCCCTACCTGTTCACCACCCGCGCCAGCTACGCCGATGAGCTGGTGAAGATCGTGCGCAACCTCGTGGCGGTGCAGACCTCGCGCATCGCCGTGGCCTACGAGAACAACGACTTTGGCAAGCTGCTGCTGCCCCTGGTCGAAAAAACCATTGCCGCCGAGGGCGCTGCCCTGGCCGGTTCACACGCACTGGCGTCCTCCGGTGAAGACGCCAACAACGCGGCCAAGGCACTTTCCGCACAGAAGCCCCAGGCCGTGCTGCTGGTCGCAGCGGGCCCCCCCGTGGTGGCCTATGTACGGGCCAACCGCGCCCACCTGGGCGTGCCTGTCTACACCCTGTCGCTGGGCGCAGGCACCGCCGTGCTCAAGGCGCTGGGCGACGATGCACGCGGCCTGGCCGTGGCACGCACCGGCCCCTCCCCCAGCAAACCCACGATGGCGCTCACGCGCGACTTCCAGGCATCGATGAAACGCCACGACAAGCCCGTGGACTACGACCGCTACACCGGCTACATGGACGCACGCGTGCTCATCGAAGGTCTGCGCGCCGCCGGCCCCAGCGTCACACGCGCCAGCCTGGTCCAGGCCATGGAAGGCCTGGGCTCCCTGGACCTGGGCGGCTTCGGCTACCAGTTCAGCGCGCAAAACCACCATGGCTCCAACTATGTGGACATTGCGGTGGTGGGGTCTGGCGGGGTGTACCGGCAGTAAGGGCCGTGGCCGCTAGTGGCCGGTTGCTGAAGTTCTGGTAGGGACTGACTCAACGGAGCGGGTCCAGCGCGTCCAGCCAGGGGTCCGCCTCCGCTCCCCCAAACTGCGCCACGAGAAAGTCCATGAACAGGCGCGTGCGAGCAGGCACGTGCTTGCGGGTGGGCATGGCGGCGAACAGGCGCAGCACCGTGCCGCGCCACTGGGGCAGCACCCACGCCAGCCGCCCCGCCCGCACGGCGTGCAGCGCGACGAAACTGGGCAGCCCCACCACGCCACCGCCCGCCAGGGCCAGCGCCAGCATGGTGTCGATGTGGCTGGTGGCCAGGGGGGCGGATGCCATGGGCACCACCACGGCGCCGTCGCCCTGCGCAGGTGGCTCCGCGCCGCACCAGTAAAGCGTCAGCTCGCGCCGCTGCCCTGCAATGGCGGGGGCCACGCCGGTGTGCCCGGCGAGGTCTTGCGGGTGGCGAGGCACGCCCTGCCGACTCAGATAGTCCGGGCTGGCGCAGAGGATGAAGGTGGACCAGGCCAGGGGCCGGGCCACAAAGGCCCCCTGAGGCGCCTGCCCGCCCACGGACAGCACCGACACATCAAAGCCCTCGTCGGCCACGGCCAACGGCCCCGGCACCGCCAGCTCCACCGAGATGCGCGGGTAGCGTTGCGTGAACAAGGGCAGCACCGGCGCCAGCTGGTGCACGGCAAACGCCGGGGGGCATGCCACCCGCAGGGTGCCGCCCGGCTGCCGCGTGGCCGTGCTCGCCAGTTCATCCCCCTCGTCCAGCTGCGCCAGCACGCTGCGCGCCGTCTCCAGGTAGGCCTCGCCAATCTCTGTCAAGGCCAGGCGCCGGGTCGTCCGGTTGAGCAGGCGGGCGCCCAGATGCGCCTCCAGCTCGGCGAGGGCGCGCGTGGCCACGGCGGGCGCGATGTCCAGGTGCCGCGCGGCACCGGCAAAACTGCCATCGGCCACGACCTGCACAAAAACACGGAGGCACTTGAGCTGATCCATCGGGTGATTATTGCTATTTCAGCAATAGAACATCGACAAACAGGAGGTTCCGCAGAACTTACCTGCCAGATAGCCTTGGTTGTTTACAAACCAAAGGGTAATGACGATGACACGGCGACGCCAAGCACTCTCCACGGGCCTGATGGCCCTTGTCCTGGCCCGGCTGGATGCCCGCGCCCAAGCCGGGGCTGCGGCCACCGGCATGGCCCCCGCTGCAGCGCAGCGGCTGGACGCGCTGGACGCCAACCCCGGCCTGGCGGGTGACGTCGTCTACTGGGGCGAGGTGTTTCCCATGGCTGCACCGGCAGGCACCGCCGCTCTGTACCGCTATGCACGCCGGCTGTTGGCCCAGCCCGCCGGGCTGAGCGCTGCGCACCTCACCTATGACGCTGACGGCAGGCTCCTCATCGAAGAGCGGGTCAGCCTGTCGGAGCACCGCAGCTTCCAGCGGCTGGAGGTGGCCAACCGGCAGACGCATGAAAGCGGCTCGGCCGTATTGAGCCCAGACGGGCGGCAACTGCACTTTTCATGGACATCGGCAGGAACCACCCGCACCTCCGTCGAAGCTGTGGATGCCCCCGTGGTGGCAGGGCCTAGCCTGCACGGCACCATGCTGCAGCACTGGGACAGGCTGCGCGCGGGCGCGGTGCTGCGGGTGCGCCTGGCCGTGCCGTCGCGGCTGGAAAGCCATGGCTTCGACATCCGGCTGAGCCAGGAGGCGGATGGCCACACGGTGTTCTCAGCCACACCCGCCAGCTGGCTGGTGCGCCTGGCCGTGGCCCCGCTGCGCGCAACGTTCGACACCGCCACGCGCAGCCTCGTCCGCTACGAAGGCCGCGTGCCGCCAATGCAGGCCCGGGACAACGGAAAACTGGCCGCGCTGGATGCACGGGTGCTCTACACGCCGCAGGCCAACGGGTACCGCTGAAGCCGCCGACCCGCTCGCCCTACACTGCCGCCCATGCATTTTTTTGACACAGTCATCATCGGCGCCGGCGCGGCCGGCCTGTTCTGCGCGGGCCAGGCGGGCCAGCGGGGGCTGAAGGTTTTGCTCATTGACCATGCCGACAAGGTGGCGGAGAAGATCCGCATCTCGGGCGGCGGGCGCTGCAATTTCACGAACCGCGACCTGGACCCGGCCGCACCCCACAAGCATTTTGTGGGGCAGAACCCGCAGTTCTGCCGCTCGGCGCTGTCGCGCTACACGCCGCAGGATTTCATTGCGCTGGTGGACAAGCACGGCATCCCACACCACGAAAAACACAAGGGCCAGCTGTTTGCCGACAGTTCGGCCGAGGACATCATTGCCATGCTGCTGGCCGAATGCGCAGCGGGCGGGGTGACGCATTGGCAGCCTTGTGCTGTCAAAAACATAGCTTTTTTGGCCGCTACCGCGCATCCATCAAGCGTTGATAGCTATCAAATTGATACTGACCGGGGCCCGGTGCAAGCGCGGTCGCTGGTGATTGCCACGGGCGGGCTGTCGATCCCCAAGATCGGCGCCACGGATTTCGGCTACCGGCTGGCGCAGCAGTTCCAGATCCCGCTGGTGGAGCGCCGCCCGGGCCTGGTGCCACTGACCTTTGACGGTGCGGGCTGGGCGCCGTATGCGCAACTCGCGGGCCTGGCGCTGCCGGTGCAGATCAGCACGGGTGCCAAGAAGGCCCGCATGGCGTTTGATGAAGACCTGCTCTTTACCCACCGGGGCCTGTCGGGCCCGGCGGTGCTGCAGATTTCGAGCTACTGGCAGGAGGGCACGCCGCTGGCCATCAACCTTGCGCCCACGGTGGACCTGCCTGCGGCGCTGGCGCAAGGCAAGGCCCGTTCGCGCAAGCTGATTGCCAACGAACTGGCCACCCTGGTGCCCAGCCGCCTGGCCGATGCCTGGGCCAGCCGCGAGGCCGACTGGCAGCGCCCCATCAACGAAGCCAGCGACAAGGCCCTGGCGCGCCTGGCCGAGCAACTGGCGCGCTGGGAGCTGACGCCCACGGGCACCGAGGGCTACAAGAAGGCCGAGGTGACGCTGGGCGGCGTGGACACCAAGGCGCTGTCGCAGCAGACCATGGAGTGCAAGACGCAACCTGGCCTGTATTTCATTGGTGAGGTGGTGGACGTGACGGGCTGGCTGGGGGGCTACAACTTCCAGTGGGCCTGGGCCAGCGCGCATGCGTGTGCACAGGCGCTGCCGCTGGCCGGTGGTGCATGACGCATCACTGAAGCGGAAGACACCGCAAGGACAACGCACCTACACTCCGGCCAGCCCACCGGGCTTTCACCCTCAACGTCTTTTTTCGGGAGACCGGCATGGACGCCATGGAGCGCACAGAAAAACTGCAGGCGGCCGCCACGGCCGTCGGTGCCCTCGTAGCGTTGGTGCCTGCGGCCAGCATCGGCGGCAACATCTTTGTCGCCATCCTTGCAGCGCTGGGTGTCGGATCGTTGGCAGGCGGTGCGGTCATGCTGCGCTGGCTACTCACCGACGAAGGCGACGCCTACCTGCGGGCCGACTCGCGCATCTCGGGCCGCTCCACATCGCGCACCTCCGTGTGGCTGGGCAATCTGGCGCCGGGGGTGCTCCTGACCGGCCTGGCGGTTCTGCTGCACCTGCGTCTAGCCTGACAACCGCTCGCCCCACTGGGCGGCGCGGCGTCACTCCATCAGCGGTGCAGGTTGTGTGCTGGTGGCATCCAGCCCACGCAACGACGTGCCGTGGAATGTGCCCTGCAGCAAACGGTGCTGCAGCGCCCACGCCTCCAGGTGGTCCAGCGGCAGCGGGCGGCTGAAGTAATAGCCCTGCAGCTCCTCGCAGTCGAGCGCGCCCAGCACCTGGGCCGTGGCCAGGTCTTCCACGCCTTCGGCCACGATCTTGAGGCCCAGCGTGTGGCCCAGCGCGATGATGGCGCGGGTGATGGCCATGTCGGCGGGGTTGGTCAGCATGTCGCGCACAAAGGATTTGTCCACCTTGAGGCGGTCGATGTCAAAACGCTTGAGGTAGGCCAGGCTCGAATACCCCGTGCCGAAGTCGTCGATGGACAGCTGCACGCCCAGCGCCTTGAGGGCTGCCAGCTGCTGCGCGGCGGCAGGGGCGTTGTCCATGAGCTGGGACTCGGTGATCTCCAGCTCCAGCCGGTGGGCGGGCATGCCGGTGCGGGCCAGCAGCGCCTCGATGTCGGGCACCAGCGCCGGGTCGGACAGCTGGGCGGCCGAGAGGTTGACCGACACCGACACGTCCGCCAGCGGGTGCACGCCCCGGTCCTGGGGCTGCGTCTGCCAGCGTGCCCACTGCTCGCAGGCCTGCAGCAGCACCCAGCCACCAATCGCGCGGATCATGCCGCTCTCTTCGGCAATGGGGATGAACTCGCTGGGCGGGATGGCGCCCAGCACCGGGCTGTTCCAGCGCAGCAGCGCCTCCACCCCCAGCAGGCGCGCGCCCTTGGCGGACAGGCGCGGCTGGTAGTGCAGGCTCAGCTCGTTGCGCTCCAGCGCGCGGCGCAGCTGCTGCTCCATGGTCTGGCGCGCCACGGCACGCAGGTCGGTTTCCATCGAATAGAACAGCGCCATGTCGCGGCCGGTGGTTTTGGCCTCGTACATGGCGGCGTCGGCGCGGCGCATGAGTTCGTCGATGTCGCTGCCGTCCTCGGGGTACACCGCAATGCCCACGCTGCAAGACACATTCAGCTCATGCCCTTCCACCGGGTGGCTCTGGCGTATGAGCGGGATCAGCCGCCGCTCCACCAGCTGCTGCACGTCCTCGCGCCCGGCCACGTCGCGCATCACCACCACAAACTCGTCGCCGCCCAGGCGGCTCACCGTGTCGCGGCTGCGCACGGCCTGGGTGAGGCGCGCGGCCACCGAGCGCAGCAGGCCGTCGCCAATGTGGTGGCCCAGCGTGTCGTTGATGGACTTGAAGCGGTCCAGGTCGATGAACAGCACGGCCACCTTCTCGCCGGTGATGGGCGCCTGGGCCAGCGCCGCCTGCAGGCGCTGCACACACAGCGAGCGGTTGGGCAGCTCGGTGAGCACGTCGTGGTGCGCGAGGAACTGGATGCGTTCCTCGTTGTGCTTGCGGTCGGTGATGTCGATGGCAATGCCGATGTGGTTGGCCACGCCTCCACTGTTGTCGTGGCCCTTGCCCTCGCGCACGGCCGACACCATGAGCCAGGCCGGGTAGGTCTCGCCCGAGCGGCGGCGAAAGCGCACCTCGCCCTGCCAGGACTCCTTGTCGGCCATGGTGCGGCGGATCTGCGCCGACAGCGGCTCGCCGCCGGCCTCTTCCACCAGCGAGCCCAGGCCCTCGCCGATGAGTTCGTAGAAGTCGTAGTGGGTGCTGCGGCAGAACGCCTTGTTCACGCTGATGATCTGCTGCTCGGCGTTCATGATGATGATGCCCTCGGACGAGGCCTCGAACACCTTGGCCCACAGCTCCAGGCGCTGCTCCATCACCTTGAGCACGTTGATGGGCGTGAAGGCGGTGAGCACCGAGTCGCGCCCCTGGAACTGCAGGCGCCGCGCCGACAGCACGGCCCACGAGGGCTCGGGGCTGCCCTTCCAGCGCACTTCAAACTCATCGACCGAGCCCTGGTCCGCCAGGCGCTGGAAGAACCGCGCGCGCACGCCGGGCTCCAGCCCCACGGCCCAGGGGTCGGTCTTGCGGCCGCCCAGCCAGTGGGCGGCGGGCGCGTTGGAGTGGAGCACTTCGTGCTCGGGGATGGACGTGACCACCATGGGGATGGGGAAGGCTTCCACCAGCTCGCGCTGCGCCTCGGCCGCGCGGGCGCTGGCGGCCAGCTCCTGCTGCAGCACGCGGTCGCGGTCGAGCTGCGACAGCATCTCGTTGAACGCGGTGAACAGGCGGCCGATTTCGTCGCGGCTGTTCCACTGCGCGCGCAGGGTGTGGTCGCCGCTTTTGCGCACCTCGTCGGCCACACGCGCCAGCTGCTGCAGGGGCTTGGCGATCTGGCGCGCCACCAGGGTGACGAGCGAAAGGATGCAGCCCAGCAGTACCAGCGCCGTGCCCAGGTGCAGCCACATGCGCGCAAACAGGCTGTCCACCCGCTGGTTCAGCAGGCGCTCCAGGTCCACGATGCCCACCGACCAGGCATCGCGCAGCGCGCCCAGCACCTGGGCCTGCTGTGCCCCCACCTGGGCCAGCGTCAGGCGCGACTCGCCAGCGGCAATGCCCTGCAGCAGGGCCTGCAGGCTCGCCAGCGATGCCTTGAGCGCCTCACGCTGACGGATGAGCGCCACCCGCAGTTGCGGCGATCCCGCAATGAAGGCCTGGTTGTAGTCCGACTCAATGCCCAGCATCACGGCATCCAGCCGCCCCACCAGCGTGAGCAGCTCCGAGGTCCACAACGGGCCCCGCGCCGAGGGCGCCGCGTTCAGAAAACTCACCGTGTCGTGTACCGCCTGCAGCAGCTCCGGGAAACGCAGCACCACCAGCGACATCACGTAGTAGCTGTCCAGGTCCGGGTCCAGGATCAGGTTGGACTGGTTGCCCACGGTGGTGAGCAGCTCGCGCCCCTCGCGCAGCAGCTGGCTGCGCCGCTGGGTGAGCGATGGCGCATCACCGCCCCCAGCCAAGGCCCCCAGGGCGGGCGGCGCCGTGCCTGGCAATTGCTCCAGCGCGGTGCTGAAGCGTTGGCCTGCGTCGGCGGTGTGCAGTTGCTCGTCATGGGCCGCACGCACCACGGCCAGCCGGGCCAGCACCTCGGCCACCTGCGGCGGCTGCAGGGACGCATCCAGAAACTGCCCCAGCAAACCATCCCGCACCACCGCCGCATAGGTGGTGCCCACGATCTCCTTGCGCGTGAAGTCGATGGCCAGGTATTTCTCGTGGATCAGGATGCTGGAGACGTAGATCACCGCCGTCAGGTCCAGCAGATAGATGAGCATGAGCTTGCGGCCCACACTGAGGCGGCCCAGCCAACCCGATACGCGGCGCATGAATGCCATGGTGTTGCGGCGGGGCCGTCCGGGCGGATGGCACGGGCTCCCCACCGGTGAGTAGGAGTGTTACAACATGAAGCAACTTCCGCGCCATTGCCCAGCCCTGCGCCCCCGCCACGGCTGTCACGGCATGGTGTCTGCTGTCGCGCAGACCACCCTTGCGCTACAGGATCAGATAGAGGCTATAATCTCCGGCTTTGCTGGCAATGCCCCGTCGGCCAAATACTAGTTACAGACGGGGAAACCGCTTTGTACGGACTTGAGGCCCGATCTCCCCAAGCCCCTCTGCAGGCACCATTTGGAAAACATTAGCTAATGACTACGATCCGCGTAAAAGAAAACGAACCCTTTGACGTTGCACTGCGCCGCTTCAAGCGCACCATTGAAAAGCTCGGCCTGCTGACCGACCTGCGCGCCCGTGAGTTCTACGAGAAGCCCACCGCCGAGCGCAAGCGCAAGAAGGCTGCTGCCGTGAAGCGTCACTACAAGCGCGTTCGCAGCATGCAACTGCCCAAGAAGCTGTACTAAGTACCGCTTTGGCCCCGTTCTGATACGGAGTGCCGACAAACCCGCGCTAGGGACGCCAAGCGCGGGTTTTTGTTTTTTCGGGTCTGCAAAAAGCCCCTCTGGCGGCGTTGTAGCGCCTTGCCGTAGCAGCACTACTGTCTGCGGCGTTGACGCCTAGCCAGAAAGCCTTTGGCAAACCCCTGTTCTTGTCTAAAACCAACCAAGGAAGCCGCCATGAGCCTCAAGGACCAGATCACCGAAGACATGAAAACCGCCATGCGCGCCAAGGACAGCGAGCGCCTGGGCACCATCCGCCTGCTGCAGGCCGCGATGAAGCAAAAGGAAGTGGACGAGCGCATCGTGCTGGACGACGCGGCCGTGGTCGCCATCGTGGACAAGCTCATCAAGCAGCGCAAGGACTCGATCACCGCGTTTGAAGGCGCAGGCCGCCAGGACCTGGCCGACAAGGAAAAGTCTGAAATGGCCGTGCTGCAGGCCTACCTGCCCGAGCGCATGTCGGCCGAGGAGACGCTGGCCGCCGTGAAGGCCATCGTGGCCGAAATCGGCGCTGCAGGCCCTGGCGACATGGGCAAGGTCATGGGCGTGGTGAAGACCCGCCTGGCGGGCAAGGCCGACATGGGCCAGGTGTCTGCCGCAGTGAAGGCGGCGCTGGCGGGCTGATCGCCCCCTCACCACTGCCCAGTCAGTATCTTTTTGATAGCTGCTACCGCTTGCCAGACGGGCGGTAGCAGCTATTTTTGCTTCAAACCGAGGTATTTCCCCCAGCATCGGCATCCCGCGCCATCCACCCGGCGCGGAAATGCGCCTGCAGAAACTCCACGCACACCCGCACCTTGGCCGAGCGCTCCAGCCGCGTGGGGTACACGGCCCACACATTGGCCTCTTGCTGCCACGGTGGCAGCACCTGCACCAGACGCCCGGTCTGCAGGTGCGCGCCCACATCCCACCACGAGCGCAGCACCACACCCCGCCCGTCCACCGCCCACTGCACGGCCATCTCGCCGTTGTTGGCCGACAGCGGGCCGCGCACCTTGACCGACTCTTCCTGCGCGCCGCTGCGCAGGCGCCACACGCCAAACGGGTGGTCGCGCTCCTTGATCACCAGGCAGTCGTGCGCGGCCAGCTCGGCCACCGTGCGCGGCACGCCCTTGCGCTGCAGGTAGGCAGGCGCTGCACACAACACGCGGTGGTTGTCAGCCAGGCGGCGCGCAATGAGGTGCGGCGCAATCTCGTCGCCCACGCGCACGTCCAGGTCAAACCCTTCGCCCGCCACATCCACCAGCCGGTCGAACACCTCCAGTCGCACCTGCAGCCCCGGGTGCTGCTCCACCAGGCGCGACAGCGCCGGCGCCACGATCTGCCGACCAAAGCCAAAGCTGCTGCTCACCCGCAGCAGCCCGCGCGGCTCGCTGCGCGTGACCGCCACCTCCTGCATCAGCTGCTCCATGTCGTCCAGGATGCGCTGCGCCCAGTGGAACACCCGCTCGCCCTCCTCCGTCACCGCCACGCGGCGGGTGGTGCGGTGGAGCAGCTTGACCTGCAAGTCCTGCTCCAGCAGGCGGATGCGCTTGCTCAC
The DNA here is from genome assembly GCA_964466605.1 of uncultured Verminephrobacter sp. Classification (GTDB taxonomy): domain Bacteria; phylum Pseudomonadota; class Gammaproteobacteria; order Burkholderiales; family Burkholderiaceae_C; genus Acidovorax. The sequence continues at coordinate 18,845 of CAYXSL010000074.1, forward strand.
ATAGGCGGGCGAGGTGCCCAGCTCGGTGGCCGCGCCGCCAAAGCTGGCCTTGCGCACCACGGCGGTGAACACACGCAGGTCTTCGGCGGCAGGATTTTTATGCACGATGTGTGAAGGATGAGGCCACAGTTGGCGGATTGTAGTTTTCTGCAGCGCTAGGAACAATGCATGCCAAACCGCTGGCTGCGCCTTGCAGCAGCGCTCCTCCACACATCGCAAGGACCGCTTGATGACCTCTTCCGCCGCCCCCAAAACCTACCGCATCGCCCTCATTGCCGGAGACGGCATTGGCAAGGAGGTGATGCCCGAAGGCCTGCGTGTGGTGCAGGCCGCTGCAGCGCGTTTTGGCATTGCGCTTGAAACCATCTCCATCGACTGGGCCAGCTGCGACTACTACGCCGCCCACGGAAAAATGATGCCCGACGACTGGAAGGCCCAGCTGTCGGGCATGGACGCCATCTTCTTCGGCGCCGTGGGCTGGCCTGCCACCGTGCCGGACCACGTGTCGCTGTGGGGGTCGCTGCTCAAGTTCCGCCGCGAGTTCGACCAGTACATCAACCTGCGCCCGGTGCGCCTGTTCGAGGGTGTGCCCTGCCCGCTCGCGGGCCGCCAACCCGGCGACATTGACTACTACGTGGTGCGCGAGAACACCGAGGGCGAGTACACGTCGCTCGGCGGCCTCATGTACGAAGGCACCGACCGTGAAATCTGCATCCAGGAATCGGTCTACTCCCGCCACGGCGCCAACCGCCTGCTCAAGTTCGCGTTCGACCTGGCCCAGAGCCGCGCCAAAAAGCACGTGACCCTGGCCACCAAAAGCAACGGCATCGCCATCAGCATGCCCTGGTGGGACCAGCGCGCCGACGATGTCGCCAAAGGCTACCCCGAGGTGACGCTGGACAAGCAGCACATCGACATCCTCACCGCACGCTTTGTGCTGCAGCCGGGCCGCTTTGACGTGGTGGCCGCCACCAACCTGTTCGGGGACATCCTCTCCGACCTGGGCCCCGCCACCACCGGCACCATTGGCCTGGCCCCTTCGGCCAATCTGAACCCCGAGCGCCACTTCCCCAGCCTGTTCGAGCCCGTGCACGGCTCGGCGCCCGACATCTACGGC
>CAYXSL010000075.1:0-19784 GCA_964466605.1 uncultured Verminephrobacter sp.
GAACGGGAGGCGCGCTTGCGCTCGTTTTCGGTCAGATAGCGCTTGCGCAGGCGGATGGACTTGGGCGTGATCTCGACCAGTTCGTCGTCCTCGATGAACTCCACGCCGTATTCGAGCGTGAGGTCGATCGGGGGCGTGATCTTGATCGCGTCTTCCTTGCCGGACACGCGGAAGTTGGTCAGCTGCTTGGTGCGCGTGGCGTTCACCACCAGGTCGTTGTCGCGGCTGTGGATGCCCACGATCATGCCTTCGTACACGGGGTCGTTGGCCTTCACGAACATGCGGCCACGGTCGTCCAGCTTGCCCAGGGCGTAGGTGAAGATTTCACCGTCGTCCATCGAGATCAGCACGCCGTTTTTGCGGCCGCCGATTTCGCCCTTGTGCGGCTCGTAACCGTCAAAGATGTTGGAGATCAGGCCAGAGCCACGGGTCAGGTTCAGGAATTCGTTGGTGAAACCGATCAGGCCACGGGCCGGGATGCGGTATTCCAGGCGCACGCGGCCACGGCCGTCGGACTCCATGTTCACCAGCTCGCCCTTGCGCTCGCCCAGGGCCTGCATCACGCCGCCCTGGTGGCCTTCTTCAATGTCGGCGGTCACCAGCTCGATCGGCTCGTGCTTGACGCCGTCGATGTCCTTGAACACCACGCGGGGCTTGGACACGGCCAGCTCGTAGCCTTCGCGGCGCATGTTTTCCAGCAGGATGGTCAGGTGCAGTTCGCCCCGACCCATCACTTCGAACACGCCTTCTTCGTCAGTTTCCTTCACGCGCAGGGCCACGTTGTGCTGCAGTTCCTTTTGCAGGCGGTCCCAGATCTGGCGGCTGGTCACGAACTTGCCTTCACGGCCGGCCAGGGGCGACGTGTTCACGCAGAAGTTCATGGTCAGCGTGGGCTCGTCCACCTTCAGCATGGGCAGCGGCGCGGGGTTGGCGGGGTCGGTCACGGTCACGCCGATGCCGATGTCTTCAATGCCGTTGATCAGCACGATGTCGCCCGGGCCTGCCAGGGGCGTCTGCATGCGGTCCAGCCCCTGGAAGGTCAGCACCTGGTTCACGCGGCCCTTGGTGGTCTTGCCATTGGGGCCTTCCATGACCAGCACGTCCTGTGCGGGCTTGAGCGTGCCTTGGCTGATGCGGCCCACACCGATGCGGCCCACGAAGCTGGAGAAGTCCAGCGCCGAGATCTGCAGCTGCAGGGGAGCGTCGGGATTGCCGGAGTTCGGCGGCACGTGCTTGAGGATGGTGTCGAACAGGGCCGACATGTCGGGGCCCCACTGCTCGCCAGGTGCGCCTTCTTCAAGCGACGACCAGCCGTTGATGCCCGAGGCGTACACGACAGGGAAGTCCAGTTGCTCGTCGGTGGCACCCAGCTTGTCGAACAGGTCGAACGCGGCGTTCACCACCTTGTCAGGGTTGGCGCCGGGCTTGTCCACCTTGTTCACCACCAGGATGGGGCGCAGGCCCAGGGCCAGGGCCTTCTTGGTCACGAAGCGCGTCTGGGGCATGGGGCCCTCTTGCGCGTCGATCAGCAGCACCACGCTGTCCACCATGGACAGGGCACGCTCCACTTCACCGCCGAAATCCGCGTGACCAGGGGTGTCCACGATGTTGATGTGCGTGCCCTTCCAGCTCACGGCGCAGTTCTTGGCCAGGATGGTGATGCCACGCTCTTTTTCAATCGCGTTGTTGTCCATCACGGTATCGACGACCTTTTCGTGGTCGGCAAAGGTGCCGGACTGGCGCAGCAGCTGGTCCACCATGGTGGTTTTGCCATGGTCAACGTGGGCAATGATGGCGATGTTGCGGATCTGTTTAGTCATAGTTTTTCCAATGTGCCGCTGGTTTGCACGTGCGGCTTGCTTTCCAAGATTTGTTGAATTTCCAGCGGACTCAGGAGCCGGCCCGGCACCAGTTCCCCGCCAGCAATATGGCCCACCCCCAGCAGCGCCGGGGGGCTTTCTCCAAACACCGCCACCGCGCTGGCATCCGGCCAGGCCCCACGGCGGCGCACGCCCGACAGGAAACGAGCGGCATTGTCGCTGTCCAGCGTGACACGTGTGTGCCCGGCCAGCAAGGACTCGGGGGCCTCCAGGCTGGCAATGCGTTCGGCCTCGGGCATGGCCTCCAGCTGCGCCAGCGTGACGCAGCGCTCCACGCCAATGCCACCGGTGTCGATGCGACGCAGGAAGCTGAGGTGTGCCCCACAGCCCAGCGCAGCACCGATGTCTTCGCCCAGCGTGCGGATGTAAGTACCCTTGCTGCAGGTTACTACCATCTTGATAGCAAACAATGCTTTCTCAGTGCGCGTGAGTGTCAGTTTCAAGGCATGAATGACCACATCGCGCGGCTCACGCTCCACTGTGACACCGGCACGCGCGTACTCGTACAGCGCCTTGCCGTCCTTCTTGAGCGCGCTGTGCATGGGTGGCACCTGGCGGATGGAGCCGGTGAACTGCTGCTGCACGGCAGCCAGTCGGTCGGGGGTGAGCTGGGCAGGATCCACCTCGCGACGCTCCAGCACCTCGCCCTCGGCGTCGCCGGTGGTGGTGGTAATGCCCAGCACGGCAATCGCCTCGTAGGTCTTGGCGGCTTCGAGCTGCAGCTGGCTGAACTTGGTGGCTGCGCCAAAACACAGGGGCAATACACCCGTGGCGAGCGGATCCAGCGTGCCGGTGTGGCCCGCTTTCTCGGCGCGCAGCAGCCATTTCGCCTTTTGCAAGGCGTCATTGCTGGACAGGCCCAGGGGTTTGTCGAGCAGCAGCACTCCGTGCACCGGGCGCCGCTGCACCCGGATGCGGGGAGCGCGCTCGGTCATGTTTCCTCGTCGTCTTTGGAGCGGGAAGCCACGGCGCGCGCAATCAGCGCATTCATGTCGGCAGCACGTTCGGAGGTGCGGTCGAACACGAAGTGCAACGTGGGCACCGTGTGGATGTGAAGGCGCTTGAACAGGCCATTGCGCAAGAAGCCCGCCGCCTGGTTGAGCGCCGCCTGGGTTTCCACCGGGTCACCCGTCAGCAGGCTGAAGAACACCTTGGCGTGGGCGTAGTCGGGGGTCACCTCCACGCCCTGCAGCGTCACCATGCCCACGCGCGGGTCTTTCAACTCGCGCGCGATCAGCTCCGTCAGATCGCGCTGGATCTGGTCGGCCACCTTGAAGGCGCGGTTGGGAGTGGCGGATTTCTTCGCAGCCATGTCGTCGTCGTTGCTCTCGTCGTCGCCTCGCCTTACAGCGTGCGTGCGATTTCCTTGATTTCAAAGAACTCGAGTTGGTCGCCTTCCTTGATGTCGTTGTAGTTGCGCAGCTTGATACCGCACTCGAAGCCTTCCTTGACTTCCTTGACATCGTCCTTGAGGCGGCGCACAGACTCCACTTCGCCGGTGTAGATGACCACGTTGTCGCGCAGCAGGCGGAACTTGCAATTGCGCGTGACCTGGCCGGAGGTGACGTACGAACCCGCCACCGTGCCGATCTTGGAAGCCACGAACACGGTGCGGATCTCCGCCGTACCGATCGCTTCTTCGCGCTGCTCGGGTGCCAGCATGCCGGACATGGCCGCCTTCAACTCATCCACGGCGTCGTAAATGATGTTGTAGTAATGCAGGTTCACGTCGCTCGACTCGGCCAGCTTGCGCGCACCGGCGTCGGCACGCACGTTGAAGCCGATCACGATGGCCTTGGAGGCAATCGCCAGATTCACGTCGGACTCGCTGATGCCGCCCACGCCAGCGTAGACCAGCTGCACGCGGATTTCCTCGGTGGACAGCTTGAGCAGCGAGGCGGCCAGCGCTTCCTGCGAGCCCTGCACGTCCGCCTTGATGATGATGGGCAGGGTCTGCACCTCGCCTGCGGTCATCTCGGAGAACACGTTCTCCAGCTTAGCTGCCTGCTGCTTGGCCAGCTTGGTGTTGCGGAACTTGCCTGCACGGTAGGTCGCGATTTCGCGCGCACGGCGCTCGTCGGACAGCACCATGAACTCGTCGCCGGCCTGGGGCACATCCGACAGACCTTGGATCTCCACCGGGATCGACGGACCAGCCGTCTTGGCCGGCTTGCCGTTTTCGTCGAGCATGGCGCGCACGCGGCCCGAAGTCTGGCCTGCCAGCACCACATCGCCCACCTTGAGCGTACCGGACTGCACCAGCACCGTGGCTACAGGGCCGCGACCCTTGTCGAGCTGGGCTTCGATCACGAGACCCTTGGCCAGGGATTCCACCGGGGCCTTAAGTTCCAGCACTTCGGCCTGCAACAGCACCTGCTCCAGCAGGTCGTCGATGCCCATGCCGGTCTTGGACGACACAGCCACAAAGGGCGAATCGCCGCCATACTCTTCAGGCACCACCTCTTCAACCACCAGTTCCTGCTTGACGCGGTCGGGGTTGGCATCGGGCTTGTCCGCCTTGGTGATGGCCACCACGATAGGAACACCCGCCGCCTTGGCGTGCTTGATGGCTTCCTTCGTTTGTGGCATCACGCCGTCGTCGGCAGCAACCACCAGGATCACGATGTCGGTAGCCTGAGCGCCACGGGCACGCATGGCCGTGAAGGCCTCGTGACCGGGGGTGTCGAGGAAGGACACCATGCCGCGCGGCGTTTCCACGTGGTAGGCACCGATGTGCTGCGTGATACCGCCCGCTTCGCCTGCCGCCACCTTGGCGCGGCGGATGTAGTCCAGCAGCGAGGTCTTGCCGTGGTCCACGTGGCCCATGACGGTGACCACCGGAGCGCGTGGCAACAGTTCGGCGTCTTTCTGGCCCGAATCGTCGTCGGTGAAGGCTTCGGGGTCATCCAGCGCAGCCACCACGGCCTTGTGGCCCAGCTCTTCCACCACGATCATGGCGGTGTCCTGGTCCAGCGGCTGGTTGATGGTGACCATCTGGCCCATCTTCATCAGCGCCTTGATGACTTCGGACGCCTTGATCGACATCTTGTGCGCCAACTCCGCCACCGTGATGGTTTCGGGCACATGCACTTCAATGATGCGCGCCTCGACCGGAGCAGACTGCTGGTGATCGTCGCGCTGGTCGCGGCCGTCGCCACGGCGGCCACGCGGGCCACCACGCCAGTTGTTGCGGCCCACACCACCGCTGCTGTCGCCGCGGGTCTTGATTTCCTTCTTCTTGGCCGTGTCATTGGCCCAGCTGGAGGACAGCTTGGCCGACTTGACTTCCTTGCCCGAACCCGGCGCAGCACCGGCACCGGCCGGGGCTGCGGCCCCTGCGCGCGGGCCACCCGTGCCAACGGCGGGCTTGTGCAGCGTGCCCTTCTTGGCGTCACCCACTGCCGCAGGCTTGGCCACGGGCTTGGGTTCTTCGGGCTTCTTGGCGACCATGACCGCCTTCTTGGGCGTGGCCATCATGGCGCGGATGGCTTCTGCCTCGGCCAGGGCCTTGCGGCGGCGCTCTTCCAGATCACGGGCACGGGCAGACTCTTCGTCCGCACGGGCCTTGGCTTCTGCCTGTGCCTTTTCGCGGGCTTCGGTCTGCGCAGCAGCACGTGCAGCGGCTTCGGCAGCCTGCTCGCGGGTCGCCTCTTGCTTCACGGCGGAGGCCTGGGCCTTCTTTTCAGCTTCCTGGGCGGCATAGGCGGCGGCTCGCTCTTCGGCTTCGCGCTCGCGCTTCTCGCGGGCTTCGCGCTCGGCACGCTTCTCGGCCAGTTCGGCCTCCTGGCGGCGGATCAGCTCGGCCTGGCGGCGGGCTTCCTCTTCGCGGCGGGCCAGTTCCAGGTCTTCGCTCGACACAGCGGGTTCTTCCATGACCGCCGTCGCGGTCTCGGCAGCCGCATCAGCGCCTTCATCCCGCTGGATGAACGTGCGCTTCTTGCGCACTTCCACCTGGATGGTGCGCGCCTTGCCCGTGGCGTCGGCTTGCTTGATCTCGCTGGTGGACTTCTTCACCAGCGTGATCTTCTTGCGGTCGGCCGATGCCGTGCCATGGCTGGCTTGCAGGTACGCGAGCAGCTTCTGCTTGTCCGACTCGGTCAGAGCGTCGGAGGGGGCAGCCTTGCCCACCCCCGCAGCCTTGAGCTGGTCGAGCAGGGTTTCAGGCGATTTTTTGAGTTCTGTTGCGAACTCGGCGACAGTATTACTGGACATATGTGGTTCGTGCCTCCCTGACCCTTACTCTTGTTGCCCCGCGAACCAATGTTCGCGCGCCTTCATGATCAAGGCTTTGGCATCCTCTGCAGACTGTCCGGTCAGGTCGGTCAGCTCATCAATGGCCAGGTCGGCCAGGTCGTCACGTGTGTGCACACCACCGTCAGCCAGCTTGGCAATCAGTTCGGGGGTGAGTCCTTCAAGGTCGCGCAGATCCTGGGAGACCTCTTCCACACTTTCCTCGCGGGCGATTTCCATCGTCAGGAGCGCATCCTTGGCACGGGCACGCAGCTCGTTGACGGTGTCTTCGTCGAAGCTTTCGATCTCCAGCATTTCCTGCAGCGGCACGTAGGCCACTTCTTCGAGGCTGTTGAAGCCTTCGGAGATCAGGATGTCGGCGATTTCCTCGTCCACATCCAGCTTTTCCATGAACAGCTTGCGGGCCGTGTCGGTCTCGTTGGCCTGCTTCTGCGCGCTCTCGGCGGCGTCCATGATGTTGATCTTCCAACCGGTGAGGTCGGACGCCAGGCGCACGTTCTGGCCGCCACGGCCGATCGCGATAGCGAGGTTTTCCTCGTCCACCACCACATCCATGGCGTGTTTTTCTTCATCGACCACGATGGAGGACACGTTGGCCGGGGCCAGCGCACCGATCACGAACTGGGCCGGGTCTTCGGACCACAGCACGATGTCCACGCGCTCGCCAGCGAGTTCGTTGGTCACTGCATTCACGCGGGTGCCACGCACGCCGACGCAGGTGCCGATGGGGTCCACGCGCTTGTCGTGCGACAGGACGGCAATCTTGGCGCGCGAGCCGGGGTCACGGGCGCAGGACTTGATCTCCAGCAGGCCTTGCTCGATTTCAGGCACTTCCTGGCGGAACAGTTCGATCATGAACTCGGGCGCGGAGCGCGACAGGATGATGGGCGCGCCACGCAGCGTGAGGTCCACCTCCATGATCATGGCGCGCACGCGGTCGCCGCTGCGCAGGTTTTCCTTGGGGATCATCTCGCCACGGCGCAGGCGGCCTTCCACGCGGCCGGATTCGACGATGATGTCGCCCTTGTCCATGCGCTTGACAGTGCCGGTAAAGATCTTTTCGCCGCGCGACATGAAGTCGTTGAGCAGCATTTCGCGCTCGGCGTCGCGGATCTTCTGCAGGATGACCTGCTTGGCCGCCATGGCGCCAATACGGCCGATGGGCACGGACTCGACACCTTCCTCGATGTACTCGCCCACCTCGATGTCGGGGATGCGCTCCTGCGCGTCCATCAGCAGCTCTTCGGCTTCGGGGTTCTGCAGGCCTGCGTCGTCGGGCACCACCAGCCAGCGGCGGAAAGTCTCGTAGTTGCCGCTGTCCCGATCAATCGACACGCGGATGTCCACCTCGCCCTGGTACAGCTTCTTGGTAGCCTGGGCCAGGGCCGACTCCACGGCGCCCAAGACCACATCACGCTCCACGTTCTTCTCACGCGAAATGGCCTCAACCAACATCAACAATTCGCGATTCATGCGACGACTCTCCTGTTTCAATCACCCGAAGATGGAGGCCGCGCGCAGCAGCCACCCACCCCAACCCATTCAGCAACTCAGGCAGCTGCCGACCCGGCCTTGCCCGCACGCCCCTTGAAGTCCACGATGGGCGCCAGGCGCGCATCCCGCAGCTCGTCCAGGGTAAAGCCCAGCGCCTGCAAGGGGGCGGGCACACGTTTCTTGCTCACTTTTTGACCTGGCTTGACCGGCGGCTCGTCGCTCCAGACGATTTGCCAGCCACCCGCCTCGGCGCGCTCCAGCGTGCCGCGAAATTTCTTGCGGGTGGCATTGACCTGCCCCCCGCCTGCGGCGCCAATGGGCGCCTTCAAGGTGATGTCGATGACCGCGCCTTCAAAACGCACAAAGTCCTGCTCATGGCGCAAGGGGCGGTCGATGCCGGGAGACGACACTTCGAGGCGCTTGTATTCGACGCCATCCACCTCCAGCGCAAACTGCAGCTGGCGGGTGACCTTCTCGCAATCCTCGACGGTGACGAACTGCTCAAGCACGGGGGCGGGCGCATCGGCGGCCGGCTGCACCCAGGGCAAATCGATGGTGACGCGCAGCAAACCACCGGCGGAGCGTTCGATCTCCACCAGGTCATAGTCCAGGCCCGTCACAATTTGTTCAACGACTTGCTGTAGTGCCACGTGTTCAGTTCAATCCCGGAAAAACAAAAAACCCGATAACCCCCGGAGACTTCTCCGGCAGCTTCGAGCTCGAAAAGCAATCGACCAAAAAAAACGGGCGGTTGGTACCCGCCCGTTTGGTCGTGAGGCTCTTATTGTAGCGCGTAAAGCATTGATTTGCAAAGACTGAGCGTGTGGCGCCCCCCACAGGCTGTTGTTAACGCGCCAGCGCGGCGACCTGGCGGCTTTGGCGGTGCCACAAGCTCTTTCCGCCCGCCCAGCCATATTTTCTTGCTACAACGACGATAGCGGCTGCAGCAACTCGGCAAGATCCCTTTCGGTAAACAGCGGCTCCTTGCGGGCGGCCGCCTCGCTATAGAGGCTGCCTGCGAGCTGCGCCTTGCGCTCTTGCAGCGCCAGGATGCGCTCCTCGATCGTGCCCTGCGCCACCAGCTTGACCACCCACACGCTCTGCGCCTGGCCGATGCGGTGGGCGCGGTCGGTGGCCTGGTTTTCCACCGCCGGGTTCCACCAGGGGTCGAAATGGATCACGGTGTCGGCCTGGGGCAGGTTGAGCCCCACCCCGCCCGCTTTCAGGCTGATGAGAAACAGCGGCACCTGCCCCCTGGTGAACCGCTCGATGATCGCGTCGCGCTTTTGGCTCTGGCCCGTGAGCTTGACCCAGGGCAGGCCGCGCTGCTTCAGCTCGGCTTCGATCAGCGTGAGCATGCTGGTGAACTGCGAGAACAGCAGAATGCGCCGCCCCTCGGCCAGCATCTCGGGCAGCAAGGCCATGAGTTGCTCCAGCTTGGCCGAGGTGGCAACCTTTTTGGCCGCATCCAGCGGCACCAGCTGCGGGTGGCAGCACACCTGCCGCAGCTTGAGCAGCGCGTCCAGGATGGTGATCTGCGATTTGGCCAAGCCTTTGGTCTGCAGCGCCTCGCGCACAGTCTTTTCCATCCCCAGGCGGATGGTTTCATACAGGTCGGCCTGCGGGCCGTTCAGCTCCACCGGCATCACCGATTCCACCTTCGGGGGCAGTTCGGCCGCCACCAGAGCCTTGGTGCGGCGCAGCATAAACGGCGTGACTCGGGTGCGCAGCTGTGCCAGGCGGGCTGTGTCGCCCTGTTTTTCGATGGAGTTGCGGAACAGCTCCTTGAAGCGCTGCTGGCTGCCCAGAAACCCCGGCATCAGGAAATGGAACAGGCTCCAGATTTCGCCCAGGTGGTTTTCCATGGGCGTGCCCGACAGGCACAGGCGGTGGCGCGCCTGCAGCTCGCCCACCACCTGCGCGGCGTGGGTACTGGCGTTCTTGATGTTCTGGGCTTCGTCCAGCACCACCAGGTGCCAGGGCTGCGCCAGCCAGCGCTCGCGGTCGCGCTGCAGCAGCGAATAGGGGGCGATGACAATGTCGTGCTCGGCCACCGCATCGGCCAATGCGTGGCGGCCCGTGCCGTGCAGCACCAGGCAGCGCAGGCCGGGGCAAAAGCGCGCGGCCTCGCGCTGCCAGTTGCCCATGAGGCTCACGGGCGCAATGATGAGGGCGGGGTCGCTCAGGCGGCCCGCGTCTTTTTCGACCTGGATGTGGGCCAGCGTCTGCAGCGTCTTGCCCAGGCCCATGTCGTCGGCCAGCACCCCCGCCAGGCCGTGGGCGCGCAGAAACTGCAGCCAGTTCAGGCCCTGCTGCTGGTACGGCCGCAGCGTGGCCTGCACGCCTGGGGGCACGGGCACCGTGGGCAATGCACTCGCGCCCTGCAGCTGGGCCACCAGGCTGCGCAGAGCATCCGCGCCCTCCCACACCGCCCCTTCGCCCAATGCAGCGCTGGTGCGCAGCGCATCCAAACGCGAGAGCTTCAGGCTGTCACCGCTGAAGTCGTGCGCGCGGTCGCCCACCAGGTCCAGCAAGGCGGCCACCCAGGGGCGCAAGACGTCGGTCGGCACCCGCACAAAACCCGAGGCCCCCACCCCGCGCAGGTAGGCAAACGGCGGCAGCTGCGGCTGGCCCGTGGCGGGGTCGGACGGCTGCTGGGCGGCGGCGGCGATCAGCGTGGGCAGCAGCGGCAGGATGTTGTGCCGCACGCCGTTGATTTCCATGCCCAGCGAGAGCGCAAACCAGGGCGATGTGGCCTCGTCCTCGCCGCTGGGCAACAGCGCCACGTCCAGGTGGTCGGCATGGGTGATCCAGCCGTTCAAAGCGGCATCCAGCGTCAGCACAAAACCGGCCTCGCGCAGCACGGCAAAGCCGTTGTCAAACCAGTGCAACCAGTCTTCCTGCGATGCCTCGCCGGGGATGCCGAACAGGCCCTCTTCCGTCCCCAGCAGGCCCAGGTCCGTCAGGCGTTCGATGGCGCCCAGCTCGGCCGCCGCGTCGCGCTGCAGCAGCACCTGGCCGCCATCGGCGCCCGGCACCAGCACGCCCAGCGCCTGCCCGGCCCACCAGCCCACATGGCCCTGGTAGTCAAAACGCAGCTGGGCGGTAAGGAGGCCCAGGCCCGGCACATCGGCCTCGGGCACGGGCGCCAGGTGCAGGCGCGCCACGGGCTTCACGCCCTGCACGCGTGTGAGGGGGCAGAGCACCGGCGGCAGCGGCAGCATGCCGCCCAGGCGGCTGGCCACATCGGCATGGTGCTTTTGCAGCGCTGCGGTGCCCAGCGGGGGCACCTGCAGCAGCAGCTGCAGTTGTGCGGCGCTCAGGCCCTCGGCCAGCACGGGGCCACACAGGCCCTGGTCGGTGTCCAGGTACAGCGGCGGGTCGTTGGCGCACAGCGTGGCGCTGGGGCTGGGCAGGCGGGCCTGCAGGCGCCAGGCGCTGTCGCCCTCGGCCTGGGGGGCCGGGGTCTCGTTCCAGGCCCAGGCGATGGGCAGCGCATCGCCCCAGCGCAGCGGCACGCCCACGGTGGCGCCGCCCGCGTCGGCAAACAGACGGCCCGTGGCGGCCGCCTGCTGCAGTGCCAGCAGGCCCACCGTGCCTTCGATCACACCCGACGGCGCGCCGCTGTAGGCCGAGTAGTAGCCCAGGCTGCGCGGCATGGCACGCAGCAGCTGCAGCAGCTGGCGGTCGGCCTCGGTGGCGCGGTCGTACACCGCCTGGCCGGGGCCGGGCTGGGTGCGGATGGTCTTGGGCTGGGCCCAGCCGCCGGTGAGCTTGGGGTAGGAGACCACGGCCTCAATCTGCAGCTGCGGCGCGCCCGATCGCAGCCGCCCCACGGTGGAAAGCAGGTAGAGATAACACTCGGGCCGGTCAGCCCGCGCGCCCGGCGGGGCTGGCACCACAGTGTCGGCGGCCCGGTCCCAGTCGTGCAGCCAGCGCACCAGGCGCGCCTCGGCCTCGGCGCGGGCCTGGGCGGCCACGCGGTCTTGCATGGCCTGCAGCGCCTGCACGGCCTGGGCGGACAGGGGCGCGGGCGCTGATGAGGGTGCGAATGAGGCTGCGGACGCCGGGCCCGCGCGCAGGTGCGCCGCCTTCAGCGTCAGCGCCACGGCATGTTTGCAGTCTTCTCCCACCGGGCAGCTGCATTCGCCCGACCAGGCGCTGACCTGGCCGTTGGGCGCCAGCTGCAGTTTCACCGACAGCCCATACGGCTCAGGCTGGGTGCCCTGCACCTCGCCATGGAGGGTGAAGGCGCTGTCGCCGCGCTCCTCGATGTCGCTGCGGACCACAGCCGCCTGGCGAAAAAGATCCATGCCCCGGGACCACGCGCCCTTTTCGCACCAGGCCTGCAGCGAGTTGATGGGAAACCAGGATGCGGAGGAGGAAGAAGACACAAAAATTCAAGGAAAAAACGCCTCTTGCGCGCGACCATCAAGCGCAACAAGCTATCAAAACAGGAGCAATCTGACCCGGCAGCCCATCAGCGCCCGCGCGCGGCCCGCACGCGCTCGAACACGCCCTGGGCCTCGTCCCCTGCCCCGGCTCCGCTGCCGGGGGTGGCCGCCTGCAGGCTGGTCAGCAGCCGCGCCAGCACCGGCGCCTGGGGCAGCAAGGGGCCCAAAAACAGCGCACGCTGGCCGTCGGCAATCAGCAGCGTGGGGAAGGTTTCCACATCCAGGTCGCCCGCCAGATCGGATTCGTCCTCGATGTCCACCCATTCAAACCGCACGTCCGGGTGCGCGCGGGCCAGCTCGTCGAACAGGGGCCGGTAGATGCCGCAGGTGCCGCACCAGGCCGCACACAGGCACACGGCCCACCAGCCGCCGGGCGTGGCGGCCACGGGGTTTGAGGGGGTGGACGGGGGCAGTGCGGCGGGGCTGGACATCAAACGGGCTCCTGGGGCTGGTGCAGCAGTCCGTCAACACCAGCGGACCCGCTACAAGCCGCGCCGTTCGCGGGCGCGGTAAACCTCGATGGTACCCACCCCGGGCGCCCGGTTGCCCCAGCTGTTGCGCACCAAGGTGGTCACGGCCGCAATGTCTTCGTCGGACAACAACTGCTGGAACGGCGGCATGCCATGCGGGCGCGGGTTGCCCGCCGTGGCGGGCAGGTAGCCGCCCTGCAGCACCACGCGCACCAGGTTGGTGGGGTCGGCCAGCGTGACGGCGCGGTTGCCCGCCAGCGCGGGGAAGGCACCCGGCTCGCCCTGCCCCTGGTCGCCATGGCATTGGGCGCAGTGCTGTTCGTACACCTTGGCACCGCGCGCCATTGCACTGGCCGGGGGCAAGGCCCCAGCAGCGGATGCCTTGGGCTCCTGCAGCGGCAGGGCCTGCAGGTACACGGCCATGGCGCGCGCATCGGCGTCGCTCAGATACTGCGTGCTGCGGAACACCACCTCAGCCATGGGGCCGAGCACCGAGCCCTGCGGGGCCACGCCCGTCTTCAGCAAGGCCACCACGTCATCGGTTTTCCATTCCTTGACCCCCGCCTCGTGCGCTGCATTGAGCGCCGGGGCATACCAGTTCTGCACCGGGATCAGCCCGCCCGTGAACGCCTTGGCGTCGGCGGTGGCCCCCAGCGCATTGCGCGGCGTGTGGCAGGCGGTGCAGTGGCCCAGGCCGTTGACCAGGTAGGCGCCCCGGTTGTACTCGGCCGTTTGCGTGGGTTCAGGTTGAGGCGCCCCTGGCGTGAAGAACAGCGCACGCCACACACCCAGCGCCGCCTGCGTGTTGTACGGAAAACGCAGCGCATGCGCGCGGCTGGGCTCGGCCACGGCCGACTGGCTTTGCAGATAGGCAAAGATGGCGTCTGAATCCTCCCGCGTGACCTGCGTGTAGTTGGGGTACGGGAACGCGGGATACAGCAGTCGCCCGTCCTTGCTGCGGCCATGGTGCATGGCGCGCCAGAACTCGGCCGATGTCCAGCTGCCGATGCCATGGGCCTTGTCGGGCGTGAGGTTGGAGCTGTGCACCACGCCAAACGGCGTCTCGATGCCGCGCCCGCCCGCCAACGGCGCCCCGCCCTGCGTGGTGTGGCAGGCCATGCAGTTGCCAACACGGGCCAGATATTCGCCGCGCTGCGCCAGCGCGGGCGTGGACTGCAGGGTTTCGGCGGCGGGCAGCGGCTCTTCGCCCCGCAGGTTCAAGGTGACCACCACGGCGGCGGTCATGCCCAGGGCCGCCAGTGCGCTAGAGATCGTCCAGAGGATGCGTTTCATTGTTGCGCCTCCTCAGCGTCCGGCCACCGGCACATCGGCCACACCACCGCACCGGGCGGGCATGGCGGCAGGCAGGGTGCGCGCTGGTTTGCCACCCGCCGCCACGGGCTGCGCCGCCAGCCAGGCAGACACGGCACTCACATCGTCGGGCGTGAGCTGGCGCGCAATATCGGCCATGCAATCTGGCGCATGGGCGCGGCGCTGACCGGTCTTCCAGGCGCCAAGCTGGCTGTTGAGGTAGTCGCGCGGCAGCCCCAGCAGGCCGGGGATGGACGGCGCCACGCCCGTCATGGCCGTGCCGTGGCAGGCCACGCAGGCGGGGATGTTGCGCGCCGCATCGCCCTGCTGCACCAGCTTGCGGCCTTGCTCCAGCACGGCGGCGGGCGCCTGGGGTGCGGGCGGGGGTGGGTACGGCAGCTCCAGCGCCGCAAAGTGCTCGGCCATCTCGCGCAGGTAGTCATCCGTCAGGTGCTCGATGAGGTAGGTCATCTGCGGGTAGCTGCGCCGACCGTCGCGGAAGTTGAGCAGCTGGTTGGCCAGGTAGCCCGACGGTTTGCCCGCAATGCGCGGGAAGTAGCCGTCCGGCGTGGCCCGGCCCTCCTTGCCGTGGCACACCGTGCAGGCCAGCACGCGCGGGGCCATGGCGGCGGCAGGTGCCGCAGTCGTGGGCGCGGGCTGGGCCGCCACCCCGGCGGCCAGGCCCCCAGACACAAAGAGCACCACAGCAAGGGGGCGCAGAAGGCGGCGCAAGCGATCAATCATGGGAATGTGGGTGGCAAACAGGCAAACGGGCAAACGGAGCACAGGGAGATTCATGGCAACTCTAAGCGTGTACCCCAAACCAGTACAGATTCAGTTTCCAGTTAAAAATACAGATCAGTTTGCCTTGCATCAATGCCCGCACCCGGTTTTTAAGCCCATGAAACGCTACGAACGCCACGCCGACGCCATCGCCCAGCTCATCCACAGCGGCGCTCTGCGCCCGGGCGACCGCGTGCCCTCGGTGCGCGAGGCCAGCCGCACGCGGGGCATCAGCCCGTCCACCGTGTTTGAGGCGTATTACCTGCTGGAGGCCCAGGGCCTGATCCATGCGCGCCCGCGCTCGGGCTACTACGTGAGCGCCCCGCTGCCCGGCACGGCCGAGGCCCGCCCGGCCGAGCCCCTGCCTTCGCGGCCCGCCGCCACCTCCACGGGCGTGGCCATCAGCGACCTGGTGTTCGAGGTGCTGGGCCTGGCGCGCGACCGCGACCTCGTACCCCTGGGCTCGGCCTTTCCGGGGCTGGAGCTGTTTCCGCTGGAACGGCTGGCGCGGTGCCTGGCCAGCGGCATGCGCAAGCTCGACCCGTGGAACATCGTGCAGAGCCTGCCGCCTGGCGACGAACGCCTGCGCCAGCAGATTGCGCTGCGCTACGGCGTGCATGGCATGGCGGTGGATCTGGACGAAATCATCATCACCAACGGCGCGATGGAGGCGCTCAACCTCTGCCTGGAGGCCGTCACCCAGCCGGGCGACGTGTTGGTGGTCGAATCGCCCACCTTTTACGCCGCGCTTCAGGCCCTGGAGCGGCTGAACCTGCAGGCACTGGAAATCGCCACCCACCCGCGCGACGGCATCGACCTGGCCGCGCTGGCCCAGGCGCTGGAGCGCCAGCCAGCGCACCAGCCCATCAAGGCCTGCTGGCTCATGCCCAGCTTTCAGAACCCGCTGGGCAGCCTGATGCCCGAGGGTAAAAAGCGCGAACTCGTCGCCCTGCTCGCCCGCCACGGCGTGCCGCTCATCGAAGACGACGTGTATGGCGAGCTGCACTTTGGCCCCCAACGCCCGCCGCCCGCCAAGGCGTTTGACAGTGCGGGGCTGGTGATGCACTGCAGCTCGTTCAGCAAAAGCCTCGCGCCCGGCTACCGCGTGGGCTGGGTGGCAGCGGGCCGCTTTGCCACAGCGGTGCAGCGGCTCAAGCTCATGACCACGCTCTCGGCCGCCACGCCGTCGCAGCAGGCGCTGTCCGAATACCTGGCCCAGGGCGGCTACGACCGGCACCTGCGCCAGCTGCGCCGCAGCCTGGCCCAGCAGCAGGCCATCACACTGGCAGCGGTGGCTGCGCACTTCCCGCCCGGCACGCGCGTATCGCGGCCCGACGGCGGGTACTTTCTGTGGGTGGAGCTGCCGCCCACGGTCAACGCGCTCGACCTGCACCGCCTGGCACTGCAGCAGGGCATCAGCCTGGCGCCAGGGCAGATCTTCTCGGCCGACCAGCGGTTTGCCCACTGCGTGCGCATCAACTACGGCCACCCCGCCCACCACCGGCTGCAGGCCGCGCTGGCCACCGTGGGCCAACTGGCCACCGGCCTGGCGACCGCCGAGGCATGAGACCCCGGCGCAGCCTGGAAACTATCAAAACAATAGCTAAAAAGTCATACCTGCTGCGCGCAGAGGCCTTTTTTTACTTCAAAAATGCCCCCTGCAACCGAGCGCACAGCCCCTGGCCACCACCGCGCCCACCTTGCACCAGACTGACAAGCCCCCGCCACGTTGGAAAGGCCCAACCTCGGGTTCTCCCGCAGCGGGCACGGCGCTTGCAGCGGCATACTTGCGCCCGCCCGCACCCCGGCGGCGCTGTAACAAGCGACCCGGTCGCCCCAACATACAACACCAACGCCCAGCACCATGGCCGCACCCCAGCATGTTCCGTTTGTGACGGTGGAAGACGAAGACGACTGGGTGGTTTCATTCGCGCTGGGCCCCCGCGGGGCCGACCGCCTCACCCTGGTGCGCACCCCCCACCTCGAATTCATGCTGAGCCCTGAGCAACGCGGCGTATCGGTAGGCGCGCAGGCAGGCCAGCGCCCCGCCCTGCTCGTGGCAGTGCAATGGGGCCACAAATGTGTGGACGTGGTCTCCACCGCCAAACGCTACAGCCTGGACATCAGCAAGGTGGACAACACCACCCGCAACGCGGCACTGCGCCTGCTGGGCAAGATGAATTTTGACCAGCGGTTTCAGCTGGCCGACGGCTACCCCTGACCCCAGCCGCACCGGGGTCGGCTCACCCCACCGCCGTCCACTTCTGCGCGCTGGCTGCAGACGCCATCACACGCTCGATAAAACGCACGCCGCGTGCGCCGTCTTCCACGCGCGGGTAGTCGGCGCGCAAGGGGTCGGCGGCCGCGCCCGCCCGCTGCGCGTGGATGTCGGTGGCCACGCCCAGGTAGACGTTGGCAAAGGCTTCGATGAAGGCCTCGGGGTGGCCCGCCGGGATGCGCCCGGCATGCAGCGCCGCCGGGCTGAGCCAGGGTGAGCCGCGCGTGAGGATGCGGCGCGGGCCGTCCACGGGGGAATGGACGAGCTGGTTGGGCTCTTCCTGCCGCCAGGTGATGGTGCCCAGCGTGCCCGAGACCTGCAGGCGCAGGTCGTTCTCCAGCCCCGCCGCCACTTGCGATGCCACGATGAAGCCGCGTGCGCCGCTGTCGTAGCGCAGCAGCAGCTGGGCGTCGTCGTCCAGCCTGCGCCCGGCGCCAAAGGTGGTGAGGTCGGCGCACACCCAGGCGGGATGCTGGCCGGTGACGGTGGCGGCCAGGTTTTCGGCGTGTGAGCCGATGTCGCCCAGCGTGCCTGCGCTGCCGCTGCGCGCCGGGTCCAGCCGCCAGTCGGCCTGCTTGTTGGCGCCGCCCTCTTCCACTGCGGTGGCCAGCCAGCCCTGGTTGTATTCAACGGTGATTTTGCGGAGCTGGCCCAGCGCGCCGCTGTGCACCAGGTGGCGCGCCTCGCGCACCATGGGATAGCCGGTGTAGTTGTAGGTGACGCCAAACACGGTGCCCGCCTTCTTCACGGCAGCCACCAGCTCATCGGCCTGCGCGCTGGTGTGCACCAGCGGCTTGTCGCACACCACATGAAAGCCCGCCTGCACAAACGCCAGCGCCACCGGGTGGTGCACGTGGTTGGGCGTGACGATGCTCACCAGGTCGATGCGCTCATGCGCGGGGCGGCGCAGCTCGTCGGCCAGCAGGTCTTGCCAGCTGCCGTGGTTGCGGTCGGCCGCCAAGCCCAGCGAGGCGCCAGATGCGCGCGCCCGCTCGGGCGATGACGAGAGCGCACCGGCCACCAGCTCGAACTGGCCGTCGAGCGCCATCGCCTGGCGGTGCACCGCGCCGATGAAGGCGCCATGGCCGCCACCGACCATGGCGTAGCGGAGCTTTCTGACTTCACTGGACATACGGAAGGCCTTTGTTTGTTGTTCTTTGTTTGCTGTTGTCGTCACCCCTCTGCCATTCGCCCCGCGCTTGTCGAAGGGCGGTCAGGCACCTGGCCCCGGCTTCGACAGGCTCAGCCCGAACGGTGAGGGAGTGGGTGGCGGCGGTTGGTTGAAAGGTCGCGATGGCGTGAGAGCCTCACACGTTCTGCTTGTCTCGCGCAAAGACGGCATCGAACGCACCTGCCGCAGGCTTGAAATCCAGCCGCTTGCAGAACGCCGCGCTCTCCGTGGCACCGTGCACGCGGTCCATGCGGCTGTCTTCCCACTCCACCGAAAGCGGGCCCTGGTAGCCGATGTCGTTGAGCGCAACGATGATGGATTCGAAATCGATCATCCCGCGCCCCACGCTGCGAAAGTCCCAGTTCCGCCGCGCATCGCCAAAGCTGGTGTGCCCGCCAAACACACCCACCGTGCCATCGCCCTTGCCCCACCACACGTCCTTCATGTGGGCGTTGTAGACGCGGCCGGCAAACTGGCGGATGAACTTCACGTAGTCCACGCCCTGGTAGGCCAGGTGGCTGGGGTCGTAGTTGAAGCCAAAGCGCTGGTGGCCGCCCACCGCAGCAATTGCGCGCTCGGCCGAGGCGATGTCGAACGCGATCTCGGTGGGGTGCACTTCGAGTGCAAAGTTGACGTCGTGCTGCTCGAACACATCCAGGATGGGACCGAAGCGCTTTGCAAAGTCGGCAAAGCCCTTGTCCCAATACGCCTGCGTCGTGGGCGGAAACGCGTAGATCGAATGCCACACCGACGAGCCGGTGAAGCCCGTCACCGTCTTCACGCCGAACTTCGCGGCAGCGCGCGCCGTGTCTGCCAACTCGGCCGCCGCGCGCTGGCGCACGCCCTCGGCCTCGCCGTTGCCCCACACATGCGGCGGCAGGATGGACTGGTGGCGCTCGTCGATCAAATCGCACACAGCCTGGCCCACCAGGTGGTTGCCGATGGCAAAACACTGCAGGCCGTGCTGGGCCAGCAGTGCGTGTTTGTCCTTGACGTACTGGGGCGACGACAGCGCCTCCTGCACGTTGAAATGGTCGCCCCAGCAGGCCAGCTCCAGGCCGTCGTAGCCCATGCTGCGTGCGAGCGGCGCGAGTTCTGCCAGCGGCAGGTCGGCCCATTGGCCGGTGAAGAGGGTGACGGGTCTTGGCATGGTGTGTCCTGGTTATCGACTACCCCCCACCGTTCAGCCTGAGCCTGTCGAAGGCTGGGCACGATAGGTAGCCGGCTTCGACAGGCTCAGCCCGAACGGGTGGGGGTGGATTCGGATGGTTTGAGAACCGGGTCTTGCGTGCACCCAGTGAGCAAGCACGCAGCAGTTGCTATGCATTCAATAGCTGCCTGCGCTTTCTGGATGCGCGGTAGAGGCCGTTTTTGCTCACACCTCCATCAGAACGGCGAGTCCGGGAAGTAGAAATCCTTCGCCGTTTCCTTGGTGATCAGCACCGACGGAATGATGGTGTTGGCAGGCAGCTTCTCGCCCTTGATGCGCGCCTCGGCCGTGAGCTTGATCGAGTCGTAGATGAACTTGGGGCTGTACGACACGTTGGCCTGGATCAGCGGGTTGCTGCCGTCCATCAGCGTCTTGATCATGCCCTTGGCACCCGCGCCGCCAAACACCAGCTTGATGTCCTTGCGCTTGGCCTGCTCGATGGCCTTGAGCACGCCCACGGCCATGTCGTCGTCGGCGGCCCA
>CAYXSL010000076.1:0-19774 GCA_964466605.1 uncultured Verminephrobacter sp.
GCCAGAACCGCACCGACACCGACCGCGCAGGCGTGGTGCAGGGCCTGATGGCCGAAGGCACGCCTGCGGCCAAGGACATGGCGGCGCTGGTGCTGGGCGGGCTGAGGGCCTAGCGGGTCCATTTGCTATGAAAACAATAGCTGTTTGCGCATGATGGACGCGCGCAAACGGCCATTTTTGTTCATGTTTTCCCTGCCACAGTCACTCATCCCTCCAGCATCTCCACCCGCAGCGCCGCCACGGGCCCGGCCACGGCGGGGTGTGCGGCCAGCGCGTGCACGGCCAGGTCCAGGGTGCTTTGCGCCACTGCGTCCGTCAGCACCAGCACCTGGGTGCCTGCGCCTGCAGGCGTGGTCTTTTCGCAGGCCAGCTCCACACGCGCCACCGGCACCTGCTGCGCCGCCAGCCAGGCGCCCAGGGCCTCGATCTGCTGGGCCTGGTGCACGGGCACACGCAGGTAGTGGCGCGTGTGCACGGCGGCGCGTGGCAGCACGGCCAGGTTGTCGTTGACGGCATGGGCGTGAAACCCCAGGTGCGGCACCCGCTGCGCGGCGGGGGTGCCCTGCAGCCGCGCCACGTCCACCAGGTCGGCAATCACGGCCGACGCGGTGGGCTCCGACCCCGCACCCGCGCCGTAGTACATCGTCACGCCCGAGGCATCGCCCTTGACCATCACGGCGTTCATCGACCCGTTCACATGCGCCAGCAAATGCGTGGCGGGCACCAGCGCGGGCTGTACGCGCAGCTCCACCCCTTCGGTGTCACCCTCCTTGCGCCGCTTGGCCACGCCCAGCAGCTTGATGCGATAGCCCAGCTGCTCGGCGCAGGCCACGTCCAGCCCCTGCAGCGTGGTGATGCCCTCCACCTGCGCGTCGGCAAAACGCACCGGCATGCCAAACGCATTGGCCGCCAAGAGCGAGATCTTGTGCGCCGCGTCGATGCCCTCGATGTCAAACGTCGGGTCGGCCTCGGCATAGCCCAGCGCCTGCGCCTGGGCCAGCGCCTCGGCAAAACCCACGCCCTCATCGCGCATCTTGCTCAGGATGAAATTGGTGGTGCCGTTGATGATGCCCGCCACCCACTCGATGCGGTTGGCCGTGAGGCCCTCGCGCAGCGCCTTCACGATGGGGATGCTCACGGCCACCGCGCCCTCGTAGGCCACGGCCACGCCGTGCTGGCGCGCGGCGGCAAAGATCTCGTTGCCATGCTCGGCCAGCAGTGCCTTGTTGGCCGTGACCACATGCTTGCCCGCGCGGATGGCGGCCAGCACCCAGTCGCGCGCGGGGCCGGTGCCGCCTGCGGCCTCCACCAGCACATCCACGTCGGGGTGGGTGGCCACCTGCATGGGGTCGTTGGTCAGGGCCACGTCCTTGCCCACCACGCTCATGGCGCGGGCCAGGCTGCGGGCGCAGACCACCACCATCTTGATGCCCCGCCCGGCGCGGCCCGCGATCTCGGCCTGGTTGCGCGCCAGCACGCGGAAGGTGCCTGCGCCCACGGTGCCAATGCCGATCATGCCCACGCGCAGGGGGCGCATGGCCGCAGTGGACGACGGCAACGAAGGGGCTTCAAGGGACTGGACGGGATCGCGGTACATGGGCTTCTCCAAGCGACTGAAAAACAATCAAACGAACAAACAAAAAAACCCAGCTGCCA
Organism: uncultured Verminephrobacter sp.; assembly: GCA_964466605.1. Taxonomy (GTDB): domain Bacteria; phylum Pseudomonadota; class Gammaproteobacteria; order Burkholderiales; family Burkholderiaceae_C; genus Acidovorax. Next base: position 1,657 of record CAYXSL010000076.1, read on the forward strand.
GAGCTGGGTTTCGTGCATTCGTCTTGGGGGAGAAGAGAGCGATCACCAGGTGGCTGCCGAAACGGCCACCTGCGCGTGCTCAGGTGGCCGCGGTGGTAATGGTGGTAATCATTCGTGCACCCAGTGCCCGCTGCTCACCATTGGCCCGCGTGGACGCGGACGGCATCATGCCCATGCCTTGGAAGGCAGCGGCGTGTGTGGTGGAGGGGACGGCGGTGTACGACATGAAGGGCGCAGTGTACCGGATGCGGGCGGGGGGGCGTCAAGGGCCCTGCACCCGTGGCGGTGGCTCGTTGATCCGTTCCATGCCCACCCCTGCCGTGCGCCGCGCTTCGACAAGCTCAGCGTGAGCGGACGGGGGATGAGGGAAGGTCTTCAGTCACCGCACCTGCGGCAACCCGCACCATGCGGATCGCATCGAACGGGCAGCGCACCGCACACAGCGCGCACCCGGTGCAGCCCGGGGCATCGTGCAGGGTGGAGCACTTGGGGCCCCAGAGGCCGGGGCCCAGCACCTGCAGCGACAGCACATGCGGCGGGCACACCGCAATGCACCAGCCGCAGCCGGTGCAGCGCCGGGGGTCAATGGTGGGCAGGGCCTTGGGGGCGGTGGTGGTCATGGGATGCCGTGTAGTGGGCAGTGTGCCGCCGCAACCTGCACTCCACAAGGCGCACGCTACAGTGCCGCCATGAACGCAGAATCCAATTCCACCGTCACGCGCCATCTGTTGGTCACCGGCCATGTGCAGGGCGTGGGCTACCGCTGGTCCCTGGTGCAGGCCGCCGAGCGCCTGGGCGTGACGGGCTGGGTGCGCAACCGCAAGGACGGCCGCGTCGAAGCCTGCGCCTGGGGCCCGGAACCCGCCGTGCGGGCCCTCATTGACTGGGCGCACCAGGGGCCCGAGCATGCGCGCGTAGAGCGGGTGGTGGTGGGCAATGTGCCCGATGGTGGCGAGGCCCCGCAGGGCTTTGTAGCGCGAGACGGTGTAGGTCGGCGCCTTCGCTAGGTGCGCAGGCCCAGTTGCCTGAGCAGCTCCATCGCCCCCGCAGGCGCCCGCTCCTTGGCGCCGTTGATGAAGTACACCAACACATCGCGTGGCCGCTCGCCGCTGGTCCAGGTGCGCACGCCCTGCGCCCACTGCGCAATCGCATCGGGGGTGTATCCCGTGGGCACGTCGCTCTGGCTGCGCATCAGCCGCAGGTAGGCGAAGTCGGCCTCTGCATCGGCGATGGCCGGAAATTGGTCGGAATCGGTGTACACAGGCACGCAGCCATACCGGCGCGCGAGCGCCACGAAGTCCTGCGTCGCAAAACTCGGGTGGCGCACATCCAGTGCGTGGCGCAGGCGCAGGCCATTCACCTCGCGCGGCAGCAGCGCCAGAAAGGCCTCGAAATCCCCTGGCTCAAACACCTTGGTGGGCATGAACTGCCACACGATGGGACCGAGCTTGTCCTTCAGTTCCGAGATGCCACTTTCGACAAACCGCGCGATCGAATCGCCCGCCTCGGCCAGCACGCGCCGGTGTGTGGCAAAGCGGTTGGCCTTGAGCGAGAACATGAAGCCTTCGGGCGTTTCATCGCGCCACTTGGCGAAAGTGGGCGGCTTGAAGGTGCTGTAGTAAGTGCCGTTGACTTCGATGGCCGTGAGCTGGCGGCTGGCGTAATGCAGCTCCTTGCTGTGCGCCAGACCGGCGGGGTAGAAGCTGCCGCGCCAGGGCTCGAAGGTCCAGCCGCCGATGCCGACGCGGATGCGCGGGTTGCTGTCGCTGGGCTCGCGGTTGCTTGCAGAGATGTCCACGGCGTTGTCCTTCGGGAGTCCACGGAGCGGTCACTGTAGCAGCGGCGTGCCCGGCAGCTCCACCTGCGCCTGCAGCCCCTGCGCGCCGTCCGCACGCGCCCCCAGCACCAGGCGGCCGCCCAGGGCCTGGGCCAGCTCGTTCGCAATCGCCAGGCCCAGGCCGGTGCCGCCCGTGCCGCGGTTGCGTGAGTCCTCCAGCCGCACATAGGGCTGCAGCACGGCGGAGAGGTCGGCGGGCGGGATGCCTGGGCCATGGTCCAGCACGCGCACCCGCCACTGGCCCGGCGGGCCCGCCTCCAGCGCCAGCTCGGCGGCGCCCGCGAACTTGAGCGCGTTGTCCACCAGGTTGCACAGCAGGCGGCGCAGGGCCTGGGGGCGGGTGTCACAGGTCACGTCCACTGCCTGCAGCACTTGTACCGGCAGGCCCGCATCGGCGTAGTCGCGCGCGATGCTTTCCACCAGCGCGCGCAGGTCCACACGCTGCGTGGGCTCGCGCACGGCCTGGGACGAGCGTGCATAGGCAATGCCCTCTTCCACCAGCGACTGCATCTCGGCCAGGTCGGCATGCAGCTTGCCCTGCAGCACGGGGTCGTCCAGCAGGTCGGCGCGCAGGCGCAGCCGGGTGATGGGCGTCTGCAGGTCGTGCGAGACGGCGGCCAGGATCTGCATGCGCTCCTGCAGGTGCGCCTGGATGCGCTGCTGCATATGGTTGAACGCAGCCGCGGCGCGCACCACTTCGCGCGGGCCGTCTTCGGCCAGGCGCACGGTGGGGCGGTCGGCACCCAGCGCATCAGCCGCATCGGCCAGCGTGCTCAGTGGCCGCGTGGCCGCGCGCACGGCCCAGGCGCACAGGCCCACCAGCACGGCCAGTTGCAGTGCCAGCGCGCCCAGCACCCAGGGCGATATCTGCAGCCGGGGCTCGTCCATGTCCACGGCCAGCGGCGTGCCGTCGGCCAGGCGCAGCTGCAGCCGCAGCTCGGTGCCGGGCACATGGGGGTCGATGACCTGCACCGGGCGGTCCGCGGGCAGTGTGGCCGCCACAGCGCTGGCAACAAGGCGCGCGAGCTGCGAGGGGTCTTCGGGGGCGTCGAGCGGTTCGGCCAGCGCAAAGCGGTAATTGCGGCGCGCCAGCCGGTCCACCCACTGCGCACGTTCGGTGGCGGGCAGGCGTTCCAGCATGGCCACCGAGCTGGCCACATCGCTCGCAAAGTACGACACCATGGCCCGCCGCATGGTCATGCCGCGCTCGGTGAACGCGAGCACGAACGTGAGCGCATGCGCCAGCGCCAGGCCCAGCGCCAGCACCAGCAGGATGCGCCCGAACAGCGAGCACGGCCACCAGCGCGGCGTCATGGTGCGGCCTCCCGGAGCGGTGCTGCGGCCTGTACGTCGGCGCAGAACACATAGCCCTCGTTGCGCACTGTCTTGATGTAGCGCGAGCCGCGTGCTCCATCACCCAGCCGCTGGCGCACACGGCTCACCAGCAGGTCGATGGAGCGGTCGAACACATCGGCGTCGCGCCCCTGCGTGAGCTGCAGCAGCTGGTCGCGTGTGAGGATGCGTTGCGGGTGGTCCAGCAGCACGCGCAGCAGGCGGTATTCGGCGCCCGACAGCGCCACCACCGCGCCCGTGGCATCGAGCAAGTGGCGCGCCGTGGTGTCCAGCCGCCAGTCGCCAAACGTGAGCTGGCGCGCGGGCTCGGCCACGGCCAGATTGGGCGGCAGCATGCGCGTGCGCCGCAGCACCGCGTGGATGCGTGCCAGCAGCTCGCGCGCGGCGAAGGGTTTGGTCAGGTAGTCGTCCGCGCCCAGCTCCAGGCCCAAGATGCGGTCCGCCTCGTCGCTGCGCGCGGTGAGCATGACGATGGGCAGCGGCGGTGCGCCCGGGCTGCGCAGCTCGCGGCACAGCGCAATGCCGTCGGTGCCGGGCAGCATGAGGTCCAGCACCAGCAGGTCGATGCGCTGCGTGGCCAGCACCTCACGCATCTGCCGCCCGTCTGCCGCCACGCTCACCTGCAGCCCCTGGCGCTGCAGGTACTCGGCGGCCAGCTCGCGGATGCCGGCGTCGTCATCGACGATCAGGATGTGGTCGGGCGGGGGCGTCGTCGTCATGGCGGCCATTGTCCGGGCTTTGGCGACGCTGCGGTGGGGCCATCGCAGACCCGTATGTATCTGAACTTGTCTGACCGGTGCATCGACAAGCGCGCATACCAAAAGCCCCCGGCCAGACAAACCGCCGATACCTGCGCTGGCTTCAATGCGGTCTTCCTGAACTTCACGAGGACCTCGCCATGAAACCATCCATCGCCTTGACCGCCCTGCTGACCCTGGGCTTGGGGCAGGCAGTCAGCGCGCAAGAGGCTGCGGCAGCGTCGCCAGCCGCCGGGGCACCAGCGCCGGGCGCCGCTCACCCCAAGGCCCCCTTGGGCCGCTGGATCACCGAGAGCGGCAATCTGGAAGTGAACATCGCTCCTTGCAACCCCGCTGGCGGCAACGCCCTGTGTGGCAAGGTGGTGCGCGTGCTGGCTAACCGTTCCATGAGTGCGCCGGGCACCGACATGGCGGCGGCCGATGCGCGGCCCGCGCTGGGCATGATTTTGCTGTCGGGCCTGCGCGCGGCCGACGGCGGCAACAGCGAGTACCAGGGCGAGATCTACAACCGCGAAAACGCCAAGACCTACCGCGTCAACCTCACGCCGGCCGAGCCTGAGCAGCTGCTGGTGCACGCCTACGTGGGCATCCCGCTGTTTGGCAAGACGCAGGTATGGCGCCGTCCGGCCGCCGAGCATGGGGGCGCGCAATGACGATGGCCGTCACCACCACGTCGCCCTGGCTGGCCGTGGCCGCCGGCATGCTCACCGTGGGCGCGCCCTGTGTGCTGCCTATGCTGCCGGTGGTGCTGGGGGCGTCGGTGGGCGGTAGCGGTGCTGCGCAGCGCACACGCCCGCTGTTCATTGCGCTGGGTTTTGCGCTGTCGTTCGCGGCGGTGGCGCTGCTGTTCAGCAGCTTCACGCAGGTGCTGGGTGTGTCGCAAGAAGGCCTGCGCCGCTTTGCCGCCGTGATGCTGCTGGTGTTTGGCGTGCTCACCGTGTGGCCCCGGCCGTTCCAGTGGCTCAGCCAATATGCGGGCGGTGTGCTCAGCCGCCTGGCCAGCCTGGGCATGGGGAGCGGGGGCGGCAACTGGGGCGGCCTGCTGCTGGGCCTGAGCCTGGGCGCCGTCTGGACACCCTGCGCCGGGCCGGTGCTCGCCTCCATCCTCACCCTCATCGCCACCGAGCCTGCAGGCGTGGGCACTGCCGTGCTGCTGCTCGCGTATTCCACCGGCGCGGCGTTGCCCATGCTGGCCATTGCCTACGGCGGCCAGGCCGTTGCCACCCATGTGCGCCGCATTGCGCGCCACGCTCACCGCGTGCAGCAGGTGTTTGGCGGGGTGGTCATTGCCATCGCGCTGGCCATGTTGTGGGAGGTGGACGGGCAGATCACCGCCTGGCTCACGCAGTTCTATCCCTCGGGCTGGGGCGGCCTGTAACCCATCACCCCCATCACCCCCATCGCCCCCGTCTTCGATTGCAAGGAGTTCTCACCATGGCATCGCACCCCTCTTCTTTCCTCTTTGCTGAGCGCCGCGCGTTTCTGGCGTCGCTGGCCGCTGTGTTGGCGGCGCCTGCCTTGGCCAGCGCCACGGGCCCCGCCAGCCCCGCCGCTGCATTGCCCGACTTTGGCGCTGCGCCCGAGTTCACCGGCATCGAGCGCTGGCTCAATTCCGAACCGCTGAGCCTGGCCCAGCTGCGCGGCCGCGTGGTGCTGGTGGATTTCTGGACGTACGCCTGCATCAACTGCATTCGCACCCTGCCCCATGTGAACCGCTGGGCCGAGCGGTACACGCCCCAGGGCCTCACGGTGGTGGGCGTGCACACGCCAGAGTTTCCGTTCGAGCGCTCGGCCAGCAATGTCGAAGCGGCCATGCGCCGCCATGGCGTGAAACACCCCGTGGCACTGGACAACCGCTACGGCACCTGGAAGGCCTACAGCAACCAGTACTGGCCTGCCACCTACCTCATCGATGCGCAGGGCCGCATTCGCTACAAGCACTTTGGCGAAGGCGAGTACGAGCGCACCGAGAGCGTGATCCGCACGCTGCTGGCGGCCCGGGGCTGAGCCGCCCGATGGATTCCGTCTGCTTGTTTGTTCTTCCGTTTCCCACAACTTTTTGACAGAGGTCTTTTCACCATGCGCCCCTTTCCTCACCACCTGACCCACTCGTTTTCTGCCGTCGCCCTGGCCTGCACCCTGCTGGGCGCGGCCCCAGCCAGCCAGGCCCAGGCCCCGCAGCTGCCTCCGCCGGATGCGACCCACCCCGTGACCCTGCAGCTGATGCAGGGCTTCCCCCCCGCGCCCGACAAGATCGTGCGGCTGGCCAACATCCTCAAGTACCCCAACGTGCGCTGGGCCGCGCAGCACCTGCGCGAACTGGGCCCCACGGCCACCATCTGGCGCGGTGCAGCCGCGCCCAGCGCACTGCCCGCAGCGCCGCGTGCCTTGCCCGACACCCTGGCGTTTGCCGACGACAAGGGCGCGCCCACCACGTTGGCCGACTGGCAGAAGGCCACCTACACCGACGCCCTGCTGGTGCTGCACCGGGGCCGCGTGGTGTACGAGCGGTATCACATCGGCATGCAGCCCCAGCAGCCGCACGTACTGTGGTCCATGAGCAAGTCGCTGGTGGGCCTGCTGGTGACCGAACTCATCCAGGAAGGCGCGATTGATGCCAATGCACTCATCCCTCGCTACCTGCCCGAGCTGGCCACCAGCGCCTGGGCCGACGCCACCGTGCAGCAGGCGCTGGACATGACCACCGGCGTGAAGTACGCCGAGAACTTTGCCGACCCCACCTCGGGCGTGTTCCAGTACCTGGCCGCCGCAGGCCTGCAGCCCGCGCCCCCCGGAAGCAACGTGGCCAAGAGCATGGCCGAGCACCTGCCCACCGTGCAGAAGGACGGCGAGCACGGCACCGCGTTTGCCTACAAGTCGGTGGACACGGAAGTGCTGGGCTGGCTGCTGCAGCGCGTGACCGGCAAGAGCTACGCCACGCTGCTGTCCGAGCGCATCTGGTCCAAGCTGGGCACGCAGGAGGACGCCTATGTGTTTGCCGATGCCCACGGCGGCCAGGCCACCAGCGTGGGTGTGAACGCCACCCTGCGCGACCTGGGCCGCCTGGGCGAGATGCTGCGATCCAACGGCCGCTTCAACGGCCAGCAGATCGTCTCGCCCGCCACCATTGCCGAGCTGCGCAAGGGCGCCGACCCCGCCAAGTTCAGCAAGGCCCCTGGCACTGCCATGCGAGCAGGCTATTCGTACCACAACCAATGGTGGGTGCCCCACGACGCCGACGGCAGCTTCGAAGCCAAGGGCCTGATGGGCCAGCACATCCACATCAACCCGGCGGCCGAGCTGGTGGTGGTGAAGCTCTCCACCCACCCCGTGCCCAACACCGCCTTCACCCACGCACTGGACCGGCAGGCCTTTGCTGCACTGGCCAAGGCCGTGCGCTGAGCCTGCCGGCGCGCTGTTGCTCTACCCCCCACGAGGACCGTTTCACCATGCCCCCCCAACCCTGGCTGGCCAGCTATGGCGCCATCCCTGCCCACATCGACCCCGACAGCCACCCCAGCGTCGTGCACCTGCTGTGCGCCGCCATGCAGCGCTACGCGCACCGGCCCGCGTTCACCTGCCTGGGCCAGACGCTGACCTATGCCGATGTGGACCAGCAGTCCCGCGCGTTTGCGGCCTACCTGCAGAACGTGCTGCGCATGCGCAAGGGCGACCGCATTGCCGTGATGTGCCCCAACCTGATGGCGTTTCCCATCGCCATGCTCGGCATTGCGCGCGCGGGCTGTGTGCAGGTCAACGTGAACCCCCTGTACACCCCGCGCGAGCTGGAGCACCAGCTGCAGGACGCAGGGGCGAGGGTGATGGTGATCTACACAGGGTCCACCGCCACCCTGGCCGCCATTCAGGACCGCGTGGAACTGCACAGCATCGTCACCGTGGCTCCGGGTGACGGCACAGCGGCCGACCTGCCGGGCCCGCCGGTCGATTCCAGCCTCCACACCACCACCTCGTTCGCGCGGGCCCTGGCCGAAGGGGCCACCCTGCCCTTTGCGCCGCCCGTGCTGGAGGGGGGCGACCTGCTGTTCCTGCAGTACACCGGGGGCACCACGGGCCTGTCCAAAGGGGCCATGCTCACGCACCGCAACCTGGTGGCCAATGTGGAGCAGTTCAAGGCCTTCGTGCCCGATGCCCTGCGCCCTTCGCAAGAGGTCATCGTCACCGCCATTCCGCTGTACCACATCTTCGCGCTCATGGTGAACCTGATCACCTACTTCTCGGTGGGCGCGCGCAACTGGCTGGTGCCCAACCCGCGCGACCTGGATGCCCTGGTCCACGTGCTGAACGCCGCGCGCCCCAGCGTGTTCATGGGCGTCAACACCCTGTACGCCGGGCTGGCCGCACACCCCGGCACGCAAGGGGTGGACTTCTCCAACCTGCGGCTGGCGGGCGGCGGTGGCGCCGCCATCCTGCCCTCGGTATCCGCCCGCTGGCAGGCCATCACCGGCCAGTTCATCCGCGAAGGCTACGGCCTGAGCGAGACCAGCCCCGTGGTGGCTTTCAATCCTGCATCGGTCACCGCCTTCAGCGGCAGCACCGGCCTGCCCCTGCCCTCCACCGACGTGCAACTGCTGGACGAGCTAGGCCAATTCGTGCCTTTGGGCCAGCCCGGCGAGGTCTGCGTGAAAGGCCCCCAGGTCATGGGCGGCTACTGGCAGCAGCCCCAGGCCAACGCAGCCGCCTTTACCCCCGACGGCTACTTCCGCACCGGCGACATCGGCCAGCTGGACGAGCGCGGCTTTCTCAAGATCGTGGACCGCAAGAAGGACATGGTCATCGTCTCGGGCTTCAACGTCTTCCCCAACGAAGTCGAAGCGGTGGCCACCGCCTGCCCCGGCGTGCTGGAGTGCGCCTGCATCGGCGTGCCCGACGAAAAAACGGGCGAGGCGCTGCGGCTGTATGTGGTGCGCGCGGCGGGCACTGTGCCGCCGGTGGATGCAGACCACATTGCAGCCCACTGCCGCGCCGCACTCACCGCCTACAAGGTGCCCCGGCAGATCGTGTTTGTGGAGGCCCTACCCAAGTCCAGCGTTGGCAAGATCCTGCGCCGTGAGCTGCGCGACATGGCGTGAGCGCGCGGGGCGCAGTTTCAGACGGCGGTGGGCTCACGCAGATCAGAGATGCGAGCCACCTCAGCGCGTGTCTGTCATCAGCCCCGCCGCTGCAGATCCCGCGCCCCATAGGCGCAGTAACCCGGCTTGGGGCTCTTCTTCTGCGGGTGCAGGCGGCAGGTCTCGGGCCGCTTGTCATACACCGTGCACAGCCGCGTCTTGGGGTCGAGAAAGTTGCAGTCCCCACTGGCCCGCCGCGCCATCGTGAAGATGGCGTTCTTGTGGTTGAAGTGGTCGATCAATCGCGCCTTTTGCAGCCGCTTGGCAATGTGGCGGATTTCTTCATGCTCCGCCTCGAACGGGTCAACCAGTTCGAGCCGCACCAGGTCTGACAGCTGCACCTCCAGCGGCATCGTGCAGCAGTTGGCCGCGCAGGTGTCGCACAGGCCAGCGCGGTAGCGGGTCCAGGTGTCCAGGCGGTCTACGTCAACGGTGGCAATGGGGGAGCGCATGGGGTGGGATTGTGCCTGCGTGCAATACAGGGCGCTGCACTTGGTAACACTTGGGCCATACTCGCAAGCCAGCCAATACCCCGCTGTCCACCCTTCCCACCACAAGGTCCGACGAGTGAGCGCATCGCCCAAAAGCCATCTCAGCGAAACCGATATCTGCGACCGTTTCATCACACCCGCGCTGGAGCAAGCGGGCTGGACGCTGGAACAGCACATCCTGCGTGAATACACCCTGCGCCCCGGCCGCGTGGTGGTGCGCGGCCAAACCTCGCACCGCGACAAGGCCTCCATGCTGCGGGCCGACTACGTGCTGTTCCACAAGCCCAACGTGCCGCTGGCAGTGGTGGAGGCAAAAGATGCCAAGCACTCCGTCGGCGCGGGCATGCCCCAGGCCATTCAATATGCCGAGCTACTGGGCGTGCCCTTCAGTTTTGCCAGCAATGGCGACGGCTTTGTGTTCCGCGATGCCACCCTGTCTGATGGCGTGCTGGAGCGCAACCTCACACTCGACGAATTCCCCACCCCCGCCGAGCTGTGGGCCAGGTACTGCGCTTGGAAGGGCTGGACGCCTGCGGTTGAGCACATTGCCGCCACCGACTACGCCCCCAGCAAAACCCCTCGCTACTACCAGTTGGGGGCCATCAATCGCACCGTGGAGGCCATTGCCGCAGGCCAAAACCGCGTGTTGCTCGTCATGGCCACGGGCACCGGTAAAACTTACACCGCCTTCCAGATCATCTGGCGCTTGTGGAAAAGCGGCGCAAAAAAACGCATCCTGTTTTTGGCCGACCGCAACATCCTCATCGACCAGACCATGGTCAACGACTTCCGTCCCTTCAAGGGCGCGATGGCCAAGCTCAGCCCCCACGCCAAGGGCGTGGAGCGGGTGGACGCTCAAGGCCAAGTCACCGTCGAAGACCTCGACCTGGCCGTGAACAAGACCACCAAGGTGGTCGACAAAAGCTACGAGATCTACCTCTCGCTCTACCAGGCCGTTACCGGCACGCAAGAAGAGCGCAACATCTACAAGCAGTTCAGCCCCGACTTTTTCGACCTCATCGTCGTGGACGAATGTCACCGGGGCAGCGCGGCCGAAGACTCCGCCTGGCGCGACATCCTCACCTACTTCGCCAGCGCCACACAGATCGGCCTCACGGCCACGCCCAAGGAGACGGAAGACGTCTCCAACATCGACTACTTTGGCGAGCCGCTCTATACCTACAGCCTCAAGCAAGGCATTGAAGACGGCTACCTCGCGCCCTACAAAGTGGTGCGCGTGGACCTGGACAAAGACACCTTCGGCTGGCGCCCCACCGAGGGCCAGCGCGACAAGTTCGGCCACCTCATCGAAGACCGCATCTACACCGGCGCCGACATGAACCGCAAGCTCGTCATGGAGCAGCGCGACGCCGTGGTGGCCGCCAAGGTCACCGAATACTTGAAGGCCACCGACCGCTACGCCAAGACCATCGTCTTTTGCGAAGACATCGAACACGCCGAGCGCATGCGCAAGGCACTCAGCAACGCCAACGCCGACCTGTGCGCAACCCAGCCCAAATACGTGGTGCAGATCACAGGCGACAACACCGAAGGCAAACGCGAGCTGGACAACTTCATCGACCCCGAGAAGACCTACCCCGTCATCGCCGTCACCTCCAAGCTCATGAGTACCGGCGTGGACGCGCAAACCTGCAAGCTCATCGTGCTGGACCAGACCATCAAGTCCATGACGCTGTTCAAGCAGATCATTGGCCGGGGCACCCGCCTGCGCGAAGATTTGGGCAAAAGCTGGTTCACCATCCTCGACTTCAAGCGCGCCACAGAACTCTTTGCCGACAAAGACTTCGACGGCGAACCCGTGCAGGTGTACGAACCCCAGCCCGGCGAGCCCATGGCCCCGCCCCCGCCCGTGGAATTAACTCCCACCGGCCAGCCCGGTGGTGCGAACCCTGATGCTTGGCCGCCCACCACCGCAGGTCCTGGCGAGGGTGGCGCAGGCACCGACGAACCCCGCAAATACACCCTGGGCAACAACGTCACCGTGGCCGTGGCACGCGAGCGGGTGCAGTACCTCAATGCAGACGGCAAGCTCATCACCGAAAGCCTGCGCGACTACACCCGCATCAACCTGCTCAAAAAATACGACTCGCTCGACCAGTTCCTGCAAACCTGGCAGCAGGCCGACCGCAAGGCCGCCTTGCTGGCCGAGCTGGAGGCCGAAGGCGTACTCATCGACGCCCTGGCCGCTGAAGTTGGCAAAGACCTCGACCCGTTCGACCTGCTGCTGCACGTCGCCTACGACCAGCCCCCGCTCACCCGCCGCGAGCGCGCCCAGCGCGTCAAAAAGCGCAACGTCTTCACCCAATACGGCCCCGTGGCCCGCAAGGTGCTCGACGCCCTGCTCGACAAATACGCCGACGAAGGCATCGCCACCATCGAGAGCAACGAGGTCTTCAAGCTCCAGCCCTTCACCGACCTGGGCAGCCCCGTAGAGCTGGTGCGCAGCTTCGGCGGTCGCCCGCAATACCTCAGCGCACTCCAGGCGCTGGAGCAAGCGCTGTACGCTACGCACCCGGCCCACTAGCGGTGAGCCGCTGTGTGCCGCCAAATACTCCTGTTTTGATAGCTGCTGGCGCTTACCTATCAGGCGCAAGGGCCTATTTTTGTTCTGAATTTCCACCCCATGTCCAACCTCACCCCCGTCATCAAATCCATCCAAGACATCATGCGCCAGGACTCTGGCGTGGATGGCGATGCCCAGCGCATCAGCCAGCTCACCTGGCTGCTGTTCCTCAAGGTGTTTGACGCGCTGGAAGAGGAACTCGAACTCACCCGCGACGACTACAAAAGCCCCATTGCCGAGCACCTGCGCTGGCGCCACTGGGCGGCCGATGCTGAAGGCATGACCGGCGACGCCCTGCTCGACTTTGTGGACAAGCAGCTCTTCCCCGCCCTCAAGGGCCTGAGCGCCGACCCGCAGCGCAACCCGCGCGGCTACGTGGTGCGCGGCGTGTTTGAAGACGCCTACAACTACATGAAAAGCGGCCACCTGCTGCGCCAGGTGGTCAACAAGCTCAACGCCATCGACTTCAACCGCCAGGCTGAGCGCCACCAGTTCAACGACCTGTACGAAAAGATCCTGCGCGACCTGCAAAGCGCAGGCAACGCGGGCGAGTTCTACACCCCCCGCGCCGTCACCCAGTTCATGGTGGACATGACCAACCCCCAGTTGGGCGAAAGCGTCATGGACCCGGCCACCGGCACCGGCGGCTTCCTCGTCTGCGCCATCGAACACCTGCGCAAACAGGTGCACAACGCAGAGCAAGAGGCCGTGCTGCAAAACAGCATTCGCGGTGTGGAGAAAAAGCAGCTGCCGCACATGCTGTGCGTCACCAACCTGCTGCTGCACGGCATTGAAGTACCCAGCCAGATCGTGCACGACAACACCCTGGCCCGCCCCCTGCGCGACTACACCGCCGCAGACCGCGTCAACGTCATCCTCACCAACCCGCCCTTTGGCGGCATCGAAGAGCCGGGCATCGAGGCGGGCTTCCCTGCCGACGTGCGCACCAAGGAAACCGCCGACCTCTTCCTCGTGCTCATCCAGCACCTGCTCAAACCCGGCGGCCGCGCGGCCGTGGTGCTGCCCGATGGCTTCTTGTTTGGCGAAGGCGTCAAGGCCCGCATCAAGGAACAACTGCTGCAGCACTGCAACCTGCACACCATCGTGCGCCTGCCCAACGGCGTGTTCGCGCCCTACACCGGCATCAAGACCAACTTGCTGTTCTTCACCAAAGGCCAGCCCACCCAACTCATTTGGTACTACGAGCACCCCTACCCCCAGGGCGTCAAAACCTACAACAAGACCAAGCCCATCCGCATCGACGAATTTGATGCCGAGAAAGCCTGGTGGGGCACCGAGGCCGATGGCTTTGCCGCCCGTCTGGAGAACCAACGCGCCTGGAAGGTCAGCATCGACCAGATCAAGGCCGCTGGCTACAACCTGGACCAGAAGAATCCCCACATCGGCGAACAGCAAAGCCATGACCCCGACGTGCTGCTGGCCGACTACACCCGCCTGCAGGCCGAAGCCCAGGCCCTGCGCGATGAGCTCAAGGGCATTCTCGCCCAGTCTTTGGTCAAAACAGCCGCTAGCGCTTGAGGAACCACCGCATGCTGCTATCAAATATGGAGCTACTCGCCACTGCCCCCGGTGGCGTCGCCAAGCTGCGCGAACTCATCCTCACCCTGGCCGTGCAAGGCAAACTGGTGCCGCAAGACCCGGCCGATGAACCGGCAAGCGTGCTGCTGCAGAAGATTCGGGCGGAGAAGGATCGGCTGATGGCCGAGGGCAAGATCAAGCGGGACAAGCCGCTGGCTGAGATTGGGGAGGAGGACAAGCAGTTTGAGTTGCCGCAGGGGTGGGAGTGGGTGCGGCTTGGATCGCTCTTGCCTTTTCGCATAGGGAAAACGCCCCCAAGCAAGGACCCGCAATACTGGGCCGACGCCGGACATGCTTGGGTGAGCATTTCAGATATGAATCACTTTGGCGAAGTAAGGGAGACAGGCCGAAAAATTACAGACAAGGGTGCCAGCGTATTCGGTTATGAGCCGTTGCCTCCAGGCACCCTGATCATGAGTTTCAAACTCACAATCGGAAAAATTTCTCTGCTGCGCGTACCTGCGTATCACAACGAAGCGATTGTGTCTTTCACGCCGCTCAACGGCCTGGACTCCGCTTTTCTGAAGTACATGCTGCCCACAGTCGCCAAAACCGGAGCATCGAAAGATGCGCTGATGGGCGCAACGCTAAATACTGAATCGCTATCCAATTTGGTTATTGCTTTGCCTCCTCAGAGCGAACAATCCCGCATCGTCACCCGCGTCGAAGCCCTCATGCGCCTGTGCGATGCGCTGGAGGCCAAGGGCCAGCTGGAGGCCACGCAACACGCCCAACTGGTCAGCACCCTGCTGGGCACGCTCACCGCCAGCACCACGCCCGAAGAACTGGCCGCCAACTGGCAGCGCGTGGCCCAGCACTTCGACCTGCTGCTCGACCGCCCCGAAGCCATCGACGCCCTGGAGCAAACCCTGCTGCAACTGGCCGTGCGCGGCCTGCTCGTGCCCCAAGACCCCACCGACGAACCCGCCAGCGCCCTGCTGCAAAAAATCCGCGCCGAAAAAGACCACTTCATCGCCACCGGCCAGATCAAACAGGGCAAACCCCTGCCGCCCATCACCGACGAGGAAAAGCCGTTTGAGTTGCCGGTGGGGTGGGTGTGGGGAAGACTGGAGCAGTTGTCGATAGCAATTGTTGATTGCCCGCACTCAACTCCAAAGTTCGTTGAAAGCGGCCGTCTGTGCCTCGACACCAATAGCTTTAAGCAAGGAGTTCTGTTGCAGCACAAGCTTCGCTTTGTGGATGATTCGACTTTTGTGGAGCGCAACGTCCGCTTAGCTCCACAGCCTGGTGATTTGGTTTTTGCACGCGAAGGTTCTGTTGGGGAGTCAATCCTGATTCCCGATGGTGTGGAGGCATGCCTTGGTCAGCGAGTCATGCTCTTTCGGTTTTCTCATCAAGTCTCCAAGGAGTTTGTGCGATTAGCCATTTCTTCGACTTCGTTTCTTGATGCCCTGCTTGCTATGCATAAAGGCATTGGTGCAAAGCACGTAAATGTTGGAGACATGCGGAATGCGGTCATCCCCTTGCCGCCCCTCCCCGAACAATCCCGCATCGTCACCCGCGTCACCGCCCTGCGCCGCCTGTGCGCCGACCTGCGCCAGCGTTTGGCCGAACGCCAGTCCGTGCAGGCCCGTCTGGCCGAGGCGCTGGTGGCTTCTGTGGCTGCTTGAGGAGACACACGCCATGAATTTGACTCCCACTGCGGCCATCGATAACGCCGCCCTCGTGCAACAGCTCATCACGATGAGTGAATCACGCCATCTCGAGTTCAAGCGCGTCAGCGGCAAGATGGTGGGCAAGGCGCTGGAAACGGTTTGCGCGTTGGCGAACACTGACGGCGGTACGCTGGTGCTGGGCGTGGCGGACCTGAAGGAGTTCAAGGGTGATGCCCGGTTGTTTGGTGTGGAAGAAAACCCCGAGGCCGTGGATGAACTGCGACGCAAGCTGCTGACGGAGTTTTCGCCCGCCATCAGCACGGTGCGTATGGTTGCGGTGTCGTGTCGTCTCCACAATGGCCCGGCCAAAGGGCAGAGTGGCCATCTGTTGTTGGTGCATGTGGGTCGCAGCAGCCATGTGCACTCCATCTTGAACGGTGGCACCTTCACGCGCATGGAAGCTGGTAATCGGCCTATGAGCGCGGCGGAAAGTACTGAGCTGTCGTACCGGCGTGGTGCGCGAAGCGCGAGCGGCGAGCCCGTCGTGGTTGCCCTTGATCGGCTGCAAACCACGGCATGGAAGCGTTTTGCCGAGGCACGTGGCCCGTTATCCGGTAGCTTTGCAGACCAGCTTTTGCGCATTGGTCTTGCTGAAGAGGTGGATGGCGTGGTTCAACCGAGGCGAGCCGCCGTGCTGTTGTTTGCGGACGAGCCCGGTAGCCTGCTGGCGGCTTTTGATAGCCGTGCCGATGTGCGTGTGATGGTGTACGACGGCAAACAGGTTTCGAGCGGATCTACCCCCAACTTACGCAAGGCGGCCAAGACCATCCGTGGTCCGTTGATTGATCAGATCGATGCAGCGGTCAGGCTGGTGATGGATGAACTTGCGCAAGGGCTAACGCTGAGCAACAGCGGGTTTAAGACGCTTCATGCCTATCCCGAGCGGGTTGTGAAAGAGGCGATCGTGAATGCCGTCATTCACCGTGACTATCGGCTGAACCGCGATATCTTTGTTCGCATCTTTGACGACCGTGTCGAAGTGGAAAGTCCCGGCTTGCTGCCTGGCAGCATCACGCCGGCCAATATCGCCCGGTCGGGGTCGAGGGCGCGCAATCCGCTGATAGCCAGCAACTTGCGCGAATTTCCCGTCGCACCGAACATCGATGCGGGGGAAGGCGTCCGGATGATGTTCTCTGAAATGGCATTGGCTGAGTTGTATCCGCCCCAGTACAAGCAGAACACCGAGACAGCCGTGGAGAGTGTGACCGTCACCCTCTTTAACTTGAAGAGGCCCACCGCCTGGGATGAGGTCAGCGACTGGATTGATCGCCACGGATCGATTGCCAACGCCGATGTAGTCCGGATAGCCAGCGTGGACACGCTCAAGGCATCGAAGCTATTGGCTGCCTGGCGGGAGCAAGGGCTTTTGATGCCCGTACCAGGCCGTGCCAAGCGGAACATGGCGTACACCAAGCCGAACGGGGCCGGTGTTGAGTTGTCGTTGTTATCTGTACTCGAAGATAACAACGATGGCGAAGATTAAAAATCCAATAAAAACAACGACTTATTCAAGTCGTTGTTTTCTTTGGGGCGAATAAACGCCTCAGACGTCGATGTTGCCCGCCCGCAGCGCATTCGTCTCAATGAAATCCCGCCGCGGCTCTACCTCATCCCCCATCAGCATCGTGAACACGCGGTCCGCCTCGATCGCGTCGTCGATCTGCACGCGCAGCAGGCGGCGCACGTTGGGGTCCATCGTCGTTTCCCACAGCTGCTCAGGGTTCATCTCGCCCAGCCCCTTGTAGCGCTGGCGGCTGGTGGTGCGTTCGGCTTCGCTGATGAGCCACTTCATGGCCTGGCGGAAGTCGCCCACCTTTTCTTCCTTCTGCTTGTCGCCTTCGCCGCGCAGGGCTTTGGCGCCCTCGCCCAGCAGGCCACGGAAGGTTTCTGCGGCTTCGGCCAGGGCGGCGTAGTCGGCGCCGTGCACAAAGTCCTGCGTGATGACGCTGCTCTTGACGTTGCCGTGGTGGCGGCGGCTGATGCGCAGGATGGGTTTGTCGGTGCGGGCGTCGAACTCGCCCGCCACTTCGGCGGGGGTGCCGGTGGTGTTCAGCTCGCGCAGCTTGATCTGCAGGGCCACGGCACTGGCTTCGGCCTCGGCCACGGTGTCGAGCTTCAGGCTCACGCCGTCGGCCACGGCGCGCAGGGCTTCCTGGTCCATGAAGTTGGACAGGCGATGGATGACGCTCTCGGCCACCTGGTGCTTGCGCGCCAGTTCGGCCAGGGTGTCGCCCGCCAGCACCTGTGGGTTGGCGCCGCCGGTGCTCACGCTGGCGTGGTTCAGCGCAATGCGCAGCAGGAAGCCGTCGAGCGCGGGGCCGTCTTTGAGGTACAGCTCTTCCTTGCCAGCCTTGACCTTGTACAGCGGTGGTTGCGCAATGTAGATGTGGCCGCGTTCGACCAGCTCGGGCATCTGGCGGTAGAAGAAGGTCAGCAGCAGCGTGCGGATGTGGGCGCCGTCCACGTCGGCGTCGGTCATGATGATGATGCGGTGGTAGCGCAGCTTGGCCACATCAAAGTCATCACCACCGGTGGTGCCGCCCGCCTTGCCGATGCCGGTGCCCAGGGCCGTGATCAGCGTGAGGATTTCGTTGCTGGTCAGCAGCTTTTCGTAGCGGGCTTTTTCCACGTTCAGGATCTTGCCGCGCAGGGGCAGGATGGCCTGGAACTTGCGGTCGCGGCCCTGCTTGG
>CAYXSL010000077.1:0-19749 GCA_964466605.1 uncultured Verminephrobacter sp.
GAAGCGCGAGTGTTCGGCCAGCGGCCCCGCAGGGAAAGGCTGGCTGCAACGGGGGTCAGAGGACGGTGCGGTCATGGCGGGCAAGGCACGGAAAGCCCGAAGCTGCGTACTGAGTTTGTAGTGAACCCACGCGAGGCACGCGGGTCATAATTCCTGCCACATTCAATCCCACCATGATCGATCCCACCACGCACCCCTCACGCCTGCTCAAGATAGTGGCAGGTTTTGCGCGGTGGTCACTGGGGTTGCTGCTGGCCTTCTGGCTGCTGCTGGCCATCGCGTGGGGGGCCCTTCATGGCTGGATTGTGCCGCGAATCGGGGACTTTCGCCCACAGCTGGAGGCGCATGCCGCACGGGCTCTGGGGGTTCCCGTCCAGATCGGTGCCATCCAGGCCCGCACCGAGGGGCTGGTGCCGTCGATCGAGCTGTCGGACGTGGCGCTGCTGGACGCCTCGGGTCGCTCGGCCCTGCACCTGCCTCGGGTGGTGGTGGCGCTGTCGCCCCGCTCGCTGCTCAAGGGCGGCTTCGAGCAGCTGTATGTGCAGGGGCCGGAGCTGGACGTGCGCCGGGCCACCGATGGCCGCATCTATGTTGCGGGCCTGGAGTTTGCCCAGAACCAGGGCGACAACAACGACGCGGCCGACTGGCTTTTTTCGCAGGGCGAGGTGTTCATCCAGGGCGGCACCGTGCGCTGGACCGACGAGCAGCGCGGCGCCCCCGCGCTGGCGCTGGAAAAGGTCAACCTGCTGCTGCGCAATGGCAACTGGCACCACCACATGCGCCTGGACGCCACCCCGCCCGCGGCCTGGGGCGACCGCTTCACGGTGGTGGGCCTGTTCCGCGCGCCGCTGCTGCGCGCCGGCGACGGCAACTGGAAACACTGGAACGGCCAGGTGTTTGCCGATTTCACGCGGGTCGATGTTTCGCAACTGCGCCACCATGCCGACGTGGGCATTGCGGTGGCACAGGGCCGTGGTGCGCTGCGCGCCTGGGCCGATGTGCGCAGCGGGGAGATCGTGGGCGGCACCGCCGACCTCGCGCTGGCCGACGTGAACACCACCCTCAGCCCCGACCTGCAGGCCCTGGTGCTGCCCTCCATACAGGGACGCCTGGGCGCGCGGCGGCTCAGTGGCGGGTTCGAGTTCTCCACCCAGGGCCTGCAGTTCCAGACCGATGACGGCCTGACCTGGCCTGGCGGAAACCTGAGGCTCATCCACACAGCGGCCACGGGCAAGGCCCCCGCGCAGGGGGAGTTCCGCGCCGACCGCCTGGACCTGGCGGCGCTGGCGCAGATTGCCAGCCGCCTGCCCCTTGGGGCTGCGGCCCACGACGCCGTGCGCACCTACGCCCCCGAGGGCCTGGTCGATGAGATCCAGGCCACCTGGAAAGGGCCCCTCGATGCCCTGCAGCAATACCAGGTCAAGGGCCGCATCCGGGGCCTGGCGCTGGCCGGGGCCCCCACAGCAACTGCGCCCCCCCACCTGGGCCTGCGCGGCGCCACGGTGGACATCGACATGACCCAGGCGGGTGGCAAGGCGGCGCTCACCATGGCCTCCGGGGCGCTGGTGCTGCCGGGCGTGTTTGAAGACCCGCTGCTGCCGCTGGACCGGCTCAGCGCCGACCTGCGCTGGCAGATCGAAGGCAGCCGCATTGCCGTGCAAGCCAACGACGTGCAGTTTGCCAACGCCGATGCGCAGGGCGAGGCCCGCGCCACTTGGCACACCAGCGATGCCAGCAAGGCACCCCACAAATCGCGCTTCCCCGGGGTGCTGGACCTCACGGGCACGCTCAACCGCGCCGATGGCACGCGCGTGCACCGCTACCTGCCCCTGTCCATCCCTGCCGCGTCGCGCCACTATGTGCGCGACGCCGTGGTGGCAGGTAGCGCCAGCAACGTGCAGTTCCGCGTCAAGGGCGACCTGCATGACCTGCCCTTCAACGACCCCAGGCTGGGCGAGTTCCGCATTGCGGCGCGGGTCAAGGATGTGACCTACGCCTATGTGCCGCCTTCGCTGCAGCCAGCAGGCGCCCTGCCCTGGCCCGCACTCACGGAGCTGGGTGGCGAGCTGATCTTCGAGCGCTCATCGATGATGGTGCGCGGTGCCAGCGGCAGCTTTTCGGGCAGCAAGGGCCTGCGGCTGTCCAAGGTGGACGCCAGGATCCCCGACCTCGCACACACCGTGGTGGCTGTGAACGCTGATGCCCGCGGCCCGCTGGCCGAGCTGCTCACGCTCGTGACCACCTCGCCCCTGGGGGGCATGACCGGCCACGCGCTCGACCAGGCCAGCGGCACCGGCAATGCCGACTTCCAGCTGCGCCTCGCCCTGCCCATCAGCGACATCCACAAGTCCAAGGTGCAGGGCAGCGTCACGCTGGCGGGCAACGAACTGCGCATCACCCCCGACACGCCCGCGCTGAGCCGGGTGCGGGGCGCCGTGCAGTTCAGCGAAACCGGGTTTGCGCTGTCCAACGTGCAGGCCCTGGCGCTGGGTGGCAATGTCCGGCTCGAAGGCGGCATGCGGGCACTGGCGCCCAACGCCCCCGCGACCGAATCGGCCGTGCAGCTGCGCGCCCAGGGCACGGCCACCGCCGAAGGCCTGCAGCAGACGCCGCAGCTGGGCATGCTGTCGCAGCTGGCGCGCCGCGCCACCGGCAGTACGCCCTACACCCTGGCCCTGGCGTTCCGCCGGGGTGTGCCCGAACTGCAGGTCAGCACCACGTTGCAGGGCCTGGCGCTGGCGCTGCCGCCCCCGCTGGGCAAGCCCGCCGACGGCAGCCTGCCGCTGCGCTTCGAGACCCAGGTGGCGCGCGAATCCCTCACTGGCCTGGCCGCCACGGGCAGCAACGCACCGCCACTGCGTGACCAGATCACGCTGGACCTGGGCGCCCTGGGCTCAGCCACCTACCTGCGCGACCTGAGCGGCCCCCAGCCCCGCGTGCTGCGCGGCGCCATTGGCCTGGGGCTGAGCGGCGGCGAATCCGCTCCGCTGCCCGTGCAAGGGGTGGCCGCCAACATCAGCCAGGGCAAGGTGGATGTGGACGCCTGGGAGGATGTGCTGACGCAGGCCACCACGGCCGAGCCCCCCGCCCGCACGGCCCCGGCCGCAGCCCCCACGCCCAGCACCTCCGGGCCAGCCATGGCCCAGGATTACCTGCCCACCACCCTGGCATTGCGTGCGCGCGAACTGACACTGCAGGGCCGCACCCTGCACCACGTGGTGGCAGGCGCCCTGCGTGACGGCAGCACCTGGCGCGCCAACCTGGACGCCACCGAACTTAACGGCTACCTCGAGTACCGCCAGCCCGGGGGCCACGACAACGGCAGCGGCCGCCTGTTTGCCCGTCTGTCGCGTGTGAACATGCCGCAGAGCGAGGTCACGCAGGTGGAATCCCTGCTGGACGAACAGCCCGGCACCTTGCCCGCACTCGATATCGTGGTGGATGACTTCGAGCTGCGCGGCAAACGCCTGGGCCGGGTCGAGATGGAGGCACAGAACCGGGGCGGCGAGGGCGCCCAGCGCGAATGGCGCCTCGCCAAGTTCAACATCACCGCGCCCGAGGCCAGCCTCACGGCCAACGGCAACTGGGCCGTGCTCAATGCCGCCGCTGGGGCGGCCCCGCGCGCGGCCGAGCGGCGCACGGTGCTGAACTTCAAGCTCGACATCCGCGACTCGGGCGACCTGCTGGGCCGCATGGGCATGGCCAATGTGGTGCGGCGCGGCAAGGGCCGCATGGAAGGGCAGGTGGCCTGGATCGGCGCGCCGTTCAGCCCCGACTACCGCAGCATGACCGGGCAGATCAACCTCAACATCGAGTCTGGCCAGTTCCTCAAGGCCGACCCGGGCCTGGCCAAGCTCTTGGGCGTGCTGAGCCTGCAGTCGCTGCCGCGCCGCCTCACGCTCGATTTCCGCGACGTGTTCAGCGAAGGCTTTGCGTTCGACTTCGTGCGCGGCGACCTGCGCATCGAGCAGGGCGTGGCCACCACCAACAACCTGCAGATGAAGGGCGTGAACGCCGCCGTGCTGATGGAAGGCCATGCCAACATCGACCACGAAACCCAGGACCTGCGCGTGGTGGTGGTGCCCGAGATCAACGCCATGACCGCTTCGCTGGTGGCCACGGCCATCAACCCCGTGATCGGGCTGGGCAGCTTCCTGGCCCAGGTGTTCCTGCGCGGCCCGCTCATCGAAGCTGCCACGCAGGAGTTCCGCGTGGACGGCACCTGGGCCGATCCGCGCGTGGTGCGTGTGGCGCGCCGGGGCCGCGAGGCCAGCCCCAGCACCGACGCCCCAGCCCGCAGCAGCCCCCCCAAGACTGGAGAGCCCTCATGAAAGTAGCCGCTATCCAGATGGTGTCCGGCACCCGGCGCGATGACAACCTGCGCGCGGCCCGCGTGCTGCTGGAACAGGCCGCCCTGGGCGGCGCCGAACTGGCCGTGCTGCCCGAGTACTTCTGCGTGATGGGCCACAAGGACACCGACAAGCTCGCGCTGCGCGAGGCCGATGGCAACGGGGTGATCCAGCGCTTTCTGGCCGACGCGGCGCGCGCGCTGCAGATGTGGATCGTGGGCGGCACCTTGCCGCTGCAGACCACAGCGCCCGACCGCGTGCGCAACACCACGCTGGTCTTCAGCCCCACTGGCGCCTGCGTGGCGCGCTACGACAAGATCCACCTGTTCCACTTCGACAACGGGCGCGAGCTGTACGACGAAGGCCGCGTGATCGAGGCGGGCAACACGCCGGTGCAGTTTGACCTGCAGGCGCGCGACGGCCAGCGCTGGCGCGTGGGCCTGTCGGTGTG
The DNA here is from genome assembly GCA_964466605.1 of uncultured Verminephrobacter sp. Lineage (GTDB taxonomy): Bacteria > Pseudomonadota > Gammaproteobacteria > Burkholderiales > Burkholderiaceae_C > Acidovorax. The sequence continues at coordinate 4,801 of CAYXSL010000077.1, forward strand.
CTACGACCTGCGTTTTCCCGAGCTGTACCGCGCCCATGCCCGGGCGGGCGCCGACCTGCTGCTGGTGCCCAGCGCCTTCACGCACACCACGGGGCAGGCGCACTGGGAAGTGCTGCTGCGCGCCCGCGCCATCGAGAACCTGGCCTACGTGCTGGCCCCCGCCCAGGGCGGCGTGCACGAGAACGGGCGCCACACCTGGGGCCACAGCATGCTGGTGGACCCCTGGGGCGCCGTGCTGGCGCAGCAGGACCAGGGGCTCGGCACCGTGGCCGGCGTGCTCGATGCACAGCGGCTGCGTGCAGTGCGCGCCCAGCTCCCGGCCCTGACGCACCGCGTGCTGTTGTGAGCGACACCACCCGCCCCCCCCGCACCCTGCTGCAGCGCTGGCGCGGCGCCTGGCGGCGCTGGTCGCTGTGGACGGCGCTGGTGCTGCTGGTGGTGTCGATGCTGGCAACCATGGTGTGGCTGGCGGGGCGCTACGAGGCCAGCCAGGTGCAGACGCGCCTGGAGCGCGACACGGCCGATGCGGTGTCCGACATCCGCACCGCCCTCACACACAATCTGCAAAGCCTGCAGGCCCTGCCCGCCGATGCCCCGGGCCAGTTGGCCTGGGAGGTCGAAGCCTCCGAGCTGCTGCGCATCCGCCGCGAGCTGGTCCGCGTCGAATGGCGCGATGCCCACCTGAAGCTGCGCACCCATGTGCAGTCGCCCTACCGCCCTGTGGCCTGGGACATGCGGCTGCGCGACAGCAGCCAGTCCGACCTCACCATCGCCTGCACCAACGCCCGGCGCCTGGGCAGCCCGGCGTATTCCACCAGCTACTTCCAGCCGCATGGCGACGGCCTGGGCTCCGAGATGATGGAGCTGTGTGTGCCCCTGACCGCTGGCGGGCGCACCATCGGCTTCCTGGTGGCCACCTACGGGCTGCAGGACATCCTGCTCAACCTGGTGGCGCACAACCTCACACGCAGCCAGGAGGCCTCGTTCACCGAACCCGACGGCACCCGGCTGGCCGTGATGGGCGCGGCCCGCCGGGGCTCGCGCATGTTCACCGCCCAGCACCTGCTGGACCTGCCCGGCGCCACCCTGGTGCTGCGCATGGACGGCTGGCACACCGCGCCCAGCGTGTTCCCCAACGTGCTCACGGCGCTGGTCACGGCCATGTCGATTGCGCTGGTCACGGTGATGGTGGTGCTGGTGCGCGACAACCGCCGCCGCCTGCGCGCCGAACGCGACCTGGCCGACGCACTGGCGTTTCGCAAGGCGATGGAGGACTCGCTCGTCACCGGCCTGCGCGCCCGCGACCTGCAGGGCCGCATCACCTATGTGAACCCGGCGTTCTGCGAGATGGTGGGCTTTGCACCGCAGGAGCTGCTGGGCCTGAGCATGTCGGCGCCATACTGGCCGCCCGAGCGCGTGGAGGAATACCAGCAGCGCCAGGCCATCCGCTTTGCGGGCACCATGCCGCCGCGCGAGGGCTTCGAGTCCGAGTTCATGCGCAAGGACGGCACGCGCTTTCCGGTGCTCATCATCGAGGCGCCGCTGATCAACGCCCAGGGGCAGCACACCGGCTGGATGAGCGCCTTCCTGGACATCAGCGAGCAGCGCCGCGTCGAGGAACTCTCGCGCGCTTCGCAGGAGCGGCTGCAGGCCACGGCCCGGCTGGCCACGGTGGGCGAGATGGCCTCGCTGCTCAGCCACGAGCTGAACCAGCCGCTGGCCGCCATCTCCAGCTACGCCAACGGCTCGCTGAACCTGCTGAAGCAGCAGGCCGCACCGGCCCTCGCATCCGTACCCGCATCCACCCACACCACCCCGCCCGCACCCGATGCGCTCGATGACGTGCGCATGGCCATGCGCCAGATTGCCCGCCAGGCCGAACGCGCGGGCCGCGTGATCAAGAGCGTGCACGACTTCGTGCGCCGCCGCGACCAGGCGCGCGAGGCGGTGCACGCGCAGCAGCTGCTCGACGCCATCCTGCCGCTGGTGAGCCTGCAGGCGCGCAAGCTCGGGGTGCGCGTGCTCACCACCGTGGCGCCCGGCCTGCCCCCCACCCTGTGCGACCGCACCATGGTCGAGCAGGTGCTGCTGAACCTGGCGCGCAACGCCATGCAGGCCATGGACGACCCGGCCGTGCGCAGCCGCGTGCTCGACATCCGGGTGCGGCATGCAGCCTCCAGCCAGCACGGCGGCTGGATCGAGTTTGTGGTGACCGACCAGGGCACCGGCATCCCGCCCGAGGTGGCCGCCAAACTCTTCACCCCCTTCTTCACCACCCGCCCCGAGGGCATGGGCCTGGGCCTGAGCATGTGCCGCACGGTGATCGAGCAGCACGGCGGTTTCCTCGGGTTCGCGCCGAATGAGCCCCGTGGTACGGTGTTCACATTCACGCTGCCTGCCTCCCAACCGGATTCAAGACCCTGATGGAACCCATCACCAACGCCACCGTCTACATCGTGGACGACGATGCCAGCGTGCGCGAAGCCCTGGCCTGGCTGCTGCGCTCGCGCAGGCTGCCCAGCGAGTCCTACGACAGCGCCGAAGCCTTTGACGCCATGCTGCAAAGCCGCCCGGCCCAGCGCCAGCCCTGCTGCCTGCTGCTGGATGTGCGCATGCCTGGCATGAGCGGGCTGGCGCTGTTCGACCTGCTGGCCGCACGCGGCGACCTGGCCACCATGCCGGTGATTTTTCTCACCGGCCATGCCGACGTGCCCACGGCGGTGGACACCGTCAAGCGCGGCGCGTTCGACTTCTGCGAAAAGCCCTTCTCCGACAACGCGCTGGTGGACCGCATCGAACAGGCGCTGGCCCAGTCCACCGAACGCCTCAGCCAGTTGCGTGCGCGCAGTGGCCTGCAGGTGCGGCTGGGCGAGCTGACCGACCGCGAACGCGACGTGATGGACCTGGTGGTGGCGGGCCTGCCCAACAAGCTGATCGCCGACCAGCTCGACATCAGCGTGCGCACGGTGGAGGTGCACCGCTCGCGCGTGTTCGACAAGATGCAGGTGAAGTCGGCCGTGGAGCTGGCCAACCTGCTGCGGGCGGGGCAGTGACGCAAGCCCCACGCGGACCCGGCCGCGTCCGCCTGCACTGACCCGCGTCCCCAAGGACGCCTCTGCTGTCATACAGAAGTTTTCATGCCCATCGTCTACACCGTTCTCTGCATTGTCGGCACCGTGCTCCCGCTGGCGCAGTTCATCCCTTGGCTCGCCGCCCACGGGCTGAACATGCCGCTGCTGGTGCAGGAGGCCCTGGCCACGCCCATTTCCGCATTCGCCTGGTCTGACGTGCTGGTGTCGGGGGTGGCTGTGGCCGCCTTCATCGTGGCCGAAGGGCGCCGGCTGGGCATGCGCCGCTGGTGGCTGCCGCTGGTGGGCCTGGGCGTCGGCCCCTCGCTGGCGCTCCCGCTGTTCCTGCTGCTGCGCGAACGCCACATGCAACACACGCCCAGGTAGGCCAGCGGGCGGTCACTCACACCGAGGGCGGCTTCTTCGGATCCTGGCCGTCCGGAGGCGGCGTCAGCTCGCCCTTCTTGCGGCCCGAGAACATGGTCCACCAGACGATGGCCACCAGCAGCACCAGCGCCAGCAGCGCTTCAAGCAAAATCAGCCCCATGACCTTGAACCCCCTGCGCCTTGTTGTGACGGCGCTGATTGTAGGAACGCTGGCTGCCTGCTCCACGCCGCCCGCCCCAAGTCCCTCCCGCCCCGGGGCCATCCCGCCCCCGCCGCCGGCCAGCACCGTGGTGCTGCCCGGCGACACCGGCCCGCTGCCGCCGCCGCTGGCCCAGCCCAAAAGCCGCTGGGTGCCCGTGCGCTGGGCCGAGCTGCCGGGTTTTGGCGACGACGCCCTGCACGAAGCCTGGAACGCCTGGATCAAGAGCTGCGAGCGGCCCGTGCCGCCCTTCACTGCGCTGTGCAGCGACGTGCGCCAGCTGAGCATTGCCACCGCCGACGAGCAACGCGCCTGGCTCATCGCGCGCCTGCAGCCCTACCGCGTCGAAGCCACCGACGGCAATGCCGAGGGCCTGCTCACCGCCTACTACGAACCCATGATGGACGCCGCGCGCCAGCCCGGCAACGGCTTCACCGTGCCCGTCTACCGCCTGCCCGCCGGTTTTGGCGCACGCAAGCCCTGGTACACGCGCCAGCAGATCGAGACCCTGCCCGAAGCCCAGGCCGCACTCGCGGGCCGCGCCATCGCCTGGCTGCGCGACCCGGTCGAATCCATGGTGCTGCACATCCAGGGCTCGGGCCGCCTGCGCATTGCCGAGCCCGACGGCAGCACCACCACCGTGCGCGTGGCCTATGCGGGCACCAACGACCAGCCCTACCAGAGCATCGGCCGCTGGCTGCTGGACCAGGGCTACACCCGCGACGCCACCTGGCCCGGCATCCGCGCCTGGCTGGCGGCCAACCCCCAGCGCACCAACGAGCTGATGTGGACCAACCCGCGCTACGTGTTCTTCAAGGAGGAACCCCTGGTGGGCATGGACGCCAGCTTTGGCCCCAAGGGCGCGCAGGGCGTGCCGCTCACCCCCGGCCGCTCGATTGCGGTGGACCGCCAGAGCATTCCCTACGGCACGCCGGTGTGGCTGGCCTCCAGCGGCCCGCAGGTGCAGCTCAGCCGCATGGTGCTGGCGCAGGACACGGGCAGCGCCATCCTGGGCGCGGTGCGGGCCGACTACTTCACCGGCTGGGGCCCCGAGGCGGGCGACATTGCCGGGCGCCTCAAGCAGAACCTGCGGCTGTGGGCGCTGTGGCCAAAATAGGGATCAAAATGCGGCTCTGCGCGCGTCCATCATGCGCAGGTAGCTATTAATTTAAGAGCAATCCTGCACACAACCGCATCCCGGCACGAACCCTGCCCCCCGCAGACCCTCAGCCGGGGCGGATTATTGCAATTTGGGGCCGCTGCCGCCTGACAGGCTTGCCCAGATAGCTATCAAAACAAGAGCAAACCACCCTCTTACGGGCAGGCCACCCGGGCCGCCTCGGTCTCCACGCGCGGGGCCGCAGCCGCTGCCGCAAACGCCATGGACGGGGGCACGGTCGCGGTGCGCAGCCGGTCGCCGTCGATGCGGTATTCGTACTCGCGCGTCGAGCCCACCATCTCGGTGCGAAAACTGCTGCTGGCCATGGTGGCCGCATACACCTGCGGCCGCACCACCTGGTAGCGGTAGGTGGTGGTGGACACGCCGCTGGTGGTCTTGCAGACGGAGTCGAACTGCTCTTCCTTGAACTGCAGCGTGCAGCGGCCCGAGCTGTCTTCGGCCTTCTCGCCATCCGGCGTGTGCAGCACGATCTTGGTGGCGCGCCAGCAGCCGAGCAGGGCGGGGTCGGGGGCGGCAGCGTGGATGGCAGGGGCCCCAAGGGCCAGGGTCCAGAGGGCAGAACGCAAATAGCTCGGCATGCGGAAGGGGCGGGCCGCCAGGGGCACGCGGTCAGGCTGGGAAGGCCGCCATGGTAGGCGAAGCCGGGGACCCACCCCACACGCAGGCGCCTATTCCACCGTCCACCGCGTCACACGCGGCGGCGCATCGCCCACATGGAAGGCCAGCTTGCGGTCGCGCAGCGCCACGTCCGAGGCCGTCACGCGGTCAAAGCGCCGCAGGTGCTCTGTCCACGACTCGTCCTCGATGCGCTCCACGTAGCGCGCGGGCTGGCTGATGTCGTGCAGCAGCTGCCAGCCCAGGGCGCCCTGGCGCAGGCGGCTGCGGCGGCTTTCCTGCATCACGGCGCGGAATTCGGCGGCGCGGGCGGGGTCGATGAAGTATTCGATGGTGACCACCAGGTGCCCTGATCCGGGCGGTGTGTCGGCCACGGGCGCCTTGAAGGCGCGTGAGGGGCTGAGGTCTTCCTCCATGCTGCGGTCGGCCACCAGGCGCTGCACCAGCAGCATGGCCACCACGCCGGTGGCGGCGGCAATGCCCAGGCTCACATGCACATCGGTGACCGTGGCCACCTGGCCCCACACGGCGGCGCCCAGCGCGGTCGCGCCCATGATGGCCATCTGGTAGATGGACATGCCGCGCGCGCGCACCCAGTTGGGCAGCGCGAGCTGGGCCGACACGCTGAGCGAATTGGCCGTGGTGATCCACGCCATGCCCGCCACGAACATCGCGGGCACGGCCACGTACACATTGGGCGCCACGGCCATCACGCCCGTAGCGGCGGCCTGCAGCGCCGTGCCGCGTATCACCAGCACATCGCGCGCCATGGCCTGGCGCAGGCGCGGCAAAAACATGGCGGCCGCGATGGCGCCCGCGCCCATGCTGGCCAGCAGCAGCGTGAAGGTGCCCGCGCCGCCGCCTTCGAGCCCCTTGGCCAGCAGCGGCAGCAGGGCCAGCAGCGCGGTGGCGTGCAAAAAGAAGATGGAGATGCGCCACAGCACGGCCCGCATGCGCGGCGACTGGCGCACAAACTGCAGGCCCACGCGCATGGCGCTGGTCAGCTTTTCGCGCCCCAGCGGGCTGGGCGTGTGCACCCGCTTCCAGCGCATGATGGTGAAGCCGGAGATGATGGACAGCACCGCGTTGAGCACAAACACCCAGGCGCTGCCCGCGCTGGCGATGATGGCGCCCGCCAGCAGCGGGCCGATGATGCGCGAGGCGTTCATGGCCACGCCGTTGAGCGCCAGCGCGGCGGGCAGCTGCGGGCGGCTGACCAGCTCGGGCACGATGGCCGCAAACACCGGCCAGCGCATGGCCAGGCCGATGCCGTTGGCAAAGGTGAGCGCCAGCAGCAGCGGCGCCGTCATGCCCCCGGCCAGGATGGCCACACACAGCACCAGCGCCACGGCCGCCACCCAGAACTGCGTGGCGATGAAGTAACGGCGCCGGTCCAGGATGTCGGCCAGCGCGCCGCTGGGCAGGCCGAGCAGGAACACCGGCAGCGTGGAAGCGGTCTGCACCAGCGCCACCAGCACGGGCGAGGTGGTGAGCGTGGTCATGAGCCAGGCGGCCGCCACGTCGTTCATCCACATGCAGGTGTTGGCCGCCACCCAGGTGAGCCAGAGCATGCGGAACACGGGCACCGACAAGGGCGCAAACGGTGAGAGCGAAGCCGCCTGGTTCAGCGCCGCGCTGTCCCCCAACTGGGCGGCAACGGACTCTTCGGTGCCATGCGCCAGATCCGCACGCGCGGCACGGTCTGCAGCCACATCGCTTTGCGGCGGGGCGCCCGGGCTCAAGTCCGGGGCATCAGGGGAGGGCGGGGGCGCAACGCTGCGCGTGCTTTCGTGGGACGGCAATGGCGGCATGTCTGCGCATTGTGCGACGGTTGGCGCGGCCGTGGTGGCTCAGCACCAAATAGCCCACTGCGGGCCTGCGCCAAACGGGCCATCACCAACGCCGCGCTTCGTCATGGGGCATCGGTCGGCGCAGCCGGGGCCTGAGCGCCCGCCTGTTTGGTTTGCCGCAGCAGCAGCCAGGCCATGAGTCCAAGTGCCGCCACGCCCGCCAGCAGCACGCCCCACAGCACGGCGCTGCGCGTAGAGACGCCGCCGCTGGCCGCCGCAGCGGGCACCTGCGCGCCGTCTGCGGGCTTGCCGCCGGTGATGTCGGCCCGGACCACATCGGCCAGCGCCACGGGCAGCTGGCTCTCTTGCGCGGGCTGGTAGCCCGGCACCAGGCTGGCCAGGGGCAGGAAGGCGCTGGCCGCCGCGGTGGGCCCGGGCAGCCCCGCCGCCAGCGTGAAGGGCCCCTGCCCGCTGGCCAGGAACACCAGCTGCGCGGGCTCGAACTGCAGCGCCAAAGCGGGCGCGGCGGCAAAACCGGGGGTCTTGGGGTCGGTTTCGATCTTGATCTCGCGCACCGAGGCGCCGCCCAGCTCCACGGGGCCACTGGCCTGTTCCTTTCCTCCCGCGGTCATCTTGTAGACCACCGCACTCGCCAGTGGCGACCAGGGCTGCTCGCGGTGGCTGCGGCCCATCACGCGCACCGGAATCAGCACATTGCTGCCGGGCGGGGTGATGGCAAGCGCGGCCACCGGCGTGGCAAACGGCAGCGCCAACACCAGCTCGCGCGGGCCGGCCAGGGCGGGCGCGGCCATGCTGGCGCTGACGCGCTCGCGCGGGCCCGTTTTGGACGAGGTCGCCAGCGTGGCGCCACGCAGGGTCACGGCAGCGTCGCCCCAGGTCACGCGCAGGTAGTGGCCCTTCAGGTCGGCGCGCTGCAGGTCGATCTGCTCGTTGCCCAGGCGGCCTGGCGCAGTGGACACCGTGGGCGCCGCCGCAGAGTCGGCGCGGTAGAGCACGGTCTCGGCCAGCGGCTGCCAATGTTGGAGGTCCTTGCTGGCCTGCACCCGGAAGGTCACGGGCTGGCCCGCAGGCAGATCCACGTCCAGGGCCATGCGGGCCACGGGCAGCTGCACATTGCGCGCGTCGAGCAGCGCGCCGCGCACGGCTTGCGGGGTGGCAGGGCCTGCCGTGGTGGTCGTGGCGGCCGTGTCGATCTGCACCACACGCTGGCCCTGGCGCTCCTCGATGCGCAGCGACAGGCCTTCCAGCCCGGCCGTGCCCGTGCTCGCGGCGCCCAGGATGGGGTAGGCGGGCAAAGTCACCGATTCCTCGGGCGCGCTGGCCGCCGCCACACCGGCGAGCGCCATGGGCACGGGCTGGCCCGCGCCGTTGAAGAGGCGCACATCGGCATAGCCCGGGCTTTGCAGGCGCACCAGCACCTCGGCAGGCAGCACCACGCGCTGCAGCGGCGCATCGGCCGCGAGCGTGACAGGAATGCGGATGGCGTAGGCCGCAGGGCTGTTGGCATCGGCCGCCGCCTGGGCCACACCGGCGCACAGGGACAGGGCGGCGGCGGCCAGCACCAGGGGCAGGTTCAGGGCGACAGGCTTCTTCATGGCAATGTTTCTGGTTGCGATGGCGTCAGCGGTGGCGCGGCAGGCGCCGCAGGGGCCGCAGCCTTGGGCGGCAGCGGCGCAAAGTAGCCCACCACCAGCATCAGCACGCCCACGGCGATGAAGGCAATGATGCGTTCGGCGCCCCCCGCGTTGGACAGATCGATCAGCAGCAGCTTGACCACCACCACGCCCAGCAGTCCCGCGCCCACCAGCCACAGCGGCCGCTGCACGCGGCGGTGTGCCAGCACCATCAGGCCGAGCGCCAGCAGCGTCCACAGGATGGCGTAGCCGGTCTGCACCACAAAGCTGTTGAACAGCGCCGAGGCATCCCAGCGCACGCCAAGGAAGTGGTGGGCCACGCGCAGCCACACGGTGTTGACCACAATGAACGCGAGCAGCGCCAAGGCCACCAGCGCATGGCGCCCGGTGACTCCGCCCGAGCGGGCCGGGGGTGGCAGCGCGGCGAGCAGCACCCGCCGCCAGAACACCAGGCCGCCCAGCGCAAGCGCCAGGGTCAGGTCGGTGGGGTTGAGCAGCGGGATGTAGGGCAGCGGCGCCGTGTGGCCCGACGAATGCACGGCCGACAGCAGCGCGCCCCCGAACACCAGCGCTGCCAAAGGCAGGGCGGCCAGCCAGTAATAGGCCTCGGCATGCGGGTTCAGCGGCCAGGGCAGCGCCGCGCGTGCCGCAGGCTGGTTGCCACGGCCCGCCCAGAGCGCGAGCAGCATCAGCACCGCAATCGCGCTGACCAGCAGGACCACACCGGCCCACGAGGTGCGCCACAGCTCGGCCTTGCCGATGCCGGACCAGAGACAGTCGGCCAGCAGCAAGGTCACCAGCCAGGCCGTGGCGGCGTGGAACCAGCCCAAGCGCGGCGCGCTTTGGGCGGTCGGGCCCTCAGCGTCCGCCGCCTGCAAACGGTCGGTCTGCCACAGCATCCACCCATGCAGCGCCAGCACGATGGGCCACACGGCCCAGGCGGGGGTGCTCAACACACGGTGGCCGTCCACCACCTGCGCCACGAACCCCAGCGCCAGCACGCCGATGGTGGCGCGCGCGGGCCAGGTGGCCACCGCCCAGCGCGTGCGCAGGCCAAGCACCATCGACAGCGCCGCACTGAGCACCACGGCCAGCATGCCCAGCAGTTCGGCAACGCGGCCCGAGAACACCGGGACGGGCCACTGATTCGCCTCGGTGGCGGGCACGCTGCGCGTGATCTCCAGCCACCAGGCCAGGCACCAGAAGACAAAGCCGTAGAGGTAGGCCGGGTTGGGCAGCAGCACCTCCACCCTGGCATAGCCCTGGGCCCAGGCCGATCCGCTGTGGGGCAGCGGCTGGCGCAGCCACCAGGCCAGCAGCAGCGCGGGCAACGCAATCAGCATCGCGCCCAGGAAGGCCGGGTTGGCCAGCGGCAGGGGCGAGACCTGCAGCCCCCCGCTGTCCACGCCGCCCATGAACGCCAGCATGGCCACGACCTGCAGCACCAGGCCAAAGGCACGCGGCATCCAGCGCGCCTGGCGCATGCCCACCCAGAAGGCGCCCGCGCCTTCGAGCGCCCACACCGCAGACGTCCACTGCGCATCCAGCGCCAGCGGCACGGCCAGCGTGGCAAAACCCACGCCGATGGCAATGAAACATTCGGTGAGCAGGCGCCAGCTTTCTTGCGCGCGGCGCACCAGCACGGTCGCGGTCAGCAGGTAGACCGCCGCAAAGGCCAGCGCCGAAAAGGCCGCGCCCAGCTCAAACGGCTGCACCAGCCCGGCCTGCAGGCCAAAGCCCACCAGCGGCGTGCCAAAGACCAGCATGCTGTCCACCGTCTTGCCCAGCTTCGTCGGCGTGTTGCGCGCATAGAGGATGGCGGTGGCGAGGTAGATCAGCACAAAGCCCGCGAGGAAGGGCTGCGTGCTGGCGTAGTGATCGGGCACATATTTGAGCGCCCCCCAGGCCGTGGCCACGCCAAAGGTGGCCACAAAACCCACCACGTTGAGCACGCGCCAGGAGCGCCGGTGGGCGATGAAAAGAATGGCCAGGTTGAGCAGGGTGTAGTAGCTGAACAGGCCCACGTGGCTGCCCTGGCCGGTGGACAGCAGGATGGGCGCAGCGAAACCGCCGGCGAACGCCGCCACCGCCAGCGCGCGAGAGTCCTGCAGCAGCGCCAGCGCACAGCTGGCCGCGCAGACTGCGATCATCAACCCAAAGGCCCAGAGCGGCGGCAGCAGCCCATAGAGCCGGAAGGCGGCGAACACCGTGAGGTACATCACCGCCACGCCGCCGCCCTGCAGGGCCAGCGCAAAGCCGGGCTTGTCGGCGCGCTTGCGGAAACCCACCCCCAGCAGCGCAATGCCCACCGCCGCCACCGCCGCGAGGCGGAACTCCACCGGCAGCAGCCCGGCCGACGCCGCGTAGCGCGCGAGGAAGGACAGGCCGATGAACAGGATCACCAGGCCCACGCGCACGATGGTGTTGCCGCCCAGAAACCAGTTCTTGGTCGCGAGCACGGCCAGCTCGACGGGGTTGGGCTGCGCGGGCTGGGCTGTTGTCTTGCGGGGCGCGGCGGGTGGGGCAGGCGCATCCGTGCGGGCGGCCACCGGGGCCGACGAAGGGATGCGCGGCAGGCCTTGCGGCGTGAGTTCGCCGGTCCAAAAGGCGTCGCCTGCATCCCGGGGGGTGTCGCTGATGGTGGGTGGTGGAGGGGGTGCGTGTGGCACAGGCCGTTGCGCCACGGGCGCTGCCGCCACAGGCTGGTCTTCGGCAACCGCCACCTGCGGTGCCCGCGTGGGCTGGGCAGTGGCCTTGGTGGCGTGCGCCTGCAGCTCGGTGCGGATGGCGGAGCGGATGGCCCAGCGCAGCGACAACCCGGCGAAGAAGCCCAGAATGCCGCCCACAAACGGCCCGAAGTCGCCGTAGCCGCCGAACCATGAGCCCAGTACTGCGCCCCAAAAGATGCCCCAGATGACCATGCCGCCCTCGCCCTCTTTTTTTTGGGCTCCGGTCGGCAGGCCCGGGGGCTGTGCGCGAAAGGAGCCGTCGTATTGGTAGACCCACCGGCAACCGCTCGCCCAGCCACCTTGCAAGCCACCACCCCGGTCAGGGACACGAGGTGCAGGACCTGCGGGAGCATGGCGGAGAGGGTGCGCGCGGCAGCTTGGCAGCCCCGCTGTGGTTCCGCAGGCTTATACAGCACCCCCCTGCGCAGGAACCATGCACTCACGCCTTGTTACCTTGCAGGGCGCCCAGCCACATCGCGCCCCCCGCCCCCACGCGCAGGCTTCTGCTGCCCGGATTTCACGCCAAAACAGGCCCCTGCGCGCGACTATAAACCCTTGGCAGCTATCAATTCAATAGCAATCACCCTTTGACCCGCGCCAGGTGCGTGAGCGGCAGCGCCCCGCTGGCCTTCACCTCGCCCAGCGAAAAGCTGGTGTGCATGTCTTTCACATTGGGCAGGTTCAGCAGCACGTCGCGCGCGAACTGCGAGAAGCTGTCCAGGTCGCGCGCCACCACCTGCAGCTCGAAGGTGCCGGTGCCGCTGATGTAGTGGCACGACACGACCTCGGGGATCTGGCGGATGGCCTCCTCCATCTTGCGCGTGAGGTTGCCCGTGCTGCGGTCGGCATCGAGCCGCACAAAGGCCAGCACACCCAGGCCGATCTTGTGCCGGTCGATCTCGGCACGGTAGCCCTTGATGAAGCCCTGCTCCTCCAGCGCCCGCACGCGGCGCCAGCAGGGCGCGGCCGACAGGCCCACGCGCTGGGCCAGCTCGGCGTTCGTCAGGCGGGCGTCAGCCTGCAGCTCGTTGAGGATGGCGATATCGAATTTGTCGAGAGTGTTCACAAAATGGCTGCAAAGAGAAAGATCCTTTCTCAGAATAGCCTAAACACGGCACACAACGCAAAGACATATCAGCAGCACAGACATACACTTACCTCCACATTGGAGCCGCTGCCCTATACGGGCGGATGGACTCTGCCCCACCCCCGGCCCACAAGGCCCGGCCCCACAAAAAAGCCATTGGAGACATAGCCATGAATGCCCCGTTGCCCGAATCCGTCCGCAAGGCGCTGGAAACCGTCACGCTCGACGACAAATATTCCCTGGACCACGGCCGGGCCTTCATGAGCGGGGTGCAGGCCCTGGTGCGCCTGCCCATGCTGCAGCGCCAGCGCGATGCAGTGGCCGGGCTGAACACGGCAGGCTTCATCAGCGGCTACCGGGGCTCGCCACTGGGCACCTATGACCAGGCACTGTGGGCGGCCAAGAAGCACCTGGCGGCCAACAACATCGTCTTCCAGCCGGGCGTGAACGAAGAGCTGGGCGCCACCGCTGTGTGGGGAACGCAGCAGCTCGACCTGTACCCGCAAAGCAAGAAGTTCGACGGCGTGTTCGGCATCTGGTACGGCAAGGGCCCGGGCGTGGACCGCTGCTCGGACGTGTTCAAGCACGCCAATATGGCGGGCACCGCCAAGCACGGCGGCGTGATCGCGATTGCGGGCGACGACCACATCAGCAAGAGCAGCACGGCCGCGCACCAGAGCGACCACATCTTCAAGGCCTGCGGCACACCGGTGTTCTTCCCGAGCAGCGTGCAAGAGATTCTGGACATGGGCCTGCACGCGTTTGCCATGAGCCGCTTCTCGGGCGTGTGGTCGGGCATGAAGACCATCCAGGAAGTGGTGGAGTCCTCCAGCAGCATCAACATCGACCCCGACCGCGTGAAGATCGTGATGCCCGAGGACTTCGTGATGCCGCCCGGCGGCCTGCACATCCGCTGGCCCGACGCGCCGCTGGAGCAGGAAGCGCGCCTCATGGACTACAAGTGGTATGCGGCCCTGGCGTACATCCGCGCCAACAAGCTCAACTACAACGTCATCGAAGGCAAGAACGACCGCTTCGGCATCATCGCCAGCGGCAAGGCCTACAACGACACGCGCCAGGCCCTGGTGGACCTGGGCCTGGACGACGACACCTGCCGCCAGCTGGGCATCCGCGTGCACAAGGTCAACGTGGTGTGGCCGCTCGAAGCGACCATCACGCGCGACTTTGCACAAGGCCTGCAAGAGATCCTGGTGGTGGAAGAAAAGCGCCAGGTCATCGAGTACCAGCTGAAAGAAGAGCTGTACAACTGGCGCGCCGACGTGCGCCCCAACGTGCTGGGCAAGTTCGACGAGCCCGAGGGCGATGCGACGGGCGGCGAATGGAGCATGCCCAACCCCAGCCAGAACTGGCTGCTGCGCGCCAAGGCTGACCTCACGCCCGCCATCATCGCCAAGGCAATTGCCAAGCGCCTCAAGAAGCTGGGCGTGCCCGGCGACATCATCGCGCGCATGGATGCACGCATCAGCGTCATCGAGGCCAGCGAGCGTGGCATGGCCGAACTGAAGGTGGACACGGGCGAACGCGCCCCGTGGTTCTGCAGCGGCTGCCCGCACAACACCAGCACCCGCGTGCCCGAAGGCTCGCGCGCCGTGGCCGGCATTGGCTGCCACTACATGGCCAACTGGATGCCGGACCGCAAGACGTCCACCTTCACGCAGATGGGCGGCGAGGGCGTGACCTGGGTAGGCCAGGCGCCGTTCACCACCGACCAGCATGTGTTCGCCAACCTGGGCGACGGCACCTACTTCCACAGCGGGCTGCTGGCCATCCGCCAGAGCATTGCGGCGGGCACCAGCATCACCTACAAGGTGCTCTACAACGACGCGGTGGCCATGACCGGCGGCCAGACCGTGGGCGAGCGCCCTGAAGGCCACTCGGTGCTGCAGATCATGAACAGCCTGAAGTCCGAGGGCGTGGCCAAGCTGATCATCGTGACCGACGAGCCACAGAAGTACGACGGCGTGGCGCTGGCCGAGGGCGTGACGGTGCACCACCGCGACGAACTCGACACGCTGCAGCGCCAGTTCCGCGAGATCAAGGGCTGCACGGTCATCATCTACGACCAGACCTGCGCTACCGAAAAGCGCCGCCGCCGCAAGCGCGGCACGCTGGCCACGCCCGACAAGACCGTGGTCATCAACGAGCTGGTGTGCGAGGGCTGCGGCGACTGCTCGACCAAGTCCAACTGCCTCTCCGTGGAACCGGTGGAGACGGAATT
>CAYXSL010000078.1:0-19539 GCA_964466605.1 uncultured Verminephrobacter sp.
TGACCGACATCATGGGCGAGATCAGCGCCGCCAGCAGCGAGCAGAGCCAGGGCGTCAGCCAGGTGGGCGAGGCCGTCACGCAGATGGACCAGGTCACCCAGCAGAACGCCGCCTTGGTGGAAGAAATGGCCGCTGCCGCCGGCAGTCTGAGCCACCAGGCCCAGGCCCTGGTGGGAGCGGTGGCAGTGTTCAAGCTATCGGCGGATCAGGGGAAGAGCTCGCCAGGCGCCGCTCCTGCAGCACACCCTGCACCCACTGCCGCGCCTGCCAGTGCAGCCCGAGGGGCCGGTGCGGGCGGCTTGGCCCCCAAGAAAACATTGGCGCTGCGGGCCGCGCCGGTCAGCAATGCCAAAAAAACAGCTCCATCCGCCTCTCCGGTTGCTGCCGTGGACAAAGGTTACCGGCCCGTGGCTGTGGGGGCAGAAGAAGAGTGGGAAAACTTCTGAGCGCACCCGCAGAGCTTCTGGCGCCGTAACTGCAATTTGGTGTGTTTACTCTCTTGCCCGCACCCTTGAGTCTGACCACATCTGTTTGGCTGAGTTGCATGGCCCAGGTTGGGCAGGTTTGCATGACCTCTGACCCCGTTTGCATCTGAGCTCACATGCTGTTGTGAGTGGGCATAACTGCCTCGACTTGTTGCACGCGCGTCCAGGGAAGGGTTAAAGCTTTGCTCTTCTGCAAACAACCGCACTCCAGACCCGACTTTCCCCGAGAATCAGACTCATCAGAATTCTCTTGGAACTGCGCATGAAGGTGGCATTGATAACAGGGGTGACAGGGCAGGACGGCGCATACCTGGCGCAATTGCTGTTAGACAAGAATTACGTAGTGCATGGCACTTATCGGCGCACCAGCTCAACAAATTTCTGGCGTCTCAAAGAACTGGGTATCGCGGAGCATCCGCATCTTCGGCTTCATGAGTACGATCTTGCGGACCTGAGCGCAGGCATTCGCCTTTTGCGAGAAACCAATCCGAGTGAGGTGTACAACCTCGCTGCACAGAGCTTTGTGGGTGCCTCTTTTGAGCAACCTATCGCGACGGCGATGGCGACAGGCATGGGGCCTTTGTATCTGCTGGAGGCCATTCGCTCGGTAGATCCTGGTATCCGCTTTTATCAGGCCAGCACCTCCGAGATGTATGGGGCGGTTCAGGCCATTCCCCAAACGGAGAAAACGCCATTTCATCCTAGAAGTCCTTATGCGGTGGCCAAGCTGTATGCACATTGGATTACCCAGAACTATCGGGAAAGTTACGGAATATTTGCCAGCTGCGGTATTTTGTTCAACCATGAATCGCCCCTGAGAGGGATGGAGTTCGTGACCCGGAAAATTACCCACGGTGTTACACGGATCTGCTTGGGACAGCAGGAAGTGCTAGAACTTGGAAATTTGGATGCGCGTCGTGACTGGGGGTTTGCAAAAGAGTACGTGGATGGCATGTGGCGGATGCTCCAGGCAGAGGAGCCTGACAGCTTTGTTTTGGCCACGGGACGCACGGAAACGGTGCGCGAATTCACCCGCATGGCGTTTAAGGTGGCGGGTGTGGAGATAGATTTTCTGGGGGCTGGCAAAGAAGAGAAAGCAGTGAATGTGGCGACTGGAAATACCGTGCTTCGAATTAACTCTTCTTTTTATCGACCTGCTGAGGTTGATTTGCTCATTGGGGATTCTTCCAAGGCACGGGAAAAACTGGATTGGAAGCCAATAACCACACTTGAACAATTGTGCCAAATGATGGTGGAGTCCGATTTTCGGCGCAATGGCGTATCAACCCTGGCGCGGTAGGTGCCTCTCTCGGCTGGTAGGTGCCAATCATTTTCCCGCCATGGATGACGCATTCCAAAAAAGCGTCCGCTTTGTTCCAGGAGTGGAGGGACGGTGGCGTTGTGGCGAAAATGGGTGAGAATCCAATAGATAGGTCAAATGCTGGGTATATGAGACCACTGCACGTTTGTAATTTCAATTTTCCATGATTCCATCGATCGATATCCTGAGCGCCGATATGCAAATTGCAGCGGCCCGATTTTTACGCTGGATGCCTGGATCCATGCTGGTCAATGGAGATGAGCTTGTCATTGAAGGCTGGGCTCTGGGTTTGTGGGACATGCCCAGCAGGGTGTTGGTCAATGGTCTGGACGCTGTGGATGTCACGTGGCGCGTTCCGTCGCCCGACGTGTTGGCCAAGTTCGGAGCTGTTCCCAACGCCGAGGCTTCCCGTTTTAGTGCGCGATTTCGTATGCCACCAGGTCAAATGTTGTTCCCCGGTGGATTTGCCAGGGTGAATGTGACTGGGGCGTTCGGTGAGCACCGGCTGAGCTACCGCACAGCCTGGTATCTGGCAGATCCTGCGTTGGAGCCCCGGGCGCCAGCTCCTGCACGCATTGCCCGTGTCATTGGCGCTCCGGATGTCAATGCATTCCGATTGGGCGGCGCCACCATCGTGAAGCGCTTCGAGCAACTTCTTCTGGAGCGCTTTGGGCGGCCCATGTCATCGTTTGAATCCATTTTGGACTGGGGATGTGGTGCCGGGCGTCTGACTCGCTATCTGACCATGCTTGCGCCCGAAGTGACTGGCGCGGACATCGATGCGGACAACATCCAAGCTTGCCGCCAAATTTTGCAGAAGGGGCGGTTTGTGCACGTGGGCCTGCGGCCTCCTTGCTCGTTGCCTGCGGACGCATTTGATTTGGTGTTGGGGGTGTCGGTGCTGACCCATTTGGATCGGGAGATGGAGTCGGAGTGGCTGGCGGAATTGAATCGCCTTACACGACCAGGTGCATTGTTGCTTTTGTCCGTCCAAGGCTTGGCTCAAATGGCTCTCTACGATGCACCCACATCACAGAAGATCGACATGCATCAGCGGGGTTTTGTTGACCAAGGCATCAACTCTCAATTGAAGGATGTGGTTGCAGATCAGGAGTATTATCGTAATATTCTGCATTCCCCAGACTACATCATGACGCACTGGAGTCGTTTTTTTGATGTACTTGATATTATCGAGGGCATGGCGGGAAATCAGGATTTGGTGATTCTTCGCCGCCATTGATTATTACTTTCTATGCACCCCAGCGCCATGGACAACGCACAGCTGTTCTTTTCCACCTACTTTCGGGCTGAAAAACACTGTGTTGTATTGGATATTGGATCTCAGGATGTCAATGGCACTATGCGTAGCGTTGCTCCTGCATATTGTCGATATATAGGTGTGGATTTCTCTGCAGGGGCGGGGGTGGATGTGGTGTTGCAGGACCCTTATCGGTTGCCTTTTGCTGATGGTTCAGTGGATGCCGTGGTGAGCAGTTCCTGCTTTGAACATGTTGAGTTCTTTTGGCTGATGTTCATGGAGGTTATGCGTGTCCTTAAACCGCAGGGGCTCTTTTATCTCAATGCACCGACCAATGGAGACTATCATCGCTATCCCGTGGATTGCTGGCGGTTTTACCCAGACGCAGGTAGCGCTCTGGTTCGCTGGGCGCAGCGTAATGGCTTCAAGCCAGCATTGCTGGAGTCATTCGTCGCGTATCAGACGCGGGACATTTGGAATGATTTTGTGGCTGTATTTATTCAGGCGGAGTCGTGTGCGACTGAGTATCCAGGCCGCATGCTGGACCAGCTTGATCGTTATATGAACGGTAAGCGACATGGTGAACGGGGCATTCTGATGCAACAAGCGGCGTCGGAGGACCGGGCGCTTGTGCGAGCGCTGTCGAATGAACTCAGGCACGTTGACTCTTGATCATTGCAATAAATGACCGAATATCATTTGCGATCAGCCCGCGAGCCTGCTGTGCAAGGCCAGAGCCCAGGCCATATGCCACCCGAGTTGGTGGACAACCAACTGGCCCTGAAACTGGATTCCACATGGGGAGACCCCCAAAGCTGGGTGGCCAATGGTGGTCACTGGACTGATTTGGAAGACGTTCGTACCTGCATCAATCAGCGGGTGACTGGTTGCCCCGATACGTCGCCGCTTGCCTGGTTCTTTCGCACTGTGGGGGCTTCCAGAACGCGGCCTTTGCGTCGCGCGCTGGTGGTCGGCTGTGGCACAGGCCAGCTGGAGCGTGAAATTGCACGTGCTGGATGGGTCGAAAAGATCGTGGCGTCAGATTTGTCCGCCAAGGCGCTGGCTCTGGCGCGCAAACAGGCGGTCGAGTGGCCTTTCATCGAGTATGTCCAGGCGGATATGAATCAGATTCCCGTGGGGACTGATCCATTTCTGCCCGGGAGTTTTGATGCCGTTCTCGGCGTTTCCAGCGTGCACCACTGCTCGGAGCTTGAGCATCTCTACGAAAGTCTTGCAGTTCTGCTGAAGCCATCAGGCTGGCTGTTCTTGGACGAGTATGTGGGACCGGACAGGTTCCAGTGGAGCAATGAGCAGCTAGGATTTATCAACCGGCTGGCTGATTTGCTGCCAGAGCAATTGATGACCACTTTGTCAGGCCAGTTAAAGCGGAATTTTCGGGCGCCTACCGTGGAAGAGGTGATTGCCGTGGATCCCAGCGAAGCTGTGTGCTCCTCGAATTTGTTGCCATTGGTCGGCCGGTACTTCCAACCTGTGGAGGTGCGTCCATACGGAGGCGCCCTGCTGCATTTGCTGCTGGCAGAAACGGCCCAAAATTTTGCATCCGAATCGGCCAGTCTTTACAGGCAGTGCGTTATTGCTGCTGAGGAGGAGCTGTACCGCGCGGGGCGGCTAGCCCATGATTTTGCGTGCGTCATTGCGCGCGCGCCTGCCTGAGCCAATTCGACATCCAATCCCTGTCGTTGCTGCCGAGTGCCAAGAAGGCAGCAGGCATGCTGACGATGTGTGCGCTTGACAGTGATGCGTACGCCGCCCGAACCGAAGGCAAGCGCTCCTGCAAAGTGCGCGACGCAGGGTTGAGTCCGGTTACAACCGTCAGACCTGTGGGTGCGGCAGGCAGCGTGACCAAATGCAGATCGGGCCGTAGGCTGCGCAGGCAGGGAACGATTTTCCAGGCATCGCCACTATAAAAACCCGTTTTGCGCTGGCTGGTGGATGTCGCGCTGGTGAGGGGAATGGTGTCGTGTATCAGCACGACCGCTTCTGGTGCAGCCCATTTTTCCAGCGCCATGAAGTCTGCAAGCACTGCCTCAAAACGATGATCGCCATCGATGAACGCCAAGTCAAACCCGCGGTTTTGCAAATAGCAGTTTTCGGGCATCGCCGTGAAGAACTCAGCGCTGGTCTGGGAGAACAGCTGGACCGGTCCTGCGCATCGTGCCTGGGGCTGGGCCTGCGGGGCGGGATCTATCCCAACGACCTGGGTGCCAGGGCGCACCTGAGCGAGTGAGTTTCCTCTCTCCACACCGATCTCTACGTATAAATCCGGCGAAAGCACGGAGTGAAACCAACCCAGCCATTCCAGGTAGTCCATCCCCGGCCAGCGCAGCTTTGCGAGAGCAACATGCGTGGCGGGCAGGTTGGGTTCTTGCACCAAGGCGTGCCCTATCACGGCTTCGGCTTCATCGAACTGTCCCCGCGCGATGAAACGCCTTGCTGAGCGCATGGTCTGGGTGTCCAAGGGGTGCGCCTTCACGCTTTCACCCTTGCATCTGCCCGGAACAATTGAAGTACGTCGTGGATAAACTGCTCCGGGTTGTACTGGTGTTCGCACAAGTTGGCCGCTGCGGTCTGCTGGCGCAGCCAGAGCGCATCGTCTTGCAAAAGTCTTGCTGTTGCGCGAGCAAAGGCATCCGCATCACGTGCATGCTGTATCTCCCGGCCACTCATCCACCCAAGTTGGCGGGCCAGAACGGCAGATGCAACCACCGGGACACCGCAGGCTGCCGCTTCAATGACTTTCACGGGCACACCACCCGCAAATCGCACCGGGGCCACGAACACGCGGGCAGCGTCGTACCAGTGCTCCAATTGGTCCTGACTTCCCAACACTCTTATGGTGGAGCTCGCTCTTTCTTGGATGCGTGCAGAGCGGCACACCCCAACGATGGACAGCGTTGGCATCTGCGGGAGCAGGCGTGCCAGTCGCGGCATCACTTCGTCGAGAAACCAGATAAGTCCGTCCTCGTTGGGAGTGTCTGGGTGCAGTGCGCCTACGAAAAGCAATCCGCTGCGCTGGGCGGGACCTGGTGCATTGCGCCGTACCTTCATGGCATGACCAACCTGCGTGGTGCGATGTCCTGCTTGCCTGAAATGGCGCGCATCTCGCTCAGAAACCACAAGCACCTGCTGGACGCCCTGTGCCAACCGAATCTCAGCAGCCAGTTTCGCTTGTGCTTCGCCGCGCGGCAGTGGCCGTTTGTGAACCGCGGCCTCGGCGATCTCCCGCAAGGCAAACAGCGCCTCTGCGTCATAGATCAAGCGCATCCCTTTGAATAGTTCAGGACGGCGCTGGCGCAGCGGTTGCAGCGCTTTGAGATTGGGTGGGCGGCTCACCACCAGCGTGTCGTAGACGCCCTTTCGCTGGGCCAAAAATTCTTCGAGCCGGGCAAATCCATAGCCAAGCATCACCTCCACGCTGCGCGGCAGGGATGCATACACCTCCCGCCAATCGTCATCCGCGTCCCAGAGCGGAAAGAAGGTGACAGGCCACTGGGCCAGCGCCTGCAATATCTTCCGTGCACGCGGAAGCCCACCGCCCTTGAACATGTGCGGGACTTCGTTGTCAAGAATCAGAATGCGTGGTTTGCGGGGAGAGTCTTCGGGAGATTGCCAGCGGTCCGCGTCCAAAGGCACGGGCGAGGGGTGACCACGCTCGCGCAGCAGCTCGGCATGGAAGGCACGAAAACGCTCGCGATTGATGCCCATTTGCCGAGGCGCTTCCATGTTGTCGCTGGTGCTGCCCCATTCCAGATGCTCGACAAGAACGTCGGGGTCGTAAACGACCCGCCAACCGGCTTTCCAGATGCGCAGGCACAGGTCGGCATCTTCATAGTAGGCTGGGGCAAAGGCTTCGTTGAACCCGCCCAACATGCGCCACAAATGAGTCGGCACGGCCGTGAATACGCCTGACACGTAGTCAGTTGCCCTGCTGGCCAGGGCCGCTGGACAAAAGGGATCCTCGCCGCGCCCAATCCCCAGTGTGGATCCATCGCTGAAGACGGCGTTGCCTGCTTCCTGCAATCCGCCGCTCGTCAATACGATTCGTCCACCTACTGCTCCGATGGTGCAGTCCGAATCGAGTCGCTCCCGCGCTGCGGCCAATGCGCCCTGCTGAAGTATGGCATCACTGTTGAGCAGCACGATATGCCGTCCCCGGGCGAGAGCTGCAGCCTGATTGGCCGCGAGCAGGAACCCTCTGTTATGTTCGTTGACCACAATGGTGGCACCCTGAACACGCCTCAGCAGCTCTTGCGTTTCGTCGCAAGATGCATTGTCGATAATGATGGTTTCAAAGGACACTCCGCGCTGGTCTGCAACGGCCTGCAGCGTCTTGCGCGTCAGCCCTGCCTGGTTGTACAGAACAACGAGCACCGATAGATCCGGTGTCTCGGAAGGAGCCATGCTGGGGAGAATGAGCTTGGTTTCCTTTGCCATCCAGGCTGCAAGACGCCATCGCGCCTGCGCTTTGATTCTGGCTTTGGCGTCCGCAGTTGCCAGATCTCTGCATGCCGGAAGCTTGGTAGCAATGGCCTCCTCAATCTGGCGTGCAATACGTTGGCCATCGGTGAGCGGGGATGCCAGCATGCGCGCTCGCAGTCCGTGCCGCAATTCTTGAAGGGTGTGCAGGTCTTGCCCAAGGGTGGTGGCAATCTGCACGTACTCGTCCTCAGAGGTTGCAATCAGTTGCGGGCAACCCAATGCCATCAGTACGGAGCAGCCTTGCCGTGCCCCAGCCCATTCACCCGCAAGGGTCACTACCGGAACGCCCATCCACAGGGGCTCCAGGAGGCTGAGGCCGCCGTTGCCGGGGAAGGTGTCCAGCACCATGTCAATCTGCTGGCACCAGTCGAGCAGCCTTTCATAGCTTCGATGGGCATAGAAGGCGATTCGTCCCTTGGCGACACCGTGGCGGGCCATTGCCTCGAGTATCTGGTTCTGGAGTGGCCAGTCCGAAGACAAGAGGCCTAGAAATTGGATGCGTGCACGAGGGGTGGCTGCCAGGACGCGGGCGAAGGCATCAATGCAGCGGGGGCTGAGTCGAAGACTTCGGGCGGTGACGCCATAAGTGACACTGCCGGATGACAATCCGGGAGCAGGGGTTGGTGAGGGTGCATGCATGGGAGGAGACCAGCACCATTGCCCGCCCTTCAGGCGCCACAGATCCTCTTCGTAGTGACTTTCGCTGTCTTTCGGGATGCTGGCGTCGTCTGTAAGCAGCGCGTCGAAGATGCCGCCTGTTCCCCCCCAGACGCCCAGCCATCCGACCTGCAAAGGTGCCAGGCGACGGGCATAACACTCCAGCAATCCGAGTTGTCCCTCAAATGGATGCAGTCCCCCGGTATCGATCACCACGTCGATGCGGTTTGCGGCGCAGGACTGGGCGAGCCGCTCCGGTACCAGGGGTTCCCGCCTGACATGCGTGGGCAGCGGCGGGAACGGTTGGTTGGAGTAGAGAAAAACTTCTATGCGTGCAGGATCATGGCTGGCAATCACGCGCTCCAGCAGACGCTGATGGCTTTGCCCGGCGACGTAGGCAACGCGTGCTTTGGCGTCGGCAGGACGGGGGGCTGGACTCTCTGCAAAGAACAAGCCGCTTCGCAATTTCAGCCCGCGATACCAATCTCGAGCGCAAAGCGACAGAGCGTGCGGGTTGGAGTCGGGGTCAAGTGACGCCGCGTAGAGCGATGCCGTCGCAACCCAGCTATCGTTCGGAAAATCCTTGCTGGCTTCTATCGCAAGCCTGCGCAGGTTGTCATGGCCATGCCGGACGGTGGCTTCGCTGATGGCCGCTTTATACGACTCCAAGAGCGTCCCGCGCGGTAGCAAGCGCAGTGCTGCCCGCGCACCAGAAACACCAAGGCCCAGCAGTCGCATCAAAGACTGTGCTACTTCTCCTACGGCCAAACCCAGGGAGATCAACCGGCGGCACTCTGAAAGGGCCATCGCGTGGGCATCCGGCACGATGGGCGCAGCTTCGCACAGCAGGCGCACCCGGAGCAAAAGGCCCGCTAGCCGCTCTGGGTGCCGATCCAGAAGTCGGCTCACTAGTGTCAAGCCAACACTGAAGTGACCGGCTCTCAGGCAGGATTCGGCGGCCTCCTGGAGTGCAACAGGGTCCTGTGGCCGTTGGTCAAGGACACGAAGAAAGGCGAGCTGGGCATGTGCAGGGCGTTGGTCTGCAATCAAGATCCAGCCGAGTTGGCGCAAACTATCGACTTGGCCTGGCCTCAGTTGCAACGCGACGTCAATGGCATGCTCTGCGTCTTCGAGCCGTAGCTGCTGGTACCGCACTTGAGACAGCGCTCGCCATGCCTCCGGATCCTGGGGGTTGGCCACTACGGAGTCTTCGGCGAAGTTTGCGGCCTGGGCGGCATCACCCGCCGCAGCGAACACAAAAGCTGCCTGCACCCGGGCTGCATGGTCCTGCGGCCTCAGCGTCAGCAGGTGCCGAACTGTGCGGGCGGCTTTCGTGGCGTCTCCCCGCTCAAGCTCCATCCATGCCTGCATTCGCAGCGCTTCAATGTTGTCGGGCGCCAGGTGCAATGCGTGGGCCAGCCAACGCATGGCTACCAGGTGACGCGAATGCTGGCGCAATGCGACGGCCAGAAGCCGCCACAGTTCGCTGTCGGCAGGATCCCTTTGCAGGCATGCATGCAGTTGGATCCGTGCTTCACGTGTTCGGCCCAGATCCAGCAATACCTGAGCCCGCAGTCCCAGTGCTGCCAATGAACCAGGTTCGCGCCATAACACCTGCTGCAACAGCCATTCAGCGGCTTCACCATTGCCCCAGCGCGCCTGTATGTATGCACGTCGCAAGAGCGCATCGACCAGCGTCATGTCTCGCTGCTGTACCTCGTTGAAAGCGCTGTCGGCCGCTGCAAGATCTCCAGCTCGTTCCAGCAAAGTCCCCAATAAATGCCAGGCCGAAACCAGTTCTGGGTGCACCGCTGTTTGCCGCTTCGCGATTGTGAGCGCCTGGTGCGTGTTGCCACGCTGCCATTCAAGCTTGGCTTGCGCAGTCATCAGGTCCGGATGGTGCGGGAAGCAGGCCAGTCCCTTTGCAAGCACAAGAGAGGCTTCGTGTGGCTGTTCGAGAGCCTCCAGGCATTGCGCCCAGTGCAGATGCAATCGCGACTGCTCCACTGCGTCTGCGGGAAACGAAACGGCGGCTTCTTCATAGGCCAGCACGGCTTCTTCGATAGAACCTTGCTGCTGCAATAGCCAAGCCCGCTGCAGCAGCCTTTGCGGCAGACGCGCGCTGCGAAGCGCCCGCTGGGACCAGTGCAGCGCTTCGGACACATTGCCCTGGTCGTGCAACCACCACGCCAGGGTGCAGGCGGCTTCGTCGAGTGACTCGTCCAGCAGGCATGCGTGACGCAAAGTGTCTACCGCCTGATCAAGATCCCCTTGACCATGCCGAAGCAGTCCCACATACCAGTGCAGTACCCCCATTTGAGGGGCCATGCGCATGGCGGCAAGCAGCACATCTTCGGCTTGCTGCAGAGCGCCTGCATCCAGCAGGAAGTAGCCAAGCGCGGCGGCTGCCGCGGGGGACGATGCGCCTACCCAGGCTTCGCGCGCCAGTTCAATCGCTAGCGCCTTGTGGCCAAGGCCATAGTTGCGCCAGGCGTCTGCAACTGGGTCGATGGCGTGAGGAAGTTCGCTCATGGCTGGCACTATGTCGTGGCAGGCCGCTCGCAGACTACGGTAAACATGTGAACGTCGCGCTGGGAGGCCGGCTGGCGCTGAACGTGGAAGTTGAGCTGGACCTGGGTGAATCCCAGCAGGCCCAGGGCTGAAATAAAGAACTGGGGCGTAAATTGCCACCAAGTATGGACCTGGGGTTCGGCGCCTCGGTGAGGCAGCAATCCACACAGTGCGTCATTGCCAAGTGCTGGGTTGTACTGCTCGGTCACGATAACCGTGCGGCGCGTGCGTGCAGCGACGCTCTGCAGCATGTCGAAGGGCCGACGGCAATGAAGCAAGATGGACGCGAGAAGGCTTGCATCAAATGATCCCAGTGCTTCAGTCAGTGCGTAGGGGTCGGCCTCCACCATGCGTGCTCGGGACTTCTTCTGGTGGTGCGCGTACCAGAACGAGTTGCGCACCATCTCAATGCTGGTCGTGAATTCACGTCGCCAGGAGTCCGTATCAAAGCCTTCGAAAGGCACGATGTCCCACAAATGGGACATGGGAGGTTCCAGACAAGTGACTTCAGCGCCTTGCGCCTCCATGTGAAAAGTCAGGAACCCACTGGCTGGGCCAACTTCCAATACAGATCGGCCTTGAAAATTGACACCACCCAGGTAACCCTGAGGGTTGCCTCTCAAGTCCCACTCGCCATGCATTTCGCCTTCAGCCAACGTCATGGAATGGTAGAAACGACAATCTTCCAGGCGCGGTGCGCGGGGGGTAACTTGCTGCATGGGTATGACGAAATAGGCGGGACTGTAAGGAGGTGTCAACAGCGTTTGTGCGGCGCTGTTGACGCCAAGTCAACTGGCGAGGGTCAGCGGCTGGCGTGCAACGCCAGAAGGCTGAGCAATTGCGCAAGGACCAGCGGGGTTTCTGCCACGTAGGCGGCCGCTTGCTGCTGGGCTGCGGCAGCGTAGGCTGCATTGGTGGCAGGGGCGTGCAGTTTGCGCAAGGCCTGCGCCCAGTCAGCCACTGGTGCCTGCAGATCCATCACAAGACCGCCCTGACTCACCAGCTGTGGCAACGCGCCGCGGTTGCTCGCCAGTACAGGCAACCCATTCAGTTGAGCCTCGATGACGGTTCGGCCAAACGACTCTTCCCACACCGATGGCATTAGCAGAACGCGGGCTTGAGCGTACACAGCGCGCATATCTGGGGCAGGGCTGCACCATTCGATATTCCCCAGCTGTGCAGCGCGCTGCTGGCAGTAAAGGCGCCATTGGGGATCAAGTGGCCAGCTTTCCATGACCAAGAATTGAAGCTCCGGGCATGCTGCGGCCAGGGCGAACATGATCTCTACGCCCTTGATAGGGCTCGGATTGACGTACAGCACCTTGGTGCCGGTCTGGTTCGCAAGGTAGCGGTCGGGTGCTATGACCGGCGGGATCACGGCGCAGTCCAGGCCATACAGCGCATTCCAGCGGTGTGCCGTGAATGCCGAGTTGGCGAGATACAACAACGACTCGTGGGCGGGCAAATTGCCTGCAAGCTGGTGCGTCTCCACGTTATGCAAATACACAGCCGTGGGTTTGCCACTTTCCAGGCTGCTGCGCACCATCGGCAGCAAGGCCGTGCCATTTTGCACCACCACGACGCTGGCGTTCCATGCTGCGGCGGCCAGTGGCAGCGCCTGCTCTGGGTTGTCCGCGCGGAGCACCAGGTAACCCAGGTGCTCATCCTGCGCAAATGCGCTCGTGCTGCTTCCAGCGTCGGGGTGGGACACTTTGCCGCAGAGCACAGCTGCGTCAGCGCCCATCTCTTTGATGGCCACGCACAGATCGTGTGTGGCGGTTTGCAGTCCGCCGGTGATTTCGGGCAGGTGCGGGTAGTTGGAGGCGAACAGGACGCGCATAGGCTTTGGCTGCCTCGGGTCGAGGCCTAGGTGAAACTTCGCCGGTACGAGCAGACCAGCGTCAGTCAAGAGGCATTTGGGACTTGCCCCGAGCCCAAGATGGTTCGCACGATCTGCGTACTACTATTTAGGGCGGTACTGGTGACGATCGAATTTTCCAGACGATCATTCGCCAAAGTAGACCCGGGACTTTGTGTTCCCCCCGGCGTGTTCCCCGTGCTAATAAGCACACCAGATGGAGCGGGCGCAGGATTGGGACTGCCTAAACTCTGCCTTGAGGTAGTTGCAGCTAAGGGCTGCACCAACTGATTGCTTAGCTGAATCACATTTGTTGATGAAACGGGCGAGGAGGGTGGGGTGTTTGCAGAACTCGTTACTCCAAACCCAGGCCTTGTAACTGTTTGGGTACCGCTGGGGTTACTCACTCTCATTTGTTGCCCAAACAGAAAGGTGGTCTGAGTGTTATTGGGCGAAGTGGAGACCGAGGCAATCCCACCGCTTATCTCCACCAAAGCGTGGGGTGTATTGATTTCTGTAGGCTCGTTTTTGCTGATGTATCCACCCACCACGCGAACAATGCCTTGGCGCAGGTTGAGGCGAATCTTGCCTTTCCTGGCGGAGTCGTCATAGCGGAACTCATCAATGACAAGCTCGGACTCCGGCCCGAGTGTCAGTGCGGACTGGTCCTGCAACAGCACATGCAGCACCTCGTCCTTGCCGGTGGTGATGCGCTGCCCAGGCAGGGCATTGCTGCCTACATAGAGAATCTGGCCATTGCTCTTGATCTGGGCGCCAGGGGTGACGGCCGCCACAATGCCGGCAGGTGCGGGGGGGGCGCTGCCAGCGGGTGGCGCGGGTTGCGCGAACGCCGTTGGCAAGGTGGTGCTGGTGATCGCAGCGGCCAGCCACAAATCCTTGGAAATGGGGGGGCTCATTCTGGGCTCCTGATGCTGACGAAGTGGGTCATGGGGCAATAAAAAG
Organism: uncultured Verminephrobacter sp.; assembly: GCA_964466605.1. Classification (GTDB taxonomy): domain Bacteria; phylum Pseudomonadota; class Gammaproteobacteria; order Burkholderiales; family Burkholderiaceae_C; genus Acidovorax. Next base: position 13,614 of record CAYXSL010000078.1, read on the forward strand.
GCGCAAAAGAGGGCTAGAAACGGTAGGTCAGCGCACCCAGTACGGACGTGTTGCTGTTTTGGTAATTGGGCAGGTTGGCGTTGGTGCGCACATGTTCGAGTTGCAGCAATAGCGCCCACGCAGAAGCAACCGGCACAGTGTGCGCCAGCCCCACACGCCATTCGGTGTCTCGGCGCAGGATCTGGGGATGCACTGCAGCATCGGCCCCGTCGTAGCTGCGCCGAGTTGCACCCGCCCAGGCGGAGGTGACCCAGTCGCCCGGGGTGGCAGCCCATGGGCTCGAATACCGCAGCGAATAGGTCAGCCGCACTTCCTGGCTGTTGTTGCTGTACAGCGGCTTGTCGGCTTTGTGATTGCGAAGAACAACTTCCCCGCTAAGCACCTGTCCAGGGCCGGTTTCCCGGCTCAGTCGGGCTCTCAGGCTGTTGTCAGGTCCGCCTCTGAGTGCGGCGTCCGTAACATCAATGCGCTGCGCGTAGTCGTAGCTTCGGTGTTCGTAGCCTGCAGAAAGCAGAGTGCGCTCATTGAGGCGATAGTCCGCCTCAAGGCCGACGCCATGGTTGCGAAGGTAGTTGTGGCCTTGGGCGCCAATTTGCGCAAACCCCAGGTAGGGCCGCAGCGTCAGTTCGGGTGCACCCAGCGGGGAGGGCTTGAACCGCACCCCGGTGGTGACGTCTAGCACCGTCAGGTCGTAAGGTTTCACCTGGGTCGCCTGCAGCTGGCGTCCAGACGATGAACTGAAGTTGATGGCCTGTGCCACCAGCGAACTGACCACCGCCGCCTCGTTCTGTAAACCGAGGTCGTAACGATGGTCCACACGCAGCATGGCCTGTAGATCCGAATCGGATTTGGGCTTGAATTGCTCAGGCAATGGAACCAAGGTACCTGCCGAGTAAACCAAATCACCACTGGCCCGTGCGGAAGGGTTGGTTTGCGAGCGCAGGCCTAGCATAGCCAAACCGCTCCATTGCGAGGTCTGGTTGCGGAAAGCGACATCGCGCAGAAGGTTGTCCGCTTGTTGCCTCAGGTCGACGGTGAGCCTCGCATCTTCCAGTGCCAGGCGCAACAAGCTTTCTGACATTGCGTAGGATCCCAGCCGGTAGTAAAGCACCGCCAGTTCAACCCGGACCGTGGGTGGCGCTTGCGGATCAAGAAGCTGGCGCTCAAGGGCGGCGATGGCCCCTTCGTAGTTGCCAGCTTTCACCAGCAATGTTGCGTAGCTACTGCCTGCGCTGGCATCGGCTGGTGCCTTCAAAACTCGCTGGAAGGCCTCGTCGATCTGGCGGTCCAGGGAGCTGTCCGGAGGGGGCGTCTGGGCCTGTAAAGATGTCCCGGAAAGTCCCAGCAGAGATGCCAAGAGCAGCAATCCAGCGGACGATGTGGGCCTGAAGTTGGATGTTCGGCGCAATTGGCACTCCCTCCTCATTGGATTCTTTGAATTTGTTTCAGAATATACACAAAGTTCACGCGCTTCAGAAATGAATTCTAGGTGCACTCTTGTGTGTCGTCTTATGCCTGCGGTGACTCTTACTTGACACTCTGGCGGAAGCTGTGGTGTGGTTGCCCCGATTGGTTCTGGGCTGTGGGATCACAGCTTGTATCGCGGATCAGGGACGGGGCTAGGGCGAAGGAGTAGCTCCTAACGGCCTGCGACTTTGCCATGGTGTCTTTTCGCCCCTGGCGTTTGAAACAATGCTCCTGAAGGGGGCTCATCATCTCGTGACTCAATGAAAATTCAACCAGTTGTACTGTCGGGTGGTGCTGGGACCCGATTGTGGCCATTGTCGCGGGAGGACCATCCCAAGCAGTTTTTATCAATTTTTGAAAAAGAGTCGCTTTTTCAAAAAACGGTGCGGCGAACGCTGGATGCAGGCGGGGATTTCTTGCCGCCCATCGTTGTGGGCAATGAAATGCATCGATTTATCATGGCAGAACAGTTGAGGCAGCTGGATGTTGATGCGACTCTTTTACTTGAAACCGACAGAAAAAATACCGCCCCGGCCCTGACCTTGGCTGCATTGTTCTCGTCAGAGCAAGGGTGCGATGCTCCCATGCTGGTCATGCCTGCCGACCACCTCATTGAGGATGCAGAAGTTTTTCAAAGTACCGTCAGTCGATCCTTTGATTTTGCAAATGATGGAAGGATTGTCACTTTTGGCATCGAGCCCGCACATCCAGAGACGGGGTATGGCTATATTCGTCGTGGAGAATGTCATCCGCAAGGAGGTTACTTTATTTCCCGCTTTGTTGAAAAACCAGATGTGCAAAATGCCATGGCATTTTGCAAGGATGGGCAGCATTTCTGGAATAGCGGAATATTCTTGTTGAAGCCATCAGTGTGGCTGGATGCGCTTGCCACCTGTGAGCCGGAAATTCTGGCTGTGTGCGAAAAGGCCTGGAGCGCGCGCAGCAGAGACGGTTGTTTCTTGCGGGCGAATGCTGGGGTATTTTCTGAATGCAAAAGCAAGTCAATTGATTTTGCTGTCATGGATTACCTGGGGGAGTCAGCCCACCATATGCTTCCGGAAGGTATCGTGGTGCCCTTGGGGACGGGCTGGTCTGATGTGGGGGCGTGGAGTGCGCTGGGTGAAGTCCTTCATGCCGACGAGCGGGGCAACGCTGCCCACGGCGATGTACGGTTTACCCGCACTGACTCAACGCTGGCCATTGCAACCTCACGTCTGGTTATGTGCGTCGGGGTGCGCGATCTGGTGGTTGTGGAAACACCAGACGCGGTATTGGTGATGTCCAAGGGCGACGTGCAAGAAATCAAGAATGAAGTGGAAAAGCTGAACTTTGAGGGGCGCGTGGAAGGCAGCAAGCACCGCAAAAAGTACCGGCCGTGGGGGTGGTATGACACGGTGGATGCGGGTACGCAGTTTCAAGTGAAGCGTTTGGTTGTGAAGCCTGGCGGAGCTCTGTCCCTGCAGATGCACTTGCATCGCGCTGAACATTGGGTCGTCGTCCGAGGCGTGGCCAGGGTCACAAAGGGTGAGGCTGTGGTGGTGCTTTCCGAGAACGAGTCCACCTATATCCCACAGGGAGTATTGCACCGTTTGGAGAATGTGGGTGAAGGGGAGTTGGAAATTGTGGAGGTTCAATCCGGTAAATATCTAGGGGAAGACGATATCGTTCGGTTTGATGACATGTATGGGCGCGCCCTGGCGACAAATTCCTGATGACAGCAGGAGATTGCAGATAACAACCAGTCAGATGAGAAGTCTCTGAAGAGGCAATTGCTAGCGTCAGGCCTTTTCAGGTCGCCTTGAACGGGCTGCGCGCCTGCAGCTCTTGCAGATAGCCCTCGACCCCCGCGCCCTCGCGCTCCAGGAAACGCTCCACCGCGTCGGCAAAGGCCGGGTGCGCCAGCCAGTGGGCGCTGGTTGCCTGCACGGGCAACAGCGCCCGGGCCATCTTGTGTTCGCCCTGGGCGCCGCCTTCAAACCGCTGCACGCCGTGGTCTATGCACCATTGCAGGGGCTGGTAGTAGCAGGCCTCGAAGTGCAGGCAGTCCACGCGCTCCAGCGCGCCCCAGTAGCGGCCATAGGCCACCAGGTTTTGGTCTTGTGGGCCGTTACCGCCCGATGGGATTGACTCAATCGCTATCAAACTGGTAGCAATTGGGCGCCCGTCACGCTCGGCCACAAACAGCAGCCAGGCCTCGGGCAGGTGCGCCGCCATGCGGGCAAAGAAGTCCCGCGTGAGGTAGGGCGGATTGCCGTGTTCGAGGTAAGTGCGCTCGTAACAGCGGTAGAAAAAATCCCAGTCGGCAGTGCTGATGCCTGCACCCCGCGACCAGCGGAAGCGGACCCCGGCCTCTGCTACGCGGCGGCGCTCCTGGCGGATCTTCTTGCGCTTGTCCTGGGAGAGGCTGGCGAGGAAGTGGTCGAAGTCGGTGAAGTGGTTCGAGTCGACGCCGGGCCGCCCCAACGCGGCGAGCGTCCCACGACCCGGCGAAGCCGGGGGGCCCTCCCCAGCTTGGGGCCGCGAGGACACGCCAGCGCCGAGCGTAGGGGCTACGTTTTTCCAGTGGAATTGAACGGTGTGCCGCAGCATCCAGTCCTGCTCGGCACTTGATTGCACATCGTCGCCACTCGCAAACAGCATGTGCACCGACGACACGCCCTCCTGCTCGCACCACTGGCGCACCGCTCGCAGCAGCAGCGCCCGCGCGGCCCCGTCGCGCGCCAGCAGCCGCGTGCCGGGCACGGGCGTGAAGGGCACGGCCACCACGGCCTTGGGGTAGTAGGGCACGCCGTGCTGCTCGTAGGCGCTGGCCCAGGCCCAGTCGAAGACGTATTCGCCATACGAATGGGCCTTGAGGTACAGCGGGCAGGCGGCCACCAGGGTGTCGCCCTCCCACAGGGTCATGAAACGGGGCGTCCAGCCCGTGCGGGGCGTGGCGCTGCCGCTCTCCTGCAGGGCGGCCAGGTATTCGTGCCGCAGGAAGGGCGTGGGGTGGCTTTGCCGGGCCAGCAGGGCGTTCCAGGCCGCTGCGTCCACGTCGAGCGCGGACGCGAGCACGCGGGCGATAATGGCAGCTTCCTCAGCCATGCGCTCTCCCGTGCTGCCCACCGCAGCCTGGGGCCGCAGAGGCGGTATCCAACCCGGCCAAAAGTGCCGACTCCAGTTCCATGACGCTCTCCATTTGCACTGCGCAGCTCAACTTTGTCGTGGGCGACATGCCCGGAAATGCGCAGAAGATCATTGCCGCTGCCCGCGAGGCCTACGCCCAGGGTGCGCGGCTGTTGCTCACGCCCGAGCTGGCCATTTGCGGCTACGCGGCCGAAGACCTGTTCCTGCGGCCCGCCTTCATCGCGGCCTGTGATGATGCCGTGAAAACCGTGGCCCGCGAGACCGCAGGGTTGAAGGGCCTGGCCATCGTGCTGGGCCACCCGCAGGCCCTGGCGCCGGATGCGCCCGCGTTCAGCGCCTGCCACAACGCCGCCAGCGTGCTGCGCGACGGCCGCATCGAGCAGACCTATGCCAAGCGCGAGCTGCCCAACTACCAGGTCTTTGACGAACGCCGCTATTTCGTGGCGGGCACAGAGCCCTGCGTGTTCGAAGTGGAGGGCGTGCGCGTGGGCGTGCTGGTCTGCGAAGACGCCTGGTTTGCCGAACCCGCGCGCAGCGCAGCGGCGGCGGGCGCGCAACTGCTGGCCGTCATCAACGCCTCGCCTTTTCATCTGGGCAAAAGTGCCGAGCGCGAGGCCACCATGCGTGAGCGCGTGGCCGAGACCGGCTTGCCGCTGGTCTACGCCCACTTGGTGGGCGGGCAGGACGAGGTGGTGTTCGAGGGCCGCTCGTTTGCGCTGAACGCCGACGGCTCGGTGGCTGGGCGTGGCCCAGGTTTTGAGGAAAAACTGGTGTTTGCGCGCGTCCATCATGCGCAAGCAGCTATCAAAATTGAAGCAGACATTGCGTCCGAGAAAAGCCTGGAGGCCGACCTGTGGGACGCCCTGGTGCTGGGGGTGCGCGACTACGTGGGCAAGAACGGCTTCTCTGGCGCGCTGCTGGGGCTGTCGGGCGGTATCGACTCGGCCCTGGTGCTGGCGATTGCCGTGGACGCATTGGGTGCCGACAAGGTGCGCACGGTGATGATGCCGTCGCCCTACACGGCCGACATCAGCTGGATCGACGCGCGCGACATGGCCACCCGCATGGGTGTGCGCTACGACGAGATCTCCATCAAGCCGCAGTTCGAGGCCTTCAAGGCCGCGCTGGCCAGCGATTTCGCGGGCCTGGCCGAGGACACGACCGAGGAGAACCTGCAGGCGCGCATTCGTGGCACGTTGCTCATGGCATTGAGCAACAAGTTCGGCGCCAGCGTGCCCACCACGGGCAACAAGAGCGAGATGTCCACCGGCTACTGCACGCTGTATGGCGACATGGCGGGCGGCCTGGCGGTGAACAAGGAGGTGGCCAA
>CAYXSL010000079.1:0-19267 GCA_964466605.1 uncultured Verminephrobacter sp.
AACTCGTCGTACACGCCTTCCTGCACATAAAAGCGGTTGGTGCACACGCAGGTCTGGCCCGCGTTGCGGTATTTGCTGGCGAAGGCGCCTTCCACGGCGCTGTCGATGTCGGCATCGTCGAACACCAGGAAAGGAGCGTTGCCGCCCAGCTCCAGTGACATCTTCTTGACCGTGGGGGCTGACTGCGCCATCAGGATGCGGCCGACTTCGGTGCTGCCCGTGAAGCTGATGTGGCGCACCACGTCGCTTGCGCACAGCACCTTGCCGATGGCAATCGAGCTGTCGCTGTCCGCGGGCAGGATGTTGAATACCCCGGCCGGGATCCCCGCGCGGATCGCCAGCTCGGCCGCAGCCAGGGCTGTGAGCGGCGTCAGCTCGGCCGGCTTGATGACCACGGGGCAGCCCGCAGCCAGCGCGGGCGCGACCTTGCGCGTGATCATGGCCAGCGGGAAGTTCCACGGCGTGATGGCCGCGCACACTCCAATGGGCTGCTTGAGCACCATCAGGCGGCGGTTGTTGTCGAACTGGGGCAGGGTCTCGCCGTTGATGCGCTTGGCCTCTTCGGCAAACCATTCAACAAAACTCGCTCCGTAAGCCACTTCGCCCTTGGCCTCGGCCAGGGGCTTGCCCTGCTCGGCCGTCATGATGCGGCCCAGGTCGTCCTGGTTGGCCATCAGCAGGTCGTACCACTTGCGCAGGATGATGCTGCGTTCCTTGGCGGTCTTGGTTTTCCAGGGGCCCCAGGCGGCGTTGGCGGCGGCGATGGCGGCTTCGGCATCGGCGGGGCCCAGGTTGGCCACGTCGGCCAGCTTGAGGCCCGTGGCCGGGTCGTTCACGTCAAAGCGGCTGCTGCCTGCCACCCACTGGCCGTTGACGAGGCCGTCGGTCTTGAGCAGGGTGGGGTCGTTCAACAAGGCGAGGGGGGAGGTCTTCATGTCCATGGAGGGGCTTTCGGTGTCTGCGAGCGCAACGGGGGATTGTGGCCTCAGGCGGCCGTGAGCGCAGTCTCCAGTATGACCAAAGCCTCCTCGAAAACGGATTGTTCGATGGTCAGGGGGAATAGAAAGCGCAGCACGTTGCCGTCCATGCCGCAGGTCAAGAGGATCAGGCCCTGGGCCAGGGCGCGCGCCTGGACCGTTTTGGTGAAGTCGGCATCGGGCCGACCGTCGGTGTGCCGGAACTCGGCCGCCACCATGGCGCCCTGGCCGCGCACCTCGGCCAGCTGCGGTACGCGGGCCTGCAGTTTGTGCAGGCGGGCCTGCAGCTGGTCGCCCAGTTGCTGGCCGCGCTCGGGCAGGTTTTCCTCGCGCATGATGTCGATGACCGCGTGCGCCGCCGCCACGGCCAGCGGGTTGCCCGCATAGGTGCCACCCAGGCCGCCCGGGGCAGGCGCGTCCATGACCTCGGCGCGGCCCGTGACCGCAGAGAGATTCAGCCCGGCCGCCATGGACTTGGCGCTGGTCATGAGGTCGGGCACGATGCCCTGTGCTTCCTGGTGCTCCATGGCGAAGAGTTTGCCGGTGCGGCCAAAGCCGGTCTGTACCTCGTCGGCGATCATCAGGATGCCGTGCTGGTCGCACAGCTCGCGCAGCCAGCGCACGGCCTCGGGGCGGATGATGTTGAAGCCACCTTCGCCCTGCACGGGCTCGAAGATGAAGGCCGCAACGCGGCTGGGTTCGATGTCGTACTTGAACAGGCGCTCCACGCCCTTGCGTGCCTCGGCCAGGCTTTCTGCATCGCTGGGGAAGGGCACGTGGTAGACCTCGGCTGGCATGGGGCCGAAGGCGTTCTTGTAGGGCGCGACCTTGCCGGTCAGTGCCACGGCGTAGAGGCTGCGGCCGTGGAAGGCCCCGCCGAAGGCAATCACGCCGCTGCGCCCGGTGGCCGCGCGCGCGATCTTGATGGCGTTCTCCACGGCCTCGGCGCCGGTGGAGAAGAAGGCCGTCTTCTTGGCGTGCGTCCCGGGCGTGATCTCGTTGAGCTTCTCCGCGAGCGCGATATAGCTTTCGTAGGGCACGATCTGGTAGCAGGTGTGGGTGAATCGCTCCAGCTGCGCCTGCACCGCGGCGATCACCTTGGGGTGGCGGTGGCCGGTGTTGAGCACGGCGATGCCGCCAGCGAAGTCGATGTAGCGGCGGCCTTCGACGTCCCAGAGTTCGGCGTTCCGCGCACGGTCGGCGAAGAAGTTGCCCATCACCCCCACGCCGCGCGGCGTGGCAGCGGCCTTGCGGGCCATCAGGGCTTCGTTGGGAGAGTGTTTCATTTCAATATCCCTCAAATTCACAGCTTCACCATGACGTGGCGCGGCACGGTGTAGTCCTCCAGCGCGTACATGGACATGTCCTTGCCGTAGCCGGAGGACTTGAGCCCGCCGTGCGGCATTTCATTGACCAGCATGAAGTGCGTGTTGATCCAGGTGCAGCCGTACTGCAGTTGCTTGGCCACGCGCATGGCCTTGCTGACGTCCTGCGTCCAGACGCTGGAGGCCAGGCCGTAGTCCGAGTCGTTGGCCCAGCCGATGACTTGCTCGGCATCCGAGAAGCGCGTGACCGAGACCACGGGGCCGAAGACCTCGCGGCGCACGATCTCGTCGTCCTGCCTGGCTCCGGCGATCACGGTGGGCTCGTAGAAGAAACCGTTGCCCTGGCGCAGCTTGCCGCCGGTGGTGACTTCGATATGGCCCGTCATCTGCGCGCGCTCCACGAAGCTCGCCACGCGGTTGCGCTGGCGGTCGCTGATCAGCGGGCCCAGCTCCACGCCGTCTTCGTCCTGCGTCCCCATCTTCAGGGTGGCGACGGCAGCGCTGAGTTCGGCGACCAGCTTGTCGTAGATCTTGGGGCCGGCGTAGATGCGGCAGGCCGCGGTGCAGTCCTGGCCTGCGTTGTAGTAGCCAAAGGTGCGCACGCCCGCTACCACCTCGTCGAGGTTGGCGTCATCGAAGACGATCACCGGCGCCTTGCCGCCGAGTTCCAGGTGGGTGCGCTTGAGCGTGCCGGATGCCGCCTGCAGGATCTTGCGCCCGGTGGATACGTCGCCTGTGACCGAAACCATGCGCACCTGGGGGTGCTCCACCAGCGGCTGGCCCACGCTGGCGCCACGGCCACAGATGACGTTGAGCACTCCCCTGGGCAGGATGTCGGCGGCCAGGCGGCCGAAGAGCAGGGCGGTCAGCGGTGTCTGCTCGCTGGGCTTGAGCACCACGGTATTGCCAGCGGCCAGGGCCGGGGCGGCCTTCCAGGCGGCCATCATCAGCGGGTAGTTCCACGGCGCGATCGAGGCCACCACGCCGATAGGGTCGCGCCGGATCATGCTGGTGTGGCCGGCCAGGTACTCGCCTGCGATAGTGCCGTTCATGCAGCGTGCTGCGCCTGCGAAATAACGGAAGCAGTCGGCAATCGCCGGGATCTCGTCACCCAGTGCACGCGCATAGGGCTTGCCGCAGTTGAGCGCTTCCAGGCGGGCAAATTCGGCGCCGCGGGCCTCGATGGCGTCGGCCAGCTTGAGCAGCAGGTGGGCGCGCTCGGCCGGCGTGGTCTGCGACCAGGATTCCCAGGCGCGGCTGGCGGCCGAGACGGCGCGGGCCACCTGCTCGGCCGAGGCTTCGTGCACAGTGCACAGGGTCTCGCCGGTGGCGGGGTTGAGGATGGGCTCCTCGGCGCCTTCACCGCGCACCAGCTGCTGGTCGATTAGCAGCTCGGTGGGGAACTGCAGGGTGGGTTCGGAAGGGTGTCCCATGGTCAGGTCTCCTAAAAAAATGAGTTCAGCGGTTCTGGCTGTCTTCGTCGGCGCGGGTCAGCCAGTAAGCCAGCACGATGGGGATGAAGGTCAGCGCGATCATGATCACGGCCACCACATTGGTCACAGGGCGCTGGCGTGGGCGGATCAGCTCCTGCAGCATCCAGATGGGGAGCGTGGTCTGCTGGCCAGCAGTGAAGGTGGTGACGATGACCTCGTCAAAGCTCAGGGCGAAAGCCAGCAGGCCACCGGCCAGCAGGGCCGAGCCCAGCTGGGGCAGCAGCACGTAGCGGAAGGTCTGGAAAGCATTGGCCCCCAGGTCCATGGATGCTTCGATCAGCGCCGGGCTGATGCGGCGCAGCCGCGCCACCGCGTTGTTGTAGACCACCACCACGCAGAAGGTGGCATGGCCTATCACGATGGTCCAGAAGCTGAAGGGGATCTCCAGGGCATGGTAGGACGAACGCAGCGCGATGCCGGTGATGACGCCGGGCAGGGCAATGGGCAGGATGAGCAGCAGGTTGACCGCATCGCGGCCGAAGAACTGCGTGCGCGCCAGTGCAGCGGCCGCCAGCGTGCCCAGCACCACGGCAATGCCCGTGGCCCAGAGCGCGACCTGGAAGGAGAGTTTCATCGCGTCCCACACGTCCTGGCGCTCCAGGGCTACGCCGAACCACTGCGTGGTCAGGCCCGGCGGCGGGAAGACGTAGCTCTTGTCCTCGCTACTGAAGGCGTAGAGGACGATCAGCGCCAGCGGGATGTGCAGGAAAAGCACGCCAGCCCAGGTGGCCAGCTTCAGCCCCAGCGAGGCGCCGCGCTGCGGTTTGGAGAACTTGCTGTCAGAGCGCATCGAAAGCCCCCTTGCGCTTGGCCAGCCAGAGGTAGAGGCCGATGATGACGATGGGCACCAGCGAGAACGCCGCCGCGAATGGCAGATTGCCCGCCACGCCCTGCTGGCGATACACCACCTGTCCGATGTAGAGCGTGGAGTTGCCGATGACCTGCGGGATGATGTAGTCGCCCAGGGTCAGCGAGAAGGTGAAGATCGAACCCGCAGCGATGCCCGGCATGGCCAGCGGGAAGATCACCTGGCGGAAGGTCTGGGCCGGGCTGGCCCCCAGGTCGGCCGAGGCTTCGAGGTAGGAGCCCGGAATGCGCTCGATCGCGGCCATGACGGGCAGGATCATGAAGGGCAGCCACATGTAGACAAAGACGATGAAGGTGCCCAGGGGCGAGAAGCTCAGCGAGCTGCCGCCCACCACGGGCAGCGACAGCAGGCCGTCGAGCAACCCCTCCAGGTGCAGGGCGTGCAGCAGCCAGGAGATGGCGCCTTCCTTGGCCAGCAAGAGCTTCCAGGCGTAGAGGCGCACCAGGTAGCTGGACCACAGCGGCAGCATCACGGCCACGTAGAGCAGGGCCTTCTGGGGGCCACGTGCATAGCGTGCCATGTAGTAGGCAATCGGAAAGCCGATCACCACGCAGGCCGCGGTGACGAGGACGGCCATCACGCTGCTGCGCAGGGCCACGTCGAGGTTGGTGGGCGTGAAGATCTCGACAAAGTTGGAGAAGCCGATCTCGCGCACCACCTGGCCGGTGAAGTCGTCCAGGCGGAAGAAGCTGTTGGCCAGCAGGCTGAGCAGCGAACCCAGGTAGATGACGCCGAACCACAGCAGTGGCGGCGCCAGCAGCAGGGCCAGCAACAGGCCACGGCGCGTGTAGAGCAGGGTGGACAGCCGGTCGGCCAGGCTGTCGCGCGCGGGGAGGGCAGCAGTGCTCATGTTCGGACTGCTTCGATGACGTGCATGGCCGCATCGCTCCAGTAGAGATGGGCGCTGGCGCCAACTTCGGGCGTCACGGCGCTGCCCTGCACGGGCAGGTCCACCAGCAGTGTGGCGCCGCCCTGCTCGGGCTGTACCTGCACGCGCCAGAAAGAGCCGAAGAACTGCACCTCACGCACGGTACCGCGTGCGCGCGGCGTGCCGACGGTGGCGTGGGCACCCAGTTCCAGATCGATCAGCTCCGGGCGGATCATCAGGGTCTCGGTCGGGGCATAGCGGCGTGCGTCGCCGCCTTGCAGTACGTTGGCCGCGCCCACGAATTCGGCGACGAAGCGCGTGGCCGGGCGGTTGTAAAGCTCGGCCGGTGTGGCCACCTGTTCCAGGCGGCCTTTGTGGAAGACGCCGATGCGGTCGCTCATGGACAGGGCTTCGTGCTGGTCGTGCGTGACAAAGATGAAGGTGATGCCCAGCTTGCGCTGCAGGCTCTTGAGTTCGCTTTGCATCTGCTCGCGCAGCTTGAGGTCCAGCGCGCCCAGGGGCTCGTCGAGCAGCAGCACCTGCGGTTCGCTGATCAGGGCGCGGGCCAGGGCCACGCGCTGGCGCTGGCCGCCCGATAGCTGGGGCGGCTTGCGCTGGCCCACCTCGGGCAGCTGCACGGTTTCCAGGAGTTGCTGGGCTTTCCTTTCGCGGGTGGCGCGGTCCACGCCGCGCACCATGAGGCTGTAGGCCACGTTGTCCAGGATGCTCATGTGGGGGAAGAGCGCGTAATCCTGGAACACGGTGTTGACCGGGCGCGCGTAGGGCGGATGCTGGCTCACGTCCTGGCCATGGATGGCGATGGTGCCGCTGGTGGGCAGGGTGAAGCCGCCGATCATGCGCAGGCAGGTCGTCTTGCCCGAGCCGGAGGGGCCGAGCAGGGTGAAAAATTCGCCAGGGCGGACTTCCAGGTCCACACCGGCCACCGCGTTCACGGTTTTGCCCGCCGAACGAAAAACGCACGACACGTCGCGCAAACTCACAGCCGAAGTCATCGGTTCAAACTCTTTCGCGAGAGAAGAGGGGGAGAAACGGGCTGGCTCGCCAAGGCGCCAGCCCGCTCGGGCGGTCACGTCCTGATCAGCGGCCGCCGAGGATGGCGATGTAGTCGGATGCCCACTTGTGGTAAGGCACGCACTGGTTGTTCTGCGTCTTGCACTGGGTGGTGGGCGTCTTCCAGAAAGAGATGCGCTCGAAGTCGTTGTAGCCCTGGCGTGCGCAGCCTTCGTCGCCCAGCAGCTTGTTGCCCTTGCAGGCGGCGGGCACGGCGGGCACCGAGCCGAACCAGGCTGAGAGGTCGCCCTGCAGCTTGGGGTTGAGCGAATGCTCCAGCCACTGGTAGGCACAGTTGGGGTGTTTGGCGTCGGTGTGCATCATGGTGGAGTCGGCCCAGCCGGAGGCGCCTTCGACCGGCACCACGGTGGCGATCGGAGCCTTCTTGGAGCCCAGGATGTTGGCCTGGAACTGCCAGCTGCCCGAGGCGACCACGCCTTCGTTGGTGAAGTCGTCAATCTGCACGAAGGCGTCGTGCCAGTATTTGCCCACGATCTTGCGCTGGGCGCGCAGCACCTCCAGCGCCGCCTTGTACTGGGCCTCGTTCAGCTCATACGGGTCCTGGATCCCCAGGGCCGGGTTTTTCTTCATGAGGTAGAGCGCGGCGTCGGCGATGTAGATCGGGCCATCGAAGGCCTGCACGCGGCCCTTGTTGCTCTTGCCGTCGGGCAGGGTCTGCTCTTCGAACACCACGCTCCAGCTGGTGGGCTTCTTGTCGCCGAAGACCTTGGTGTTGTACATCAGCACGTTCCAGCCCCACTGGTAGGGCACGCCGTAGTGGGTGTTGCCTTCGTAGTGCCAGGGGGCCTTCTGCAGGCGCGGGTCGATGTTCTTGTAGCTGGGGATCAGGCTGACGTTGATGGGCTGGACTTTCTTGCCACGAATCAGTCGGGTACTGGCGTCGCCGGAGGCTGTCACCAGGTCAAAGCCGCCTTCGTTCATCAGGGCGACCATCTCGTCGGAGGTACCTGCGGTCTTGACGTTGACCTTGCAGCCTGTCGCTTTCTCGAAGCCCGTCACCCAGTCAAAGTCTTTGGAGGTGGCGCCGCGCTCGATGTACCCGGCCCAGGCCACGATGTCCACCTGACCTTCACCCTTGCCGATTTTTTGCACCATTTTCTGGGCTTGGCTGGTGCCGGCCATGGCCAGCAATCCGGCGGTGATCGCCGCGTACTTCAGTAGCTTCATGTCATCTCCACACATTCAGGTTGATCGGATTCCAGCCGGGCTGGGCTTTCGCGGGCTCACCCTGGTGATCCTGGTTCCAACGAAAGCCAGTGAATGGTGTCTTGACCTCTGCCGACTGCCTAGTTCAATATTCGGAGCTCTATCTATCTAAAAAGTAGATATCAAGGGTTAACCCTCTGATTTTTTGCACCAAGATGCAGCGCCACATCACGCTCAAACAGTTCCGCTACTTTCTGGCAGTGTCCGAAACAGCCTCCGTGGCGGCCGCTGCGCGGATGATCAACATCGCGCAATCGGCTGTGACAAAGAGCATTCAGGAGCTGGAAGACGCGCTGGGAGTGAAGCTTTTTGAGCGCACCGCAAAGGGGATGACGCTGACCCAGGATGGACACCGCTTTCAGACCAGTGCCCGCAAGGTGATTGCGGCAGTGGCGGAGGCAGGGCAGCTGGAGCGTGGCAAGCCCGAGACACTGTCGGGCAATTTGACCGTGGGGGTCACGAGCCTGGTGGCGGGGTACTACCTGGCGGAGCTGTTTGCTCGGTTTCAGCGTTCACATCCTTCGGTCACGATCTCGGTGGTGGAAGACGCGCCGCAGTTCCTGGAGCATCTGCTCATCAATGGGGAGGTGGACCTGGCGATCATGGTGTCCAACGCGCTGGGGGAGCCGCAGGCGCTGGAGGTAGAGGCGCTGACCCGCTCGCCCAACCGGGTCTGGATGGCCTCAGGCCATGCCCTGGCAGAGAAGACAGAACTCACTTTGCAGGAATGTGCCGCCTACCCCCAGGTGGTTCTGGAAGCGGACCGCGTGGAGAACGTGATGAACGCGCTGTGGTCGCGCCATGGCCTGCGTCCGCCCGTGCTCATGCGCAGCAGTTCACTGGAGGCTGTCCGGTCCTTGGTGGGGATCGGTGCGGGTATCGCCCTGCTGCCGGATTTTCTGTATCGGCCCTGGACACTGGACGCGGAACATGTGGAAGCACGCAGCCTGCGCGATGCGTCGCCCACCATCGATGTGGGCCTCGTGTGGCGGCGAGGCTCTCGCAGCCGCCCTGTGGTGACCGAATTCATCGCATTGGCGCGGGAGCAGTCACGCAACCACCGGGGGCGTTGAGCGGGGGCTCGATGTGGTGAGTTTTTGGGCCCTACCGCCTGATGGTAAAGGAGATGTTGCTATAAAAATAATAGCACCCAGGGTGGTGAGCGCTTTGTTTACATGGCGGACTGCATGCGCCTCAGCGGTCAATGATGCGCCGCGCGAACCGCTCCAGGTATTCCATCAACTGCTCGGCCCCGGCCATGGCCTGGGCCTCGTCGCCGCTGGCAATGCCCTGGGCCAGCTGCATGTGCGCGCGCGCCCCCTCGGACACCTCGCCCTCGTGCTGGTAGGCGTACCAGAAGCGGCGGCATTGCACGATGAGCGGCTGCACGCATTTGACGGCTGAGTGGTTCTGGCTGGCGTGGTGCACCACCACGTCCAGCGCGTGGTCGGCCTGCATGTAGTCGTCCAGGTGGCCGCGCGCAGCGGCTTCCACCATCTTCTCGGCGCATTGCACGATGGCCTGGCGCTGCGGCGCCGTGGCGCGGCGCGCGGCGCAGGACGCGATCAGGCGCTCAAGCACGCGGCGGGTCTGGATCACGTCCAGGTGGTCGGCCAGGTCGATGTGCGACACCAGCAGCCCGCGCCGGGGCTGCTGCGCAATCAGCCCGATGGAGACCATGCGCAGCAGCGCCTCGCGCACGGGTGTGCGGCCGAGGCCCGTGCTTTCCACAATCTCGGCCTCCACCACGGGCGAGCCGGGCTGCAGCTGCAGCGTGGAGATCATGGCCTCGATGGCGTCATAGGCCACGTCGGCCGCGCGCCGCTTGGGCGCGGGGTCTCGCTGGGGTGGTGCACTGCGGGTGGTCATTGGGGGGCTGGGTGTGAGGGCGGGGTTGCGGACCGCATCTTAGTGGCTTGCGGTAGCGGCCCCGCTGCCATCAAGCCAAGCTGGCGCCCGCCTTGCGCAGCTCGGCAATCTGCGGTGCCTTGGGCAGCCACAGCTTGTCGAACTCCTGGATGGTGCTGTCGGGGTTGAAGGCCGAGGCCGTCTTGAACGCGATGGACGTGCCCTTGAACTTCTCGATCAGCCCGGCCTCGGTGGTCACGATGTCGTTGATCTGTGCGTCGAGCGACTGGGCCACCAGCTTGCGGATGAGGTCCTTGTCCTTGGCGTCCAGCCCTTGCCAGATGCGACCCGACACCAGGGGGGCGAAAGGCATGAACAGTGCATTCATCTGCAGCAGCGTCTTGGCCACCTTGTCAAAGCGCTGGTTCCACGAGAACTCGATGTCCGCCTCCAGCCCATCGACCTGGCCATTGCTCATCGCGTCGAACACCTGGGGCGTGGGGATGGGCGTGGGCGCGGCGCCCAGCATTTGATAGAAGTCGCGGTACACGGGCGTGGGGTTGATGCGCAGCTTCATGCCCTTGATGTCGGTGGGCAGGTTGATGTCCTTGGTGGAGAACACGGCGCGCATGCCGGTGATGCCCCAGCCCAGGCCAATGGTGCCTGTCTCGCGCGGCAGCACCTCCAGCAGCTTGGTGGCGGCCGGGTGCTTAACCAGTTTGGCCACGGCAGGTGTGGAGCGCACCAGGTAGGGCGCATTGATGGCTGCGATGCTGGAGACGCGCGAGCCCAGTTCGGCCGCCTGGATCCAGCCCATGTCGAGCGCGCCGGACTGCAGCTGCTGCATCATGGCCGCCTCGTTGCCCAGCTGGCCGGAGTGGAAGACGGTGACGTTCAGGCGGCCATCGGTTTCCTTCTTCAGCGCCTCGCCAAACTGCAGCGCGGCGCGGTTCCATGAGTGGCCGGCGGGTGTGATGAGGCCCAGGCGGAACTCCTTGGCGTCTGCCGCGCGCACCAGGGCAGGAAAGCCCAGCCCTGTGACGGCGGCTGCGGCCATGGCGTGGCGCTGGATGAAGTGGCGGCGGGAGACAGGGCGGGCAGGCTGGGTCGTCATGGTGAACTCCGTGTGGAAGAACGTTGGGAGGGGGACGGATCTGTTGAACGGCATGCCCCGCTACTTGAGCAGGCCGAGCGACAGGCTGGGGAACAGCGACAACATCACCAGCGCCACGCAGCTGATGATGAAAAACGGCAGCGTCACGATGAACATCTTTCCGGGCTTGGCCCCGGTGACGGCCGACGCGACAAAGAAGCTCAGGCCCACGGGCGGCGTCATCAGCCCCAGCACCAGGTTGACGACGATCACCACGCCAAAGTGGCGCGGGTCGATGTGGTAGACCTCGGTGGCAATCGGCAGCAAGATGGGCGCGGTCATGATGAGGCCGGGGATGCCGTCAATCACCGTGCCAATGACCAGCAGGATCACGTTGGTGAGCAGCAGGAAGGTGACCGGATCGTGCGCCACGGTCTGCACCCAGGCGGCCACCATCTGCGGCACCTTGCCGTAGATCAGCAGCCACGAGAAAACGGCTGCTGCCGCCACCAGAAACAGCACGATGGCCGAGTAGATCGCCGAGCGCAGCAGGATGGCCGGCATGGCGCTGAAGCGGAACTCCTTGGTCACATACCGGCCCACCAGTGCCGAGACCAGCGCGCCCACGGCAGCCGATTCGGTGGGGTTGGCCAGGCCGCTCAGGATGGAGCCCACGATGATGATGGGGATCAGCAGCGTGGGGCTGGCCTGCACCACGGTGCGTGCGCGCTGGGTCAGCGTGCGCTTTTCGCTGCGCGGGTAGTTGTAGACAAAGCCCATGAGCGCAATCACGACAAAGAACAGCACTGTGAGCAGCACGCCGGGCAGGATGCCCGCAATCAGCATGTCGCCCACGGCCACCTGGGCCAGCACGCTGTAGACCACGAACATCACCGAGGGCGGGATGATGGGCCCCAGCATGCCGCCATACACCGTAAGGCCTGCCGCAAAGGTCTTGTCGTAGCCCTGCTTCTCCATCTCGGGCACCATCACCTGCGACATGATGGCCACCTGCGCGGTGGCAGAGCCGATGATGGAAGACACCAGCATGTTGGCCAGAATGTTCACGTAGGCGAGGCCCCCTTTGACCGAGCCGATGAAGGCCATCGACAGGTCCACCAGCCGCCGCGTGATGCCGCCGCTGTTCATGATCTCGCCGATCAGGATGAACAGCGGAATGGCGATGAGGCCATAGCTGTCCACCCCGCCAAACATCTGCATAGGGAAGGACTGGAACAGCACCGGGCTGCCGATGCTGAGGATGTACACCGCGCCCGACAGGCACAGGCACACGCCGATGGGCACACCCACCATCAAGGCGGCGAGGAAGAACAGGGTGGTGATCATGGTGGGGCTCTGGTGGGGGTCAGTTCACGGCGTCGGCGTTGACCACGTCGAAGCCAGCGTGTTGCACGCGCTCGGCGGCGCCCATGTCTTCGAGCAGGTTGGCCAGCGCATGCACGCTGAAGGTGGCGGAGAAAATCGGCAGGATCAGCTGCAGCACCCAGGTGGGCCAGTTCAGCGTCTGCGTGCGCTCGGTGTAGAGGAAGTTGAAGCTCTCGGCCGCAAACTCCTTGGCATCAAAGCCGTAGCGCGCAATGCCCACGGGGTCCATCCACACCCAGCACATCACCAGCATGGCCAGGCCAAACAGCAGCACGCCGGATGTGGCCACCACCTTGAACGCCTGGGCACCCCGCGCGCCGAGGTGGTCGGTCAGCATGGTCACGGCAAAGTCCATGCGCAGCCGCGTCATGACCGAGGCGCCCACAAAGGTCAGCCACACCACGGTGTAGACCGCCGCTTCGTCTACCCAGTAGATGGGCATGCCGGTGTAGCGCGTGACCACGTTGAGCAGGATGAGCAGCACCAGCAGCGTCATGAGGCCGGTGAGCACCTGCCGCTCGGTGCGCAGGATGTACGAGGACAGCGCCAGCACCCAGCGAACAGGGGCACGCGGTGTGGCAGCGGGTGGTGGGGCGGGGCTGTGGGATGAAGGCATGGTGCGGAGCGCGGGGTGGAGGGGGTTGGGCAGGCGGCTTGGTAATGCTGGGTTTTTAATATCTGGTTGATATATTTGCAAGCAAGATGGATGCCTGTTGGGGCAGGGTGTCGCGCTGCAGGTTGGAGAAAAGGCGGCCGCTCAGGCCGGGGGCGCTGCGCTGGTGTCTTGCGGCGCGGGCCCGCCACAGGCGGCCAGGGTGGCGATGCGTGCGGGGGCCAGCAGGTGCCGGGGCGCGGCAGGTGTCCAGCCAAACAGGTGCTGCGTGGCCGCACCACAAATGCGTCCCTGGCAGGCGCCCATGCCGCAGCGGGTGTGCAGCTTGGCGTCGATCCAGCCCTGGCGCGGGGCCAGGTCGGCATAGGTCACGTCTTCGCAACGGCACACCAGGGTGTCGGGGCGGGGCAGGGCCTTGAGCTGGTCGTTCAGGACAAACGAGGACTGCAGTGCCTGGGCAAAACCTTCCCAGCGCGCAAGCTGTGCTCGCAATGCCTGGGCCTGCTGCACGTGGCCCGCTGCGACACCTGCTGCGACATGGCCTGCAATCGCGCCCTGCACCAAGGCACGTTCGCTGCCTCCAAAGCCGGTGCATTCCCCGGCGGCCAACACGCTTGCTACTGTGGTGCGCATCTGCGCATCCACCGCCAGGCCCAGGCCATCGCTCAGCGGCCCGCCCAGCGCGCAACCCAGCAGCTGGCCCAGCTGTGTGTTGGGCACCAGTCCAAAGCCGCAGGCGACGCGGTCGCCGGCGATGGTTTCTTCTGCGTGCGCGCCCTGGCGCAGCCGCACGGACTGCACCTGGGTGGTGCCTTGTGCCTCCAGCACATGGGTGTTGGCGCGCAAACCGGTGTTCAGCAGCGCGAGGGCCTGCAGCGCCTTGGCTGGCCAGCGCGGCAGCTGCGCCGCAAAGCCCGCCAGCGATGCCCAGGCGGCCTGCTCGGCAATACGCACCACGGTGGCGCCCGCCTGCGTGGCCGTGGCGGCGGCCGCCAGCAGCAGTGGGCCGGTGCCAGCGATCACGATGCGCTGGCCGCGCACGTTGAGCCCCGCCTTGATGAGTGCCTGCAGCGCACCTGCGCCCGTCACGCCGGGTAGCGTCCAGCCCGGAAAGGGCAGCAGCAGCTCGCGCGCACCGGTGCACAGCACGATGCGGTGGCTGTGCTGGGTCCAGCCCCGGTCAGCGTCTTCTAACAGCAGGGCGGGGGCCTTGTCGGTGGGCTGGCGTGCGCCCAGGCCAACCACCCGGGTGCCGGTCAGCACGCGGATGTTGGCGTGCTTGGCCAGGGCCGCACGGTGCTGCTGTGCCAGCGGCGGCAGGGCCACTTGCGGGCCGTCGCGCCAGATCTGTCCGCCGGGCTGGGGGTTGTCGTCCACCACCGTGATGGCCGCGCCGCTGGGTGCGGCGGCCAGGGCTGCGGCCATGCCCGCCGGGCCCGCGCCGATGATGAGGATGTCGCAGCGTTCGTGCATGGGTGTGGGGCGGTTCAGCGGCATGGCGTGGCGCTCCCGGTTGCGGTGCCTGTATCGGTGTCGATGGCCATGCCCTCGGCGCACACCGTCTGACAGGCCAAGCGGACGCGGCCCTGGATGCGCACGCGGCATTCGTGGCACACACCCATGCCACACAGCGGCGCGCGCAATTCGCCGGTGACGGAGGTTCGGGTGGCGCCCGGCGGTTGCTGCGCCAGCGCGGCGGCCACGCTGGTGCCCGCTGGAACCTGCCGGTGCACGCCATTGACTGCGATCTGCACGGTGCGCGGGGTGTTGGGGTTGGATGTCATGCCGCGGCCTGCAAATCAAAACGCTGCGCTGCGTAGGGCATGGGGTCGATCAGAGGCGTCCCTCCGCTGATCTGCGCCGCCAGCAGCTGCGCCGTGGCAGGCGCGGTGGTCACGCCCAGACCCTCATGCCCCACGGCCAGCCAGAGGTGGGGGTACGTGGGGTGAGGGCCGACGATGGGCAGGCCGTCGGGCGTGGCGGCACGGAACCCTGTCCAGGTACGGACGGCGTTCAGGTCTGCCAGGCCGGGCAGGTACGTCAGCGCGCGTTGGAGCATGCGCGCCAGCACGGCGTGGTGGATGGCCGGGTCGGTGGTGTCGAACTCGCGCGACGAGCCGATCAGCAACTGCCCCGTAGGACGGGGCTGCACGTTGAAGGCCACCGAGGTGCCGTCGCTGTGGTGCGCGCTGGTGATGTAGCCCAGCTCCACCAGTTGGTGGTGCACGGTGCCGGGGTAGCGGTCGGTGATGACAAGGTGGCCCTTTTTGGGGCGCAGCGGCAGGCCGGGGCACAGCTGCGGGGCCTGGATGCCGCTGGCCAGCACGATGGCGCCCGCGCTGCGCTGGCTGCCATCGCGCAAGGTGGCGGTGTGGCCGTCGATCTGCGTGGCTTCGGCCTGTTCAAAAACAACATTCCCATGCGCTGCGGCCTGGTCCATCAGCCACTGGGCGGCGCGTGGGGCATAGACCACACTGTCGCCCTGCACCTTGAGCGCGCCTGCCAGACCGGGGCGCAGCGCAGGCTCGGCACGGCCCAAGGCGGCGGCATCCAGCATGTCGCAGGCAATGCCTTGCGCCTGCAGGGTGGCACGTTTGGTGTTCGCAGCCTGCAGTTCTTCGTCATTGGTTGCTATCCACAGCGTGCCGCAGGCGGTGAAGGCGCAGCCCGCATCCATCTGCGGTGCCCAGGCGTGCCAGAGGTCCAGCGACGATTTGCTGAGTGCCAGTTCGGCGGCGTTGTCGTCCATCACCACCAGGTGCCCCATGCCCGCTGCCGTGGCCCCGCCCAGCCGCGCATCGATGACACGCACCGACAGCCCGGCCAGCGCGAACGCATGGGCACAGGCCGCGCCGACGATGCCAGCGCCAATCACAAGAACATCGGTGGTTTGCATGGGGCTGTGCAGATGGAAAGAGGCGGTTTACAGCCGGATGCCCCAGCCGAACGGGTCCGCGTCGTCGATCAGCAGGGTCGCTTCCGCACTCATGTAGGCACGGCCACGCAGCGTGGGGATGAGCTTGCCATCGACCTGCAGCGTGTAGCTGGCCTCGAACTGGCTGCCAATGATGCTGGCCTGGCGCCAGACTTGGCCCGGGGCCAGCTTGCCATCGGCGGCCAAGCAGGCAATCTTGGCGCTGGTGCCGGTGCCGCAGGGCGAGCGGTCGTAGGCTTTGCCGGGGCACAGCACGTAATTGCGGCTGTCCGCGTCATCATCATCAGCAAACAGCTCAATGTGGTCGATTTCGCCACCGTTGTCGCCGCGAATGCCCTGGTCCTTCAGGGCCTGCTGCACCGCGCAGCTGTAGTGCATCAGCGCCTCCAGGTTGTCGCTGGCCACGCGCTGGCCGTGGTCGGAGATCAAAAAGAACCAGTTGCCACCCCAGGCCACGTCGCCCACCACGCGCCCATGGCCGGGCACAACCACCGCCAGTTGGTGGTGCAGCCGGTAGGCGGGCACGTTGCGCACGCTGACCGAGCCGTCTGCGTGCAAGGTGGTGGTGACGGTGCCCACGGGGGTTTCGATGCGGTGCTCGCCAGGCTGGATGCGGCCCATGTAGGCCAGCGATGCCACCAGGCCAATGGTGCCGTGGCCGCACATGCCCAGGTAGCCGCTGTTGTTGAAGAAGACCACGCCCGCCGCATTGGCGGGGTCTTGCGGCGTGCAGAGCAGGGCGCCCACCACCACGTCGCTGCCGCGCGGCTCCAGCACGGTGGCGGCGCGCCATGCATCGTGCTCGCGCGCCAGGCGCTCGCGCCGCTCGGCCATGCTGCCCGCACCCAGGTCAGGGAAGCCGCCGATGACAAGCCGTGTGGGCTCGCCACCGGTGTGGGAGTCAAGGATCTGGATGCGTTTCATGGTGGTGGCTTGTGTGGCTGGGCGTGGAAGGTCAATAGCTCGCGAGCGGTACGGGCGCGGCGTTGCGGAAGGTCAGCACGGTGATGGGCGCCTGCTGGAGGTTACCTTTGTCGTCATAGGCATAGGTGCCCGCCACGCCCTGGTAGCTGGAGCCGACCATCTGTGCACCTACCTTGGCGGGCTGGGTGGAGTTGGCCTTTTGCATCGCGTCAGCCATGAACATCACCTGATCGTAGTAGGACGCGGCATACGCGTCGGCATCCAGCTTGAAGCGCGCCTTGTACTTGGCCTTGAAGGCCGGGCCGTTGGCCACCTTGTCGAGCATGGTGCCGCCTTGGGCGCAGAACACGGTGTCGTTCACGGCCTCGCCGCCGAGCTTGCCCACCTCGGGGCTGCACAGGGTGTCGCCGCCCAGCAGCTTGGCGGTGAGGCCGAGTTGCTTCATCTGCCGTGCCATGGGCGCGGCCTGGGGCGCATAGCCGCCAAAGAAGATGGCTTGCGGCTGCTTGGCCTTGAGGCTGGTGAGGATGGAGAGGAAGTCCGTGGACTTGTCGGTGGTGAACTCCTGGCCCACCACCGTGAGGCCCTGCTTCTTGGCCTCCTTGGTGAACTGGTCGGCCACACCCTGGCCGAAGGCGGTGCGGTCGTCGATGACGGCCACCTGCTTCACCTTGAGCACCTGCGCGGCATACACGGCCATGTTCGAGCCGATCTGCGTGTCGCTGGCGATGATGCGGAACAGGTTCTTGTAGCCGCCTTCCGTCACCTTGGGGTTGGTGCCCACGGTGGACACCATGGCGCCGCCGTCGTTGTAGACCCGCGACGCGGGGATGGCCACGCCAGAGCAGTAGGGCCCCATGACGAACTTGACCCCGCTGTCCACCAGTTTCTGCGCCACGCTCACACCGGTGCGCGCGTCACATTGGTCGTCTTCCGACACGAGTTCGAATTTCAGCGTCTTGCCCTCGACCACGATCTTTTTCGCGTTGAGTTCCTCGATGGCCAGGCGCACACCGTTCTCGTTGTCCTTGCCCGCAAAGGCATTGGGGCCCGAGAGCGGGCCGCTGTGGCCGATCTTGATGACCTGCTCCTGCGCGCTGGCCTGGTGGGCATGGCCCACCAGCAGCAGGGCCGCGATGGCAGCGGGCCTGAGCGTCCGAAAACCGAAAGATGCACGTGTCATGGAAAACCTCTTGTGTGTGCGATATGGAAAAGCCGGTGTCTCGTCCGGCCTGGTGACAGAAACAGCGTGATTCGTCAGGCCACGGACTGGTACTTTGTCGGGCGGGTTTCGAGCGCCTGGCGCACCACGCGTTCGACAAATGCGCGCTCCTCGCCCACCAGCGGCAGGCGGGGACGGCGCATGTGCTCGGTGCCCACGCCCACCAGCACGTCGATGAGCTTGAGGTTCTGCACCAGCTTGTTCGATACATCCAGGTGCAGCATGGGCGTCATCCACTGGTACAGCGGCAGCGCTTCGGCAAAATTGCCCGCCTTCATCAGGTCATACAGCGCCACGGTTTCGCGCGGGAAGGCGCAGCCCACGCCCGCGAGCAGGCCGTCGCAGCCCAGCGCCAGGCCTTCATAGGCCAGGTCGTCCACGCCCAGGAAGAGCTGGTAGCGGTCGCCCACGGTGTTGCGCAGGTCGGTGATGCGGCGGATGTCGCCCGTGCTTTCCTTGATGGCGGCAATCCATTCGCAATCGGCCAGCTCCAGCATGTGCTCGGGCTTCAGGTCCACGCGGTAGGCGACGGGGTTGTTGTAGACCATCAGCGGGCGCTGGGCGGCTGCGGCCATGGCGCGCACATTGGCCATGGCTTCGCGCGCATCGGCCACGTAGATCACCGAGGGCATGACCATGTAGCCCGCCACGCCGAGCTTGTTGGCGCCGTCGATGTAGCGCAGGGCTTCGCGGGTGCTGGTTTCGGACACATTGGCCAGCACGGGCACGCGGCCGTCGGCGGCTTCGAGGGCGATCTGGGCGACCTTCAGCTTTTCTTCCAGGCTCAGCGTGCTGGCTTCGCCCAGCGAGCCGCAGGTGACCAGCCCATGGATGCCGTTGCGGATCTGGAAGTCGATGTGGCGGGCCGTGCCTTCGGCATCGATGGACTCGTCGGCGTGGAACTTGGTGGTGATGGCGGGGAAGATGCCTTGCCAGCGGGGTTGGGGGTTCATGGGAACGTGCTCCGGGTGGGTGAGAAATTTCAGTATGTTGTAAATATATTAAAGAAATATTTGAAACGCAATGGGCGTTTTCATCTTTTTGCAAAGTGCGTGTGGAACTGCCTGGCTGAAGCATCCGCGACCGGGACGGTTAGGGTGGGGCGGGGCACAGGCTGTTGGCCCAGCGGTGTCGCTCCCAAGCCACGGGCCGCAAGGCGCCAAACCTATAATGAAAGGTTGGTCCCGCTGGGCCGCCCGTAGGCATCGGCCTGCATGGCGCCCCACTGTGTGAAACCACTCCACCACACCATGAGCAGCACACCCATTTTTTCTGTCGCCGACATCCGCAAGTCCTTCCTGGACTTCTTCGTCTCCAAGGGCCACACCGTTGTGGCATCGAGCCCCCTGGTGCCGGGCAACGACCCCACGCTGATGTTCACCAACTCGGGCATGGTGCAGTTCAAGGACGTGTTCCT
>CAYXSL010000080.1:0-19228 GCA_964466605.1 uncultured Verminephrobacter sp.
GGGCTTGAGGCATCTCTGACATCGGCCACCGGGTGGGTGCCAAAGTCTGCGCGTTCCAGCCAGGCGAGCACGCGGATAGCGGCGTCGGTGGGCGATGTGAGCTGGCCACCCGTCTTGAGGTTGGCGAAATTCTGGCGGTCCGGGAAGGCGGCCGGGTCGGCGCCGCGCAGCTGGACCTGCATGTCGGTGTCGATCACACCGGGCGCCAGCGAGCATACCTTGGCGCCCTGGGGCTTGAGGGCCTCGTCCAGCGCCACGCAGCGCGTGAAATGGTCCATGCCCGCCTTGGCCGCGCAGTAGGCGGCTTGCGACGCCATGGCCCGGCGGCCCAGGCCCGACGAAATGTTGAGCACCTTGCGCGGCACCGTCCAGCCGTCCGTCGCACCCAGGAAGGCGGCGGTGAGCTGCATGGGCGCCTCCAGGCCCACACGCAGCGCGTGGGCCAGGTCGGCCAGGTCATGCGGGTTGGCGCTGGCCGACAGCGGCGCAATGCGCGGGATCACGCCTGCGTTGTTGATGAGCGTGGCGCTGGCAAACGCCTGCGGGCCCTGGGCCTGCAGCCAGGCCTGCAGCTGGTGCGCGGCCTGCTCGCCTTGCGACAGGTCTTGCTGCCACTGCTCCAGCGTGGCGCCTGCGGCCTTGGCCTCGGCGGCCAGGTCGGGGTTGGTGCTGCGGGCGATGCAGATCAGGGTGTTGCCGCTTTTGAGCAGCTGCTGGGCCATGGCCAGACCCATGCCGCGCGAGGCGCCGGTGAGGAGATAGAGGTGGTTGTGAGGCATCCCGCCATGTTACTGCGCAGTACGCAACGCCGGGCCGCATTCAGGTGCTCACTGACCCTCGGGCGACTCCAGCACCGCGAGCAACTGGGCCAGCTTGCGGTCCAGGGCGGCGAGGTCGGCCGCGCGCAGCGGGGCCAGCAGCGCGTGTTCGTTGGCCACATGGGCCTCCACCGCTCGGTCGATCAGCGCCAGGCCGGCTGGAGTGAGCTGCACCAGCAGGCTGCGGGCATCGGCAGGGTTGGGCAGGCGCGTGATCCAGCCGCTGGCTTCAAGCTTGTTCATGCGGTGCGTCATGGTGCCCGAGGTGACCATGAGCGTGGAGAACAGCGTGGTGGGCGCCAGGCAGTACGGGGCGCCCGAGCGGCGCAGCGTGGCCAGCATGTCGAACTCCCAGAACGACAGGCCGAAAGGCGCAAAGGCGGCTTCGAGCCGCCGGTCCACCAGCGCGGCACAGCGTTTGAGGCGGCCAATCGGGCCCATGGGGGACACGTCCAGGTCGGGGCGTTCGGTGTGCCATTGGGCCAGGATGGCATCCACGGCGTCTGCGGGGCGAAGGTCAGGCATGGGTGCTATTTATCTTGATGTCGAGATTTTATGCTACAGTGATTTATCTTGAATTAAAGATAAAATCATGGCTTCTACCTCAACCGCCTCACCGTCCTCCCGCTGGCTGGATGTGTGCATCACCGCGCTGGCGCCTGCCATCTGGGGCTCCACCTACATCGTCACCACCGAGCTGTTGCCAGCTGGACGGCCGTTCACCGCCGCGCTGCTGCGGGCGCTGCCTGCGGGGCTGCTGCTCGTGCTGTGGGCACGGCGCTGGCCGGTGCCCGGGGGCTGGGGGCGCATGGCGCTGCTGGCTGCGCTCAACATCGGCGTCTTCCAGGCGCTGCTGTTTGTGGCGGCCTACCGCTTGCCAGGTGGGCTGGCCGCCGTGGTGGGGGCCATCGGCCCGCTGGTGGTGATGGGCCTGGCCTGGGCGGTGGACCAGCGCCGTCCCCCGGGCGTGGCGCTGGGGGCGGGCGTGCTGGCGGTGGCGGGCATGGCCCTGCTGCTGCTGGCCCCCGGCACAGCGTGGGACGCGTGGGGCGTGGCGGCGGCGCTGGCGGGCACTGTGTGCATGGCGATGGGTACGTTTCTCTCGCGCCGCTGGCAGTCCGGCCTGCCGGTGCTGGCCTTTACCGGCTGGCAGCTGCTGCTGGGCGGGCTCATGCTGGCGCCCGTGGCTTGGTGGGCAGACCCGCCTTTGCCCGCGCTCACGGCCACGCAGGCCGGTGGGTATGTGTACCTGTGCCTGGCGGGCGCGCTGGTGGCCTACGCGCTGTGGTTCCGGGGCATCGAGCGCATGCCCACGGTGGCCGTGGCGTCGCTCGGGCTGCTGAGCCCGCTCACGGCCGTGGTGCTGGGCTGGGCTCTGCTGGGGCAGTCCGTGCGCGGCGTGTCGCTGCTGGGCATGGTCACGGTGCTGGGCTGCGTGCTGGCGGTGCAGTGGGCCATGGCGCAGCGCGGCGCGGGTCGCTAGAGCCCCCGGCGCCCTGTTCTCCGCTGGGTTACGCAGCAATGGCTCTGTGCGCGCCGACCCTCCCCACCTGCGGCAGCACCACTGGCGCGCGGGTGGCGGCAGGCATCGGGGCACTGCTACTTGCTGCGCCGAGCTGGAACACCGAGACCAGTTGGACAAGGTCCAGGGCCTGGGTTTTCATGCTGCTGGCTGCGGCAGCCATTTCCTCCACCAGGGCTGCGTTTTGTTGGGTCGTCTGGTCCATCTGCATCACGGCCTCGCCAACCTGACCGACGCCCTCGCTCTGCTCCGAGCTGGCTGCACTGATTTCGCTCACTATTTCCGTGACGCGCCGAATGGACTGGACGACCTCCGTCATGGTGTGCCCCGCCTTGTCCACCAGGGCCGTACCTTGCTCCACGCGGCTGACGCTGGCAGAGATCAGCTCCTTGATCTCCTTGGCTGCCTCGGCCGATCGGCTGGCCAGGCCCCTCACTTCGCTGGCCACGACTGCAAAGCCCCGTCCCTGCTCTCCTGCGCGAGCGGCTTCGACGGCCGCGTTGAGCGCCAGGATGTTGGTTTGAAAAGCGATGCCGTCGATGACGCTGATGATGTCTGCAATTCGCTTGGAGCTGTCGTTGATGCCCTTCATTGTCTCGACCACCTGGGTCACGACGTTGCCGCCTTGCAGGGCGACATCATTGGCATCGCGAGCGAGCTTGTTGGCTTGCTGGGCGCTGTCGGAGTTTTGCTTCACGGTGGAGCCAAGCTCTTCCATGGACGCGGCTGTCTGCTGAAGCGCACTGGCCTGGCGTTCCGTGCGGGCGGACAGGTCGTGATTGCCCTGCGAAATTTCTGCACTGGCGGTGGAGACGCTCTCTGCGCTTTGCCGCACGTTGGCCACGATATCGGCCAGCTTGGAGCGCATGTGCGCCAACTCGTTGAGCAACTGGCCCGGCTCGTCCTTGGCGCCCTTGGGGATGGGGGTCGCCAGGTCACCCGCCGCGATGGCCGAGGTGGCCTGGACTGCCTGCTGCACGGGCGCGGTAATGGAGTGGGTGGTCAGCCGCGCCAGAAACAGCCCCGCGAGGATGGCCACCACAGAACTGCCGCCAATCCAGGCGATGCTGGCAACCGCCTTGGCTGTGGTGTCCTTGAGGCTGTCTGCCACGTCTTCGTCCAGCGTCTGGGTCAGCGCCTGCAGCATGCCTGCGTAGTTCTGAAAGACGGGCGCCAGCACGGTGTCGGCCTGCGCGGCCATGTCCTGTCCGGCTTCCTTGGCCTTGACGAGTTCGGTGCGCTTGACGCGGTAGGCATCGCGCGCGGCGATGACCTGCTCGTAAAGCTGGGTTTCCTTGCCGGGCAAAAGGTAGCCGCGCACTTCCTGCATGCGCTTGCTTTGCACCTCGACCACGGCCGACATGTCTTTCTTGAGTTTGCTCGCGTACTGGGCGTCGCTGGCCTTCAGGAACGCCTCGGTGCGCAGCCAGTTCATCTGGATGTCGGTCTGCCATTGGTGCACGATGCCCTGGCGCTTGAGCTCCGACGTGGCGATGTGTTCGTTGCTGTGCTGCAGGGCAGTCACGCTCATGACGCCGAGTGCAGCGATGACCATGGTGATCAGCAGCAGCAGGCCGAACGCCACTCCCAGTCGAATGCCCAGTTTCAGGTCTTTGATGCGCATGGCGGTTCCTTGAGGGTGCAGTGGCGAAGGTGGGTGAAGGGGTGCTGGAGCGCCGGGGCCGGCGGGTTTGCCGCGCAGGTCAGGACAAGGCCGCTGCCCCGGTTTCCAGGGAACTGGTGTTTTGCAGGCGCTGGCGCACACGGTCCAGGTAGTCGGCCCGCACGCGGCGGGCCGCGTAGTCGCGCGGCGCACTGCGCAGCAGCTGTTCCCAGGCTTCGCTGCGCCGTTTCTCCGACTGCTGGCGGCATTGCTCCAGCACCACGGGCGCAGGTGGGTGGGGCCGGGCCTCGGTCATGCATTCGTAGCCGTAGTAGTGCATGGTTTCCCATGCCAGGCTTTCGATGGTCTCGATGTCGTGGGTTTGCAGCTGGGTCTTGAACTTGTCCTTGTTGGCCGGAAGGGGGGCAAAGCAGTTGGACTCCCACAGCGCGGACATGCGGGACAGGTCTTGCGCCTCCTGCGATGCCGCGATGTCCAGCATCTGCGGCAGGAACTCGATGCCGATGAACTGGCAGATGCGCCGCAGCGTGTGTTCCTGGTCGGCCAGGAAGTCCTCATAGCGGATGGTGAGCACGCGTTCGGGGTGGCGCAGCGCCAGCACGCGCCCTGCGGTGTGGGCCTTGACCCAGGCCAGGGCGTTGAGCGTGGTGTCGAAGTCGTGGATGATGGCCCGGTTCATCGAGGCCACCTGCGCGCGGGGGTCGCGCACCACGTTGAGAAAGCGCATGTCTGGAAACAGGGCCATCAGGTCGTGGGCGTAGTGGACGCTGTCCAGCGACTTGTCCATGGCCACGCTGGCCCCGTGCAGCTCTGCGCTGCGCAGCAGCAGCTCCCACACAACGCGGTGCACGCTGCGGGGCTCATCCGCCAGCGCGTTGAAGACCTCGTCAGCCTGGAAGTGCATCCCCGGCCACTTCACCATGCTGGCCTGCTGCAGGCCCACCACGTCCTTGACCATCTGCCGGTACGCGCTGTCGTCGCGCAGGTCGCCATACAGCGACACCAGCGGCATGAAGTCCACGATGTGCAGCGGATAAGGGGAATGGAATTGCGGGCTGGCGTTCAGGCGCAGGCGCAGCGCGTGGCTGCCGCAGCGCCGCAGCGGAATCATCAACAGCGGAAGCGGGCGTGTGGAGCGGGATGGCTGGTTCATGGTGTGTCTGACTCCAGGTGCGCGAAGAACTCGTTGATGAAGCGATCCATGTCTTGGTCGGGCAGCCGGTCGATGCCGCCCGCGCCGTGGCGCCCGCCTCCGGCCGGGTAGCGGCTGCAGAACACATCGGCGCGCCGGGCGCTGGCGCTGCCGATGCGCAGGTTGACCAGAAAGTCGCCGTCTGAACGGGGCGTGAGCACGGCGACCGAGCGCCCGTTGTTGCGCGCCACGAGCTGGTTGGCAAGGGTGCCGCACAGGCGCCGGGCCCATGCGCGGTCAGGCAGTACGTAGACGGTGGCCTTGTCGTTGGCGGTGTAGGGGGTCAGGCCCTGCACGGCCTTGAGGTCACTGGCATGGCCTTCTAGCAGGCGGCGGAATTCGTAGGCCTTGGCTATGAAGTCGAGCGGGCTCTCGAAGCGGTGCATCGAACGGTACAGCTGCACGGGGCAAAAGTGCAGGTCTTCGCGGCTTTCGCCATAGGCGTTGTAGTTGAGCAGGTAGCCCAGCTGCGCCAGGGCCCCGCGTGTGGCCGGCGTACAGCCGTGCTCGCGCGCCATGTGGTCGGCCACCGCGTCCAGGTTGTCGCCGTAGGCTGCCACGATGGCCCACTGGCGCAAAACACCGCCCAGGTGGCGGTCTACCAGGATGCTGGTGCAGACATCCAGGCCGGAGTCAATGTGAGCGGTGAGCTCTGCATGGCGAAAGAGTTTTGTTGCGCTGTGGTGATCGAAGTAGGTCACCTGGCCGCCGCCGTTGAGCACCCGGCACACGCCCTGCGCGTTGCGGTCCCACGAGATGTCGAGCGCCGTCACCTGCAGCGGCCGCCCGGAGGGCAACTGGTCGAACAGGGCAATGTCCCGTTTCACTCCGCTGATGAGGACGCTGTCGCGGGGCTCCACCATGCGCAGCTGATGCAGCGCGCACAACCCGTCGGCATCCCCGTTGAAGAGGTCATAGGCTTGCATTCCAGCGCCCGACATGGAGGGTGCTGAGGCAGGTTGTGGGACGTGCTTGGTAGACATGGGGAAGAATCGTGCGAAAAGAATGGCCCTAGCGGATGTACCCGCGCTGGCGCAGGAGCGCGAGCAGCTGCGCGCAGGCCTCGGGCAGGCTCAGGTGGGCGGTGTCGATGCTGAAATCGGGCGATTCGGGAGGCTCGTAGGGGGCGGAAACGCCGGTGAACTGCGGGATGCGCCCCGCGCGCGCCATGGTGTACAGGCCCTTGGGGTCGCGGCCCTCGCACACGGTGAGCGGGGTGCTCACATGCACCTCCAGAAAGCGGTGTTCCCCAATGAGCGCGCGGGCCATGGCGCGGTCGCTGCGCTGGGGGGAGATGAGGGCGGTGAAGACCATCAGTCCCGCGTCGTTCATGAGCGCGGCGACTTCCGCCACGCGCCGGATGTTTTCCGAGCGCTCGGCCGCACTGAATCCCAGGTCGCGGTTGAGCCGGTGCCGCAGGTTGTCTCCATCAAGCACGAAGCTGGCGAAGCCGAGCCCATGCAGCTCCTCCTCCAGCGCGTAGGCCAGCGTGGACTTGCCCGCACCACTCAGGCCGGTGAGCCAGAGGGTGACGGGGCGCTGCTGCAGCAGGTGTTCGCGCAAGTCGGCAGTCACCCGACCAGCGTGTGGGATCACCACCCTCAGACCGGGGGGCGGCAGGCCGGGTAGCGCAG
Organism: uncultured Verminephrobacter sp.; assembly: GCA_964466605.1. Classification (GTDB taxonomy): domain Bacteria; phylum Pseudomonadota; class Gammaproteobacteria; order Burkholderiales; family Burkholderiaceae_C; genus Acidovorax. The sequence continues at coordinate 6,791 of CAYXSL010000080.1, forward strand.
CTGCCGGCGGCTGGAGCTGCGTGAGCGGCTGAAGCGAGGAGGGGGGTGGCATGGTCGGTTCAGGAAAATGCAGTGGGCAGATTGCGCGCAGGTGCCGTCATTTGCACCGGATGGAGCAGGCAAAAAGCGGATGGCCCTGGACCAGTGTGGGCGGGCCCAGGCGATGGGATTCAAAACCCGTGCGGCGCAGCAGGCGCTCCACCCCCAGTGGAGACACCGTGACCATGCGCTGGGCCCCGTGTGACATGGCGCAGCGGCTGGCCGCTTGCAGCAGGCCGGTGGTGACGGGCGAGGAGAACTGGTCGAGCGCGGAGCCCGTGGGCCCTGAAAAATCCATGGCCGCAAAGCGGGACAGCTCCCACACTTCTGGCGCTTCGGGGGGCGGTGCGCCATTGAGCAATTGCGGAAACACCTCGGCGAGCAGGTAGGGGCGGGTGGTGGGCAGCAGCCGGGCGGTGCCGATCACCTCGCCATCTTCGTTCTGGGCGATGACATAGACGGTGTCGCCCCGGTCGAACTGGTCCAGCTCCAGCGCATCGCGGCAGTGCAGCTGCCAGCCCAGCTTCTCCACAAAAACACGATGCCGGTACCGGGCCATGCGCGTCATCAGTGGCGGATGCAGTTCAGCAGAGCAGCCAGAGGTGATGCGCATGGGAGATTCCTTCATGAGTTTTGCCCATTAGAAAATCACCCGAAAATATTTGTAACTACCAACTCTGGTAGGTGTTGCCTGGCGCCTTCCTCGTCAAAATCAACTCGCCAAAGGGCTTCAATGTCGCCAGAATGTGGAAAAAAGTAACAATGTTTGATGTGCGAAGTTCGCACTCAGGTGGTCAGTCTCTGTGGGGTGGTACTCGGTGTTGGAGTCCTATGACAAGCTGGCAAGAAGATCTTTTTGGGGTGATGGATCGCGCGCAGTCCGAGCAGGAGGTTTTTTGCAAAATCGAGCTTGCTGCGCACGCCCTGGGGTTTGAGTACTGCGCCTATGGCCTGCGGGTGCCCATGCCTCTGTCCAATCCGAAGACCATTTTCTTGAACAACTATCCACAGGCTTGGCAGGAGCGGTATGTGCGGCAGGGCTATGTGCAGGTGGATCCCACCGTGCAGCATGGGTGCCGCAAGCAGACCCCGCTGGTCTGGTCGGACGACGTGTTTGCGTCGGCCCCCGATTTTTGGGAAGACGCGCGTTCGTTCGGCCTGCGCTTTGGATGGGCGCAGTCGTGCATTGACGGGGGTGGGGTGCGCGGCATGCTGACACTGGCGCGTTCGTCCGAGGCCCTGACGCCCGACGAGATTGCCCGCAGCGAGATGAAAATGCGCTGGCTGGCTCACATTGCGCACCTGATCCTGTCGCGCATCTTTACGACACGCCAGGCCGAAGAGATGCAGCCGCATCTGACGGCCAGAGAAATCGAGGTGCTCAAATGGACCGCAGACGGCAAGACCTCTGCCGACATCTCCTCGCTGCTGGATGTGTCGGAAAACACCGTGAATTTCCACGTCAAGAATGCCGTGACCAAACTGCAGACCACCAACAAGACGGCCGCTACCGTGCGCGCCGCCATGCTGGGGTTGCTGGGATGATGCTGCGCCCGTCGGGCACTGGGTGCCCTTGCGACTGCGCCAGCCTGGGACGGGCGGCAACCGAGGCGATCGCTGGAGGGCGAGCGTGAACGCCGTGCAGGTATCTCCCGATGGCCTGCTGCGACTGTCGATTGACGAGCTGCTGTCGCTGCCTATCCACCACCTGACATCGGCGGTGGACCTGGACCTGGTGGCGCCACGGGCGGCGGCGTGCGGGTGCGAGACCACCATCAGCGGTTACACGGAGTGGGTGAGCGCGTCCTGCCCCGTGGTGTCCATCGGCTGGGACTGGCATATCCGTCTCTGGACAGCACACCGGCCCTTTGCCCTGGCACGGCTGGGCCAGCCCCGCAGCAACGTGATGCTGGTGTATTCCACAGGCAACGACACCGGGTGGCACAAGAACCTTGAGTTGCTGTCAACGGTGGTGGACGCTTTGCCTTGGCAGGAGCAGTTGAGCCATTCGGTCACGGCGCTGCTCCCCATCCACTGAATGGGTTGGTCATGATTTGCTATAAAAAATATAGCTAAAAATGAGACCCATCAGGCGGTAGGCGGCAAAAAAGCTTCAAAAATCCGCCCCCAGCTCCCAGCGCATGGGTTGCCCGGTACTGGGGTGGCCCAAAGCCAGTTCTGCAGCGTGCAGCAACAGGCGTGGGGACCGGGCCTGCGTGGCGGCATCCGCATACAACCCGTCTCCCAGGATCGGATGGCCCAGGGCGGCCATGTGCACGCGCAGCTGGTGGGTGCGGCCCGTCACGGGTTCGAGTTCGACGCGGGTGGTCCTGGCCGCCACGTCGTGCGACAGCGTGCGCCAGCGGGTATGGCTGGGCTTGCCGTGCACTGCGTCAACCACGCGCAGGGGGCGGCGCTCCCAGTCCGCAGCGATGGGCAGGTGGATGTCTGTCCAGGTGCCGGCGGGGGCTTCCACCAGGCCTTGCACAATCGCAACGTAGCGTTTGTGGATCTGCCGCTGCTCAAATGCCAGGCTCAGGCGCCGTTGTGCATCGGCATGCCGAGCCATCACCACCAGACCCGAAGTGGCCTGGTCCAGTCGATGCACCACGAGTGCGCCCGGCCAGTGCGACTGGGCGCGCGCGCTCAGGCAGTCCTGCTTGTCGATGCCGCGCCCCGGCACGCACAGCAGGCCTGAGGGCTTGCACAGCACCAGCAAGTCAGCGTCTTCGTGCAGTGCCACCGGAGGGCGCTGGTCTTGAGGGTTTGCCGCGCCCGGTGCGTGGCTGGCGTGCACCGATTCCACCGACCCCGAGCATGCAGCAGGCGCAGGGGCTTCAGCTTGCGGCATGGTTGTCGCCCCTCACCAGGCGCTCTACGGTGGCGCAAAGCTCTTCCACGTCATTGGGTTTGTGGATCAGCGCCTGCGCGCCTTCGGCCAGCGCGGCTTGCTCGATTTCGGCCGTGACATAGCCGGAGGCCAGGGCCACGGGCAGGCCCGGGCGGATGAGGCGCGCCTCGCGCACCAAGTCCACGCCGCAGAAGCCAGGCATGTTGTAGTCGGTCACCAGCAGGTCGTAGCGCTGCGGCGCCGTGCGCAGCGCGGCCGTGGCCTCGTGCGGGTCGGTAAAGCCGCTCACCTCGTAGCCCCGGCGGCGCAGGAGGCGCTGCACCAGAAAGACCAGGGCCTGGTCGTCGTCCACGTACATCACATGGGGTTTCTGGCGCGGCGTGGGGGCCGCTGCCTCGGTGGCTGGCGGTGGGGCTGCCGCAGCCGGTGCGGCAGACGGGGGTGCAGGGGCCTGGCCGGTGGCGACCGGAAAATACAGCGTGAACCGGCTGCCCTGGCCGGGCGTGCTTTGCACGTCCACCCCGCCTTCGTGCGTGCGCATCACGCCATGCACCACGGCCAGGCCCAGGCCCGTGCCCTGGCCCACGGGCTTGGTGGTGAAGAAGGGCTCGAAGATGCGTTCCAGCGTGGCGGCATCCATGCCCGGGCCGCTGTCGCGCACCATGAGGGCCACGTAGTCGATGGGCGCCAGGCCTAGCCGTTCGGAGAGGCGGTGGTCGGGTTGCACCGTGGCGGCTTCCACATGGATGCTGCCGCGCTCGCCGCCCTGGCCCTGGATGGCATGGACGGCGTTGGTGCACAGGTTGAGCAGGGCCTGCTCGACCTGGGTGGCGTCGGCCAGCACGGGGGGCAGCCCCGCCTGCAGCTGCATGTGCAGTTCGATGGCAGGGGGCAGGGTCACGCGCAGCAGGCGCTCGGTGTCGTGCGCCACCTCGGCCAGCGACACGGCGGTGCGCCGGGGGGGCTCGTTGCGGCTGAAGGTGAGAATCTGGCGCACCAGGTCGCGCGCGCGGCGGCCGGCCTTGTCGATCTCCAGCAGGCTTTCCAGCACGGGCGAACCTGCAGTGCAGTCGGCCTTGGCCAGCTCGACATTGCCCAGGATGGCACCCAGGATGTTGTTGAAGTCGTGCGCAATGCCGCCCGCCATGGTGCCCACGGCCTGCATCTTGTGCGACTCGCGCAGCTGCGCCTCCAGCTCATTGCGATGCGCCTCGGCCTTCTTGCGGCCGGTCAGGTCGCGCGCGAACACGGTGGTGGTTTCGCCCCCGCCCACGCTTTCTGCATGGCGCTCGAATGACACACTCACCTCCACCGCCAGCTCCTTGCCGCTGGCGGTGAGCGCCGTCATCTCGCCCAGCAGCGCCTGGGTGGTGAGCTGCGCAAACGCCAGGCCCTGGGCCGCGTCGGGCAAGAAGCGGTCGAGCGTGCTGCCCAGCGCATCGCTGGCTGCGCACTGGAACAGCGCGGCCGCCGTGGGGTTGAACACGGTGATGCGCTGGTGCTGGTCCACGCAGATGATGGCGTCCAGCGCCGAATTGATGACGGCTTCGAGCCGCTTTTCGCTGGCATGCAGCTGTTCGTTGCGTTGCTGCAGCGTGATCGCGCTGTGCTGCAGTGCCTGGCGCTCGGCCAGCAATGGGCCCTGGTCGATCACCGCACACAGGAACTGCGACAGTGGCGGGCCGCTGGTCTGGGGCGCCTCGATGTGCGCGATGTGCAGGTCGCCCGTGATGCGGTGGGTGTCGCTGATGAGAAACACCACCTCCTTGGCCTCGCTGTGGCGCCGCTCCTGTGCCTGGGCAAAGGCCTCGCGCACACGCTGCGCGTCTTGCGGGCACACAAAAGGCATCAGGGCAGTCAGCGGCCGGTCGCGTTCGGTGGGCTGAAAGGAGCGGTGCGCCATCGAGTTGGCCTGCACCACCATGTCATGCTCGTCCACCACCATGAGGGCCAGGGGCACGCTGGCAAACAGGGTCTCGAAGCGTTCGTAGGCGCTTTCGGCCACGGCCTGGCTGTAGCGCAGCACCTTGTTCTGGCTCTCCAGCTCGGCCTGGTAGGCGCGCAGCTCGGCCACCAGGCCCTCGGCGGGAGCGGCAGGCGAAAGGGGGTGCTCTTCGGCCGGTGCGGGCCGCCGACCTGCGGGGTCCAGGTAGGACAGATCGGGTTCAGCCATGGGACGGGCGTGGCCAGGAAATGGAACGGGAAGGGCGGGCGCACGCCGCGCCATGCTGTGGGCCAGAACGCATGGCTGCGAGTGTACGCCCGCAGCCCGCGGGCTTCGGGAGCGGGCGGGGATGCGATGGATTTATCGGGGCGATTGTTGACCGATTGCGAACAATCCTTTTCCGCAGCGGGGCTTACTCAAAGAAAGCCGGGCCCCTACAGTTCAACCATCCGCTTTTTCTTTGCCCCACCCTTTCGCTGATTTCAGGAACCTTTGCCATGAACCCCGTTGACACCACCGCCGCCCAACCCCTGCTGAACAAGCTGCAATGGCGCTATGCCGCCAAGAAGATGAACCCCGCCAAGGCCGTGCCGCAGGACAAGGTCGAGCGCATTCTCGAAGCCGCCCGCCTGGCGCCTACCTCCAGCGGCCTGCAGCCCTTCGAGATCATCGTGGTGACCGACCCCGCCGTGCGCGCCAAGATCCAGCCCATCGCCTGGAACCAGGCCCAGATCACTGACGGTTCGCACCTGCTGGTGTTTGCCGCCTGGGACAACTACACGGCCGACCGCATCAACATGATGTTCGACCTGACGAATGAGCAGCGCGGCTTCAAGAACGAAGGCTGGGAAAACTACCGCCAGATGCTGCTGGGCATGTACCCCCAGCGTGATGCGGAGGTGAACTTCCAGCACGCGGCACGCCAGGCCTACATCGGCATGAGCGCCGCCCTGATCGCCGCAGCCTTTGAAGAAGTGGACTCCACCCCCATGGAGGGCTTCGACCCCAATGCGCTGGACGAAATTCTGAACCTGCGCGCCCGTGGCCTGCGCAGCGTGGCGATCCTGCCTCTGGGCTACCGCGCCGATGAAGGCGACTGGCTGGTGAACCTGAAGAAGGTGCGCCGCCCCCGCGAGCAGTTCGTGACCGAAGTCTGAGTCGCTCGCTTTCAGTCAAAAAAAGGCCGGGCAACTGCCCGGCTTTTTTCTTGCACGCAGAGGTTTAGTGCGCGGCAGGCGCCGTGTCCGTGACGCGGCGCATGGGTGTCAGCACCCAGGCCAGCGCCGCCAGCACCACCAGCGTGCCACCGCTGGCAGCAAACAGCTGAGGCAGTGTGATGCTCTTCATCACCCAGCCCGTCACCGCCGCAGAGATGGGCGCCAGGCCCATGAAGATGAACATGAACAGGCTCATCGCCCGGCCCAGCAGCGCCGGGGGCACGCGCTGCTGGATCCAGGTGAACACGCTCACCTGCATGAAACCGCCCAAGAGACCGATCACCAGCATCAGCAGCGCCCCCTGCCACACGGCGGTGATCAGGCCCATGGGCACGAACAGTGCGCCGATGACCGCGTCGAACGCCAGGATGGTCATGCCCAGGCTGCCGATGCGCAGACGGGGCAGCATGCCTGACACCACCATGCCCAGCAACGTGCCCGCCCCATGGGCGCCCACGATGATGCCGAAGGCGGCGGCGCCCAGCGCGGGTGTGCTGCTGGCTAGCACCGGGATGGCGATGTGGATGGGGCCCATGATGAACAGGGCGACCGCGCTCCAGTAGAGAAAGCAGGTGCGCAGCTCGCCATCGCGCCAGAAGTGCGCCAGGCCCTGGGCCACCGAGGCCAGCACGGCCGGCGGAGCTGCTGCAGGGGCTGCGTCGCCTGTGTGGGTTTGCACCTTGGACAGCGTCCAGGCAGATACCGCAAAACTCAGCGCGTCGAGCGCGAAGGCCAGGCCGATGCCAAAAGCGTTGGCATGGGCAGGGGTTTCGGTTGCTCCCCCGGTGGCCTCGCCCGCGCCAAACAGCGCGATCAACAGCCCCGCCAGCAAGGGCCCGAGGAACATCGTCAGCTGGCGCAGGCTCAGGCTGATGCCATTGGCGGCCTGCAGCTGATGGCGCGCCACCACATGCGGCATCATGGCCGTGCCCGCCGGGATGCTGAAGGCCGTGGCCAGGCCAATGCCCAGTGACAGTGCATACACCATCCACAGCGTGAGCGCACCAACAAACACCAGCCCCGCCAGCACGGCCAGCAGCACCAGGTTGATGTACTTCGTGATCATCAGCACCTGCTTGGGCGAATGCCGGTCTACCAGCGCACCGCCGATGAGGATGAACAGCGCACGCGGCACACTGACCAGGGCCAGCACGGTGCCCAGCACCAGGGTGTCGCCGGTCATCTGCAGCACCAGCCAGGGCAGGGCAATGAGGGTGAACTGGTCGCCCAGCATGGAGAGCAGGGCACCGCCGGTCATCCAGCGGAAATTGGGGTTGCGCAGCAGGGCTGCGCGGGTGTCAGCGTCAGGAGGCATGGGGAGTGGGAGTTTGTGGCTCGCGCACGCGGGCGTGGCGCTTGCCGTTGAGAAGATTGCCAAGGGCGCCAAAGCGCACCAGCAGGTGGTAGCTGGCCAGGCAGAGCACGGTGGTGGCCGCGATGTTGAGCACAATCTTGGCCCCGGCGGACCATGGCAAGCCGAACATGAGTGCGCCAAAACCAATGGTCAGGGGCATGTGCATCATGTAGACCCAGTACGAGCTGTCGGCCAGGTAGCCGAGTGCGGGGCTGGGATGGCGCAGGTGCGCTGAAAACAGCCCGATGAGCGCAAAGCTCCAGCACCAGGCCGTGGCGTTGTAGGCAAAGGCGAAAGCCAGGCGCAGCGCCAGTGGCAGTTCGTGGGTGCCGACGGGCGCTTGCCGCAGCGCCAGGCCCGAGGCCAGGAAAAGCACCAGCCCCGCGATGGCGTACCACCGCCAGCGCCGGGTGTAGTGCTCCAGCAGGGCTTGCCGGTGCTGGTACAACGCCAGCCCGAAGCCGTAGAACAGGCCGTTGTGCACCCATTCGGTCCAGGGGGGAAGAAAAGAGCCCGTGGGGTGCACCAGCCCGTCGCCGTACTGCGCACCCACGGCGGCCAAGGCGGCCAAGGCGGCAGCCAGCAGGGCGATGCCCCAGGGCGTGCGCCCGAGCGTGGCGAACCACCGCCCCAGCGTGGCCCCTGCGGTGGGGGCGGTGCGTTGCAGCAGCGCCTGCACCAGTGGGGTCAGCAGGCTCAGCCACAGCAGCAGCCACAGAAACCACAGGTGCAGGGTGGTGGGGCCGTCGGGCACCCCCGGCATGCGTGGCCTGAGCGTCGGGTCCAGCCCCCAGGTGCCGTAGGCCATGCGGTGCAGGAACGCCAGCGCAAACACGGCGCACAGTAGATAAAGGGGCGGCCAGAACACGGCGAACGGCAGCGCCAGGCGGCGCAGCCGGTGCCGCACCAGGGCGCGGGGCCCGCGTTGCTCCATCAGCAGCGCCACAAAGAAGCCCGCCAGGATGAAGAACACCGGCATGCGAAAGGCGTGAATGAAAGCCACCAGCAGATCGGCCACAGGCGTGGTCTGGTTGTCGCGCCAGGGCAGCAAGGGCGGCCCGCTCATGTGGATCACGGCCACATGCAGCACGATGCCCAGCCACATCATGGCGGCGCGCAGGTTGTCCAGTGCGTACAGGCGTGTGGAGGCAGTTGCCGGAGGCTCAGGGAGAGTCATGGGTTGGTCCGTTCATGCAGACCAACTATGGTCCCTCACGTAACGTGAGGGTCAAGCAGTTTTTTCAGTGCTGCAGTGGCAGGGGCTGAGACGCAGAGGCAGCGTGGGCCAGTGCCGCATGCAGGTAGGCCCGCACCGGGGTGCTCAGGGGCGATCCGGCCTGCAGCAACGGCTCGTTGGCCGAGGCCGTGAGCAGCTTCTGGCGCAGTGCGGGGCGGTGGCCGGTCAGCTGATCGAACAGCGCGTTCCAGCGCAGCGCAGCAGCGATGGCGTCCGGGTGGTGTGGGGGCCGCCCACTGGCCAGAAGCTGCTGCACATCGGCCTCCAGCGCCGCCCAGTGGGTGTGGGGCACATGGCCCAGCGCGCGCAGGTCGTCGCGGGTGAGGTATTTCTCCAGCAGCGCCATGCGCAGCTTGATGGCGACTTCAACGTATTCGATCATCTCGCCCGGCGGCGCGTGGTGGCGGCCTTGGGTGGTGGGCTCGGTGCGGAACATGTGGCCCCAGCGCTCCAGCAGATCCAGGTCACCACCCATCCAGTGCAGCATGAGTGCCATCCAGCGGTAGGCCAGGGCCTGGACTTCGGCGGCATCGGGTGGCAGTTGCCGGTCCATGGCGCTGCGCACCAGGTCCTTGACCACCAGCCAGTCTGCCTCGATGAGGCTCCAGTTGGTGAAGATCTGCTTGAGTTCGGCCGAGCTGAAATACTTGCCGTAGGTCGTCATCAGCGCCAGCGCCTCCAGCCAGTTGCCCATGTTGGGCTCGGCGCCCGCCATGAGGCCGTCGCGCAGCATGGTCAGGCGGCCGCGCAATTCGCTGGCCTGCGCAATCTGCTGGTCCAGCGCGCGGATCTGCTGGCCGATGATGCGCTCGGGCGCCACGCCGTCGCCCGCCAGCAAGTCGCTGATGTCGCTGAGCGCCAGGCCCATCTGGCGCATGGTCTGAATGCCATGCAGGCGCTGCACGTCGGCCTGGCTGTACAGCCGATAGCCTGCCTCCGAGCGGCCCGAGGGCGTGAGCAGGCCGATCTCGTCGTAATGGTGCAGCGTGCGCACCGTGAGACCGGTGCGCCGTGCGAGGTCACCGACCTTCAGAAGCACGAATGACTCCAAGATGCATCTTGTGCTCCCACTGAACGACGCAAGGGCCGCTCCTCAAGCCAGGGCCGCCGAGCAAGGGCCGCCCCGCAGCGAGGGCTGCGTCCCCCTGGGGTGAAGGCGCCGCAGGCGACTCAGGGGGGATTTCATTTCAGCGGCCGACGGAAATCAGTTCGACTTCGAAGTTCAGCGTGGCGTTGGGCGGGATCACGCCACCCGCACCCCGGGCGCCGTAGGCGATGGCGGGTGGGCAGGTCAGCTTGGCCTTGCCGCCCGGCTTCATGCGCTGCACGCCTTCGGTCCAGCAGGGGATCACGCCATTGAGCGGAAACGAGGTGGGCTCGCCGCGCTTGTAGGAGCTGTCGAACTCCTTGCCGTCCAGGAACATGCCCTTGTAGTGCACCTTCACAGTGTCGGTGGCCTTGGGCGAGTCGCCCGTGCCTTCCTTGAGAGATTCATAGACCAGGCCGCTGGCGGTGGTCACGGGTTTGGACTGGGCCAGGGCGGCAGGGGCAATCACAACGCTTGCCAGCAGCACACACAGAATGTTTCGCAAAGGGGTCTCCGTGATGGAAGTCGGGTAAGGCCGCGATCTTATGCGCGTTCCGGCTGCTGCAGGCAGACATGTCGGCCCCATGGAAAAAACCTCCGCACAGGCCGGGGCCCGCGCGGAGGTCTTGTCCACTGAAGACGGCGTTCCGTCAGGCGTAGTCGGACACCGGGATGCAGCTGCAGCTCAGGTTGCGGTCGCCCCAGACGTTGTCCACACGGCCCACGGGCGACCAGTACTTGGCCTGGCGCAGCGCAGCCACAGGGTAGGCGGCGGCTTCGCGGGTGTAAGGGCGGGTCCACTCGCCGCCGAGCAGGTTCTCGGCCGTGTGCGGCGCGTTCTTGAGCGGGTTGTTGTCCTGCGGGACGGCGCCGCTCTCGATCTGGCGGATCTCTTCGCGGATGGCGATCATCGCGTCGATGAAGCGGTCGATCTCGAACAGCGTCTCGCTCTCCGTGGGCTCCACCATCAGCGTGTTGGGCACGGGGAAGCTCAGCGTGGGCGCGTGGAAGCCGTAGTCGATGAGGCGCTTGGCCACGTCCTCGGCCATCACGCCGCTGGTGTCCTTCAGGCCGCGCAGGTCCAGGATGCACTCGTGCGCCACATGGCCGTTGGCGCTGGCGTACAGCGTGGGGTAGTGGTCCTTGAGGCGCGCGCTGATGTAGTTGGCCGAGAGGATGGCCGTCTCGGTGGCGGCCTGCAGGCCGTCCGCCCCCATCATGCGGATGTACATCCAGCTGATGGGCAGCACGGCGGCATTGCCCAGGGGCGCGGCGCTCACGGGGCCGACCTTGCCGTGAGCAGGGTTCTTGGGCTGGTCGCCCTGGCCCGGCAGGCCGGGCAGGAAGGGCACGAGGTCTTCCACCACACACACGGGGCCGACGCCGGGGCCGCCACCGCCGTGGGGGATGCAGAAGGTCTTGTGCAGGTTCAGGTGGCTCACGTCGCCGCCGAACTCGCCGGGGGCGGCCACGCCCACCAGCGCGTTCATGTTGGCACCGTCCACGTACACGCGGCCGCCGTGGCTGTGCACCAGGGCGCAGAGTTCCTTCACGCTGGTCTCGAACACGCCGTGTGTGCTGGGGTAGGTGATCATCACGCAGGCAACGTTGCCGCTGTGCTGCTCACACTTGGCTTGCAGGTCGGCCAGGTCCACGTTGCCGTTGGCGTCGCAGGCCGTCACCACCACCTGCATGCCCACCATCTGGGCGCTGGCGGGGTTGGTGCCGTGTGCGCTGCTGGGGATCAGGCAGATGTTGCGGTGGCCTTCGCCACGCGACTCGTGGTAGCCCTTGATGGCCAGCAGCCCGGCGTATTCACCCTGGCTGCCCGCATTGGGTTGCAGGCTGATGCCCGCATAGCCCGTGGCCTCGCACAGCCAGGCGCGCAGTTGTTCGTCCAGCGCCTTGTAGCCCTGCTGCTGCTCAGCGGGGGCAAACGGGTGCATGTTGGCAAACTCGGGCCAGGTGATGGGGATCATCTCGCTGGTGGCGTTGAGCTTCATGGTGCAGCTGCCCAGCGGGATCATGCTGCGGTCCAGCGCCAGGTCCTTATCGGACAGCTGGCGGATGTAGCGCAGCATGCCGGTTTCGGAGTGGTGGGTGTTGAACACCGGGTGCGTGAGGTAGCGGCTGGTGCGGCGCAGCGCGGCGGGGATCAGTGGTTCGATGCCCTTCTCGAAAGCGTCGAAGGTGGGCAGCGCCTGGCCGTCCTGGGCGAAGACCTTCCACAGCAGCTCGATGTCGGCGCGTGTGGTGGTCTCGTCCAGCGAGATGCACAGGTAGCTTTCAAAGTAAATTCGCAGGTTTGCGCCTGACTGTATTGCCTTTGCAGCTATGGATTTGGTAGCGCCGTCGGTTTTCAGCACCAGCGTGTCGAACGTGGCTTGCTCACGCACCGGCGCGCCCAATTGCTGAAGGCCTCGGGCCAGGATGGCAGTGTAGCTGGCCACGCGCTGGGCGATGCGCGCCAGGCCTTCGGGGCCGTGGTACACGGCGTACATGCTGGCCACCACGGCGGGCAGCACCTGGGCTGTGCAGATGTTGGACGTGGCTTTCTCGCGGCGGATGTGCTGCTCGCGCGTTTGCAGCGCCAGGCGGTAGGCGGGCTTGCCATGCACGTCCACGCTCACGCCGACCAAACGGCCAGGCAGGCTGCGCTTGAATTCGTCGCGGCAGGCCATGAAGGCGGCGTGGGGGCCGCCCGCGCC
>CAYXSL010000081.1:0-19213 GCA_964466605.1 uncultured Verminephrobacter sp.
CATGATGCGCAGCGGCGCCACACCGGTCACGCGCGCGGCCTGCACGTATTCCTTGTTGCGCTCCACCAGCGTGGAGCCGCGCACCGTGCGCGCGTACTGCACCCAGCCGGTGAGCGAGATGGAGATGATCAGCACACCAAAGGCCAGGGATTCGTGCGCGTTGGGAAACAGCGCGCGGCCCACGCCGGCGATCAGCAGGGCCACCAGGATGGCGGGGAAGGACAGCATCACGTCGCACAGGCGCATGAGCACGGCATCGATCCAGCCGCCCTTGAAGCCTGCCAGCAGGCCAAAAGCCACGCCCACCAGCACCGACAGCACCACGGAGGCCAGGCCCACGACAAGCGAGATGCGGGCACCATAGATCAGCGCGGACAGGATGTCGCGGCCCTGGTCGTCGGTGCCCAGGGGGTACTTCATGGAGCCTTCGGCGCTCCAGGCGGGGGGCAAGCGGGCGTCGCTCAGCTCCAGCGTGGCCAGGTCAAAGGGGTTGTGGGGTGCGACCCATCCGGCAAACACCGAACAGAACACACAGATCAGCGCAATCGCGGCAGCGACCATCGCCATGGGCGATGTGCGAAAGCTGTAGCCGACATCGCTGTCAAGCCAGCGGGCAAGGGTTGTTTTCATTGTGGGAACCAGTAAACAAACACCGCCGCCCGGCCCGGGTAGCGGCCGGGCGGTGGTGCGAACTTTCAAGAGAACCGGTTGTTCTCTCTTTTCTTCTCTTCGATCTTTGTGCGGACGGACTTACTTGTTGATGCTCATCCACTTGAAGGGCATGAAGTTGTCGGCCAGCTGCACCAGCTTGACGTTCTTGTTCACGCCCCAGGCCAGGGCCTGCTGGTGCAGAGGGATGTGACCCACGTCGGCAGCATGCAGGTCAAACGCTTCCTTGATCATGGCGTTGCGCTTGGCCTTGTCGGTCTCGGACTGGATCTTGAGGGTCAGCTCGTCCACCTTGGGGTTGCAGTACGAGCCCAGGTTGAACTGGCCGGCGCCCTTGTCGTCCACGCAGCGCACCAGCGCATTCAGGGCGTTGTGCGAGTCATAGGTGGCGGGGGTCCAGCCCAGCATGTAGAAGCTGGTGTCGCGGCGCAGCACCTTGGGGAAGTAGGTGCCCTTGGTTTCGGCCTGCAGATTGATCTTGACATTGATGCGCGAGAGATTGGCCGCCACCGTCTGGCAGATGCGCCCGTCGTTCACGTAACGGTCGTTGGGGCAGTTCATCGACACTTCAAAGCCGTTAGGGTAACCGGCCTCAGCCATCAGCTTCTTGGCGGCTTCCACGTCGTAGGGCAGTCGCTTCATCTCGGGCTGGAAGCCGTTGATGCCGGGGCCCACCAGTTGCGCGGAGGGGTTGGAAGCACCGCGCATCACGGTCTTCTTGATGCCTTCAATGTCGATGGCCTGGTAGAAGGCCTGGCGCACGCGCTTGTCCTTGAAGGGGTTCTTGCCCTTGACGTTGGAATACAGCAGCTCATCGCGCTTTTGGTCCATGCCCAGGAAGATGGTGCGCAGCTCGGGGCCGGTGATGGCGCGGGTGTTGGCGCTGCTGTTGACGCGGTCAATGTCCTGAACGGGCACGGGCTCCATCACGTCCACTTCGCCAGACAGCAAGGCCGCCACGCGGGTGGCATCGTTGCCGATGGGGGTGAACACCACCTCGGTCACATTGCCTTCGATCTTGCCCCAGTAAGAGCCGTTGCGCGTGAACACGGTGCGCACGTTGGGCTGGCGCTCGCGCACCCGGAAGGGCCCAGTGCCATTGGCCTTGAACGATGCCGTGTTCTCCACCCCCTTGCGGCGGTCCACAGGCACGGTGGCCTGGTTGGTCTCGCACCACTTCTTGCTCATCATGTACACGAGCGAGAGCACGTCGGGCAGGATGGGGAAAGGCGTCTTGGTTTCAATCTCGACCGTATGGCTGTCGATCTTGCGCACTTCCTTGAAGTCGTTGGTGTAGCTCTTCATGTCCGAGCCTTCGACCTGGGTGCGGGCCAGGCTGAACACCACGTCATCGGCGGTGAAGGGAGTGCCGTCGTGGAATTGCACGCCCTTGCGCAGCTCAAAGCGCCACACCGTGGGCGATGTCTGCTTCCAGCTGGTAGCCAGCATGGGGGTGAGGCTCAGGTCCTTGTTGCGGCCCACCAGGGGTTCGTAGACGTTGCCCGTCACGCTCAGCTGCAAGGTCTCGTTGAGCGAGTGCGGGTCCATCGACAAGGCGTCACCCTGGTTGGCGATGCGCACGGTCTGCGCGCTGGCTACAACGCCGACTGCAGACAGGGCAACAAACAATGCTGTCGCGGCCATTTTCCGTTCGATCTTCATGCGGTTCTCCTGGGAGGGGTGGGGAATTGCGGGTGTGCCCATCATCGTCAAACGGGTTGCGTCAAGGCGTGGGCAGCGGCATGGCCTGCTCGATCAGGCTCGCATGCAAGGCCGAGCCCAACGGCAGGATGTCGTCATTGAAGTCGTAGCGGCTGTTGTGCAACGCACTGCCGCTGGAGCCGGTGCCCTGCCCTATGCGCAGGTAGGCGCCAGGCTTGGTCTGCAGCATGAAAGAGAAGTCCTCTGCGCCCATGCTGGGCTCCAGGTCGCGCACCACATGGTCCGCCCCCACCAGAGATTCAGCCACATCGCCAGCAAACAGCGCTTCACTTTCGGTGTTGATGGTGGCAGGGTAAATGCGCTCGTAATGCACCGTGGCGGTGGCACCAAAGCCCAGGGCAATGGCGTTGCACAGTTCCTTGAGGCGGTTCTCCACCATCTCCTGCACGAGGGGATCGAACGTGCGCACGGTGCCCACCAGCGTGGCCGACCCGGGCAGCACACTGAACGCGCCCAACTCGCCAGCCTTCATCGCGCACAGGCTGATGACTGCGCTCTCAATCGGGCGCACGTTGCGCGAGACGATGCTCTGCGCCGCCGTGATGATGTGGGCTGCCACCAGCACCACGTCCACCGTCTGGTAGGCGTGTGCGCCATGGCCGCCACGGCCTGTGATCTCGATGGTGATGCGGTCTGCCGCGGCCATCATGGGGCCCGGGTTGATGCCAATCGTGCCCGGCTTCATGGCGGGCCAGTTGTGCATGGCGTAGATAGACTGCACCGGAAAGCGGTCAAACAATCCGTCTTCCATCATTACCCGCGCACCGGCAAAGCCTTCCTCGCCCGGCTGGAATACCAGCACGGCCGTGCCGTCGAAGTTACGCGTTTGCGCGAGGTAACGCGCAGCTCCCACCAGCATGGCCGTGTGCCCGTCATGGCCGCAACCGTGCATCAGTCCGGGCTTGCAAGACTTCCAGGAAAAGTCGTTGTGCTCCGTCAGCGGAAGCGCATCCATGTCAGCCCGCAGGCCCACCATGGCGCCGCTGGCCACGCTGCGCCCACGAATCACCGCCACGATGCCTGTGCGGCCGATGCCTTGGTGGATCTCATCCACACCGCAGACCTTGAGCGCCTCTACCACCCGCTTGCCGGTGTAAACCTCTTCAAAACCCAGTTCAGGGTGCGCGTGCAGGTCGCGGCGCAATGCAGTCAGCTCAGGATGAAACTGGGCGATGTGGGCAAACGCCCGCCCGCCCGCTTTCAGGCGAGAGCCTTGCATCAGTGGCCCCCGGCCTTGCCCACGCGCAGGCGCGGGTCGACCACGAAGTACAGCAAGTCCACCACCAGATTGATGACCACGAAGATCAAGGCAATCAGGCACAGGTAGGCGGCCATCACGGGGATGTCAGCGAACGTCACCGCCTGGATGAACAGCAAGCCCATGCCGGGCCACTGGAACACCGTCTCGGTGATGATGGCGAATGCGATCAGACCACCCAGCTGCAGACCCGTGATCGTGAGCACCGGAACGAGCGTGTTCTTGAGGGCGTGACCAAAGTGGATGGCCCGGTTGGACAAACCACGGGCGCGGGCAAACTTGATGTAGTCCGTGCGCAGCACTTCCAGCATTTCAGCACGCACCAGACGCATGATCAGCGTGAGCTGGAAAATGGCCAGCGTGATGGCTGGCAGCGTGATGTGGTGCCAGCCCTTGGCCGTGAGCAGCCCCGAAGTCCACCACCCGATATGCACCACCTCGCCCCGTCCAAAGCTGGGGAACCAGCCCAGCACTACGGCAAACACCAAAATGAGCAGAATGCCGATCAAAAAGGTGGGCAGCGACACACCCAGCAGCGACAAGGTCATGAACGCCTGGCTGGTGAACGTGCCGCGCTTCAGCGCCGCATACACGCCCATCGGAACGCCCACAATCAGGGCGAGGAACGCGGCTACCAGAGCCAGCTCCAGGGTAGCGGGGAAGCGTTCTGCAATCAGGCGCGACACCTTCGCCCCCTGACGCAGACTCAGGCCAAACTCGCCCTGCGCCGCATTGACCAAGAAGTGCCAGAACTGCACGATGAAGGGCTGATCCAGCCCCAGTTGTGCGCGCAATTCACGAATTTGCTCAGGGGTGGCGTCCTGCCCCAGCAAGAACACCACGGGATCGCCCACATACTGGAACAGCATGAAAGCGATGAAAGCCACCGTGACCATGACAATCACGGCCTGAATGAGGCGGCGCAAGATAAAAGCAAGCATCAGAAAAGCGAAGAATGATGGACCATGCTAACAGGGAAGTTTCTGGCAACGAACGATGGTTTTCGAGCACGCACTGCCGAAAATGACAGGTCCTTCACTCCCTGCATGCAGGAACAGTGCCAGCCATCCCGCCGCTGCAGGCACCTGAAAAATGCCTCGTCCCGCGCCCATTCGGGTTGGGGGGCGAATTCTTGGTTTTTTTTTGTGCCGCCCGCGAGATTCGGATTTTTCCAAAAAAGAAAAAAACCGGATCACTATCGCTAGCTGTCGACCCGGTTTTCCCTTGGAAACCCACGCCACTCTGTTGCCAGAGCGGCGCTTTTCCCCCACCAGTGATTAGAAGCGGTGACGAATACCAGCGGTGATACCGGTACGGCTGCGAGCGCCGCTCACTGCGTCAAGCACAAGCGCGCCGCCCCCGCTGATGCTGGTGTGGTCTACGCCAAAGTAGGCGTCGGTGCGCTTGCTGAATGCATAGTCCGCCACGGCGACGTAGAAGTTGACGTTGCCATTAGACGTGCCGTTGACCGAGCCTGATTGCTTGCCGCGGAAGTAATGCGCACCCAGGTTCAGTTGAGGCGTCAGCTGGTAGCCAACGCCCACCTTGAACAGTTGGCGCTTGTCGGCATCACCCGGCTGGAAGCCGCCGTTGGTCTGACCCGCCCAGAATTGGCCCAGGAGTGCTCGGTCTACAACGTTACGGAAACCCTGGACCGGGCTGGTCACCGCCGCGTATTTCGCCTTGTTCAGGCCGTAGCCGGTGTTGAAGTACCAGGGGCCGGTGCGATACGAACCGCCCAGGGTCCAGGCATCAACATCGGTGCCGCCAGGCAGCGTCGTGCGCATGAAGCCGCCACCCAATGCGAAGCCGTTGGCAGCGTAGCGCAGATAGCCGCCAGCTGTCTGCCAGGCGCCGCCACCCAGCGTGCTGCCCACATATGAACCGACTGCTTGGTTCAGCTGCTGCTGCGTAGTAAAAGTCGGCAGCTGCGCTTCCAGAGCCTTGGTGTCGTTATTTTCGTCAAACGAATATTGCAGCGAACCCACGAAGCTGCGGTCCGGCGTTGCGAAGGTGTACTTCAGCATGTTGCTGGTGCGCGCTCCCGTGGCCATGCCCAACTCAGGCTTGTAGGCTTCCATATACGGCGAATAGGGGAACGAAGCGTAGGTACTGCTCACGACGTCGAACAGGACGTTCCATTGACGGCCTGCGGTCAAGCGACCGTAAGGGCCCTGCAACCCCACATAGGACAACTGAAAGAAGGGAGTGGAAACATTGCCGGTATCTGCATCGACACGATTTTCCAAAACAACCAGAGCCTTGGAGCCACCGCCCAGATCTTCGTCCACGTTGATACCCCAGCGGCTTTGCGACATGCCGCCACCAATCATCTTCGACAGACCATCTTTACCGGCGCCTTCGTTATTGGTTATTGGTATGGCGATAAGCCACATCAACGATACCGTAAAGCTGCACCGAACTGGTGCTGGTGCTGGCTTGTGCAAATGCAGAACCAGAAGCGAGAGCAATAGCTCCCAGAGCAAAGAATTTCTTAGCAGCGACTTTTTTCATGGATCCCATCTCTTTCTGAGGTTGAAGTGGCTAGGGGCAGTTTAGTAAGCACCCTCCCCGTCAGGACCCCTTTGTTGCTCAATCCCTACACAGGGTTTCCCTAATAGAACGACCGTTCACTTATAAAAGATTCACGCAGAACCCCTCTTCTGCAAAAGTGGATGCGTGACCCTCATCCACCCACTTCTGCAACGCCAGGCTTCAAGGCCATATCCACCTCCCACAAAGTGCCGAAACAAAGCATCCGTAAAGAAAATAAACACCCATGAAAAAAGCCACCCGTCTTTCGACGGGTGGCTTGGGTCACGTCTGTGAATGCTGGCACAAGGCCAGCAAGTCATCAGAAGGCGTGACGGATACCGACTTGGTAGCCGGTCTGGCTGTCGCCAGCGCGGGCATCAATGGTACCCAGGCCCTTGGCAGACAGATTCAGTTTCGAGGCATCCTTGTTGTTCATGTATGCCACGGTGCCGTACACAGCGGTGCGCTTGGACAGGTTGTGGACATAACCCAGGCTGATCTGGTGGGCCTTGGAGTCGATGGCCTTCTGGTCGTACAGAGCGTATTGCAGCTTGACTTCGCCAGCGCCCACAGGAGCGGATGCGCCCAACATGTAGGCGTTAACCTTGCGCTCGGAACCGCCAGGGACATCATCCTTGGTCTGCTGCAGGATGGCGTTCAGCTTGACAACGTTCAGGTTGTACGAACCGCCCAAGGTCAGACGATTGCGGTCAGCACCAGTGGCAGCAGGGGAGGTAAGGACCAGGGCGCTGCTCTCGTCATAAGACAGGGCAACACTCAAAGGGCCGTTGTCATAGGCAACATAACCACCAACGTAACGACCCTTCTTCGAGTTCGTCGTGTCAGCCTTTTCGTCGAAGCCATAACCCAGACCGGCAGTGAAGCCGCTGAAGTTAGGGGTGTAGTAGCTGATCATGTTGCTCGAACGGATGCCGTTGGCATCGTTGTTGTTGTTAGCCGTGGTTTGGTTGTTGCCATTCCAGTTGCTCCAGCCCATGAATTGGCCAATGCCAACCTGGCCGAAGACGTCGTACGAGATGAACTTGGTGTAGGAAGGCACCTGGTCGCGACCCAGACGCACTTCACCGAAACCACCAGCCAGGCTGACCGTGGAACGACGCTTGAAATTGAAGCCAGAAGCATTGCCGTCGTCACCGAAGATTTCGCCTTCCAGGTGGAAACCAGCCTTCAGGCCGCCACCCAGGTCTTCCACGCCACGGAAGCCCAGACGGCTGGTAGCGTTGCCGCTGGTGCCAATGCCATACTTGCTGTCAGTGTTGGTGCCAGCAGCGTTGGAAACGCCGTCGAGGTAGCTGACGTTGGTATCAACAATACCAAACAGGGTCACGGAAGATTGGGCCATTGCGGCGCCGGAAGCAGCCAGCACAGCCAGGGCAATCAGGGATTTTTTCATTGCGAGTTACTCCAAGGTTAAACATAGGGCGCCGGTACGGGGGGTCTATGGTGAAAGCACCTGCACAGTCCCGCCGGTTCCCCGGGCCAACCTCCTGGTGGGGAAGTTGCTCCTATTGCACCAGAGCCCGCCGGGTTTCGCAAAGGAATTCACCCACAATCGGCCGGAACAGAGAAAATCGTTGCAGTGATGCAACATCCACCAGAGTCATCAATTCGCAGCATTTCCTTACAAAGAAGGATCTGGGCGGCATGATTTTTGTATCTTTGTGAAATTGATACGTCAAAACACCTTTGAAGCATGGACCGCCTACTTTCCAGTCTCGACAATGCCCTGCGCACCTTGTTCGCCCAGCCTCATGCGCATGAGAAGTCACCAGCCCAGGGGGTGAACGAAGCCGCGTTGAACGACGAGCAGAAAAAACTGGCGGGAGCTTTGATGCGGGTGAACCATGTGGGTGAAGTTTGCGCCCAGGCGCTGTACAGCGCGCAGGCCCTGGCCACCAAAGACGAGCATTTGAGACAGCATTTGCTTCAGGCAGCCCGAGAAGAAACAGACCACCTGGCCTGGACCCACGAGCGACTGCAAGCGCTGGGCGCCCGCCCCAGTTTGCTCAACCCCCTCTGGTTTTCAGGGGCATTTGCGCTGGGCTTTGTCGCCGCCAAGGTGAGTGACCGGGCCAGCCTGGGTTTTGTGGTGGAAACGGAACGCCAGGTGGCAGAACACCTGCAAAGCCACCTTTCCAGGCTGCCAGAGGAAGATGCCGCCTCCCGCGCAGTGGTTGAACGCATGAAACAGGACGAGGAACGGCATGCCGAGGAGGCCGCATACCGCGGCGCCTTGCCCCTGCCCAAAGCGGCTCAGGGCTTGATGCGTTTTGCAGCCAAGGTGATGACAACCACAGCGCACCGCATCTGAGGGGCGCGCCAGGAGACGCCCCTCCTGCAGCCACCTCAGGCCTCTACCAGGTCAAAACCGGTGGTGATCTCGGCCGTTTTGCCCAGCATGATGCTGGCGGAACAGTATTTTTCGTGGCTCATCGCAATGGCACGTTCCACTGCCGCCGCAGGAATGCCACGCCCCATCACCGTGAACTGCATGTGGATCTTGGTGAACACCTTGGGGTCTGTGTCGGCCCGCTCGGAAGTCAACTTGACGCTGCAGCCCCGCACATCGTGGCGCCCCCGCTTGAGGATCAGCACCACGTCATAAGCCGTGCAACCGCCGGTGCCAGCCAGCACGGTTTCCATCGGCCTGGGGGCCAGGTTTTGGCCTCCATTGGCGGGGTTGGCCGCGTCAGGCGCACCATCCATGACCAAAACGTGGCCGCTCCCGGTTTCTGCGACAAAGCCCATTCCGGACCGGGTACCGGCCGCGGCCGTCCAACTGACTGTGCATTCCATGTGTTTTTCTCCTGGGGATCGCATGGGAGCAGGACCCATGCGTGGTTTTTTTCTTACGGTTTTACCAAGCCGTCCAAAACGGCTGCGAATTTTTGCTGCATCGCAACAAGCATGAGGATACAATCCACCCATGCGCGGTTGTTCAAACAAGCAACCAAAAGCAATCAGTACAAACGCTGGTTTGCTCGCTCCGATTGTCTCCTCCATCTCCTCAAAGGATGGATTCAGCCCCAAGCCTCACGGCCTGGGGCTTTTTTTTTGCCCCGGATTTTGGCGCAATGAACCCAGCGTCACCCCGGCCAGCACCGCAGAGACTGCTTAAAAAACAGGCGCCAACCGCCCCCACTATGATGTGTGCCCCGCCTGCTCTGCAGGGCGGGTGATCCTATCGCCCTATGACAAAGCCACTCACCCCCGCCGATTACCTGAAAAAAATCCTCACCGCCCGTGTGTACGACGTGGCCGTGGAGTCCCCCCTGGAGCCTGCCAAAAACCTGAGCCAGCGCCTGAAGAACCGCGTGCTCTTGAAGCGTGAAGACCAGCAGCCTGTCTTCAGCTTCAAGCTGCGGGGGGCGTACAACAAGATGGCGCACCTGACGCCTGCGCAGTTGGAACGCGGCGTGATCTGCGCTTCGGCCGGCAACCACGCGCAAGGTGTGGCCATGAGCGCCAAGCGACTGGGCGTGCGTGCCGTGATCGTGATGCCCACCACCACCCCGCAGCTCAAGATTGACGCGGTGAAGGGCCTGGGTGGCGAAGTGGTGCTGTTTGGCGACAGCTACTCGGACGCTTACGGCCACTCGCTCAAGCTCGAAAAGGAGCAGGGCCTGACCTTCGTACACCCCTTCGACGACCCCGACGTGATTGCCGGACAAGGCACGATTGCCATGGAAATCCTGCGGCAACTGCAAAGCCTGGGCAGCAACCAGCTCAATGCGGTATTCGTGGCGATTGGCGGCGGCGGGCTGGTCAGCGGCGTGGCCAATTACATCAAGGCCGTGCGGCCCGAAGTCAAGATCATTGGCGTGCAAATGAACGACTCGGACGCGATGATCCAGTCCGTCAATGCACACGAGCGTGTCACCCTGCCCGATGTGGGCCTGTTCTCGGACGGCACCGCCGTCAAGCTGGTGGGCGAAGAAACCTTCCGCATCGCTTCCGGCCTGGTCGACGAATTCATCACCGTAGACACCGATGCCGTCTGCGCTGCCATCAAGGACGTGTTTGTGGACACGCGCAGCATCGTCGAGCCCGCAGGCGCACTGGCCGTGGCCGCCATCAAGCAGTATGTGGACACGCACCACACCGAAGGCGAGACCTACGCCGCCATTTTGTGCGGCGCCAACATGAACTTCGACCGGCTGCGCTTCGTGGCCGAGCGCGCCGAGGTGGGCGAAGAGCGCGAAGCCCTGTTCGCCATCACCATCCCTGAAGAGCGCGGCAGCTTCCGCCGCTTCTGCGAAGCCGTGGGCGCCCTGCCCGGCGGCCCGCGCAACGTGACCGAGTTCAACTACCGCATCAGCGACGCCGCCCAGGCGCATGTGTTTGTGGGCATCACCACCAATGGCAAGGGCGAATCGGAAAAGATCGCCAAGAACTTCGGCCGCCACGGCTTCGAGGCGCTGGACCTGACCCACGACGAACTGGCCAAGGAACATCTGCGCCACCTCGTGGGCGGGCACTCGGCGCTGGCGCAGGACGAGCGGCTGATGCGCTTCACCTTCCCCGAGCGCCCCGGCGCGTTGCTCAAGTTCCTGAGCCTGATGCAGCCGACCTGGAACATCAGCCTCTTCCACTACCGCAACCAGGGCGCGGACTACGGCCGCATCCTGGTGGGCATGCAGGTGCCGCCCGAAGACACCGCCACCTTCGACGCCTTCCTGGCCACGCTGGGCTACCCCTACGTGGAAGAGACACTGAACCCGGCCTACCGGCTGTTCCTGCGCTCCAAATAATGCTCAAAATGGCCGTCACCGCCTGATACAAGGTCGTTGATAGCTATCAAAACAGAAGCAAACCCAAACACACCCCACCGCACGCCATGCAAGCCCTGCGCCACTACCTGCTGGCCGTGCAGTTCTTCACCCGCATCCCGGTCACCGGGCGGCTGGCGGACTGGGTGGGCTACAGCCCCGCCATGCTGCGCGCCAGTGCCGCGCATTTCCCCGGCATCGGCTGGCTCGCAGCCCTGCTGGCGACGGGCGTGTATGGCGGCCTGCACTGGGCGCTGGCCCCCAACCCCTTTGCCCCGGCGGTGGCCGCGGTGCTCAGCACCGTGGCCACCGTGCTCATGACGGGCGGTTTTCATGAAGACGGGCTGGCCGACGTGGCCGACGGCCTGGGCGGCAGCGCGCAGCGCGAACGTGCGCTCGACATCATGAAGGACTCGCGCATCGGCGCCTTCGGCGCCATGGCGCTGGTGCTGGCCCTGCTGTCCAAACTGGCGCTGCTGGCACTGCTGGGGGCACACAGCCTGGCAGTCGCGTTATCGGCCCTGGTCGGCGCGCATGTGCTGTCGCGGCTGTGGCCGCTGTTCATCGTGCGCAGCCTGCCGCACGTGGGCGACACAGCGCGCTCCAAAAGCAAACCGCTGGCCGACCAGATCTCGGGCGGCGCCTTGGCCACGGCTGTTGTGTGGTGTTTTGTGCCGCTTGCGCTGGTCTGGCATGCCCAATCAGCTATTTTTCTCATAGCATCCGCAGCCCTGAGCGCAGCCGCCGCCGCGTGGATGGCACGCTGGTTCGCGCGGCGCCTGCAAGGCTTTACCGGCGATTGCCTGGGCGCCACCCAGCAAGTCAGCGAAATCGGCTTCTACCTGGGCGCAGCGCTCGCCCTGCGCTGGGCATGACACCCCACCCACAGGGGGCCCGCCTGTGGCTGGTGCGCCATGCCGCCCCCCAGGTGGCTCCAGGCACCTGCTATGGCGCGCTGGACGTGCCCGCCGACCCGGCCGCCACGCAGGCCGCCGCGCGGCGCCTGGCCGCCGCCCTGCCCCGAACAGCGGGCATTTTTTGCTCAACGCTACAAAGATGTGAGCAGCTGGGGCAATCCCTGTGCGCGGAGAGGCCCGATTTGATGCTGATTTTTGATGCCCGCCTGCGCGAAATGGACTTTGGCGCCTGGGAAGGCCGGGCCTGGAACACCATCGCCAAAAGCGACATCGATGCCTGGACGGCAGACTTCGCCCACCACGCGCCCGGCGGCGGCGAGCCCCTGTGCCACCTGCTCGGCCGCGTGGCGCTGGCGCTGCAGGCGGCCCGCCAGTGGAGTGCCCAACATGCCGGGGCCGATGTAGCGTGGATCACCCACGCAGGTGTGGCGCGCTGCGTGGCCTGGCTGCAGCAGCATGGCGATGGCATGATGCCCCGGCCAGACAACTGGCCCGTGGCGGCGCCCGGCTGGGGCGAATGGGAAGTGCGGGATCTGAGAGGCTGAGAGTCTTTTTCGGGCACGGCTAAAAAACTCCCAGCCTCTGACCTGAAACCAGGCCGGGGGCCAGGTCTCGGCGGCAGGCTCAGTTCTTGAGCGGCATGTCCAGCGTCAGCGTGGCGGGCCCACCCATCTGGCCGCCCAGCTGCGCCTGCCGGGGCCCCAGCGCCTGCAGCACGAGCCCTTCGTCCACCGCTGCCCCCACACGGAAGGGCTTGGCCGGTTTGCCATCCACCGCGATCAGGGCCGCCCCGCCGCCGCTGCTGCGGCCCGACAGCACCCCGATCAAAGTGAAGCGGCTGGCCACTGAGGCCACGGGCGCCACAGGTGCAGCGCCCGGCACCGACGGCAGGGCGCCCAGCAAACGCGCCAGGGCCTGGGCATCGGGCACCACAGGGGTCGGGGCCACCGCCGGGCCCACTGCAGAGGCTGAGGGCGCCGACAGGCGCAGCCCCCAGAACACCACACTGGCACCGGCCACGGCCCAGAGCACGAGCGTGCCCAGACGGACGCCCCATTTGCTGTACGAATTGGTCACCATGCGGCGATTATGATTCACGCGATTCGACCCACCGAGAGACCGCCTGCAGTGAACACCTCCCTCCCCCTCCTCGTGCGCTCCGCTCCCCGCCGCCTGGCCCGTACCGTGGCCCGGGGCTTCACCCTCATCGAGCTGATGGTGGTGCTCGTCATCATCGGCGTACTGGCCGCCCTGATCGTGCCCAACGTGCTCGAGCGCGCCGACGATGCCCGCGTGACGGCCGCGCGCACCGACATCACCAACATCATGCAGGCGCTCAAGCTCTACCGCCTGGACAACCAGCGCTACCCCACGGCCGAGCAAGGCCTGCAGTCCCTGGTCATCAAGCCCAGCGCCGCGCCGGTGCCGGGCAACTGGAAGCTGTACCTGGAGAAGCTGCCCAACGACCCCTGGGGCCGCCCCTACCAGTACCTGAACCCCGGCATCAAGGGCGAGATCGACGTGATGTCGTTCGGCGCTGATGGCCAATCGGGCGGCGAAGGCAAGGACGCCGATATCGGCAGCTGGCAATAAATGGCCCCCACGGTCGCGCACTGCGTGTCGCTCCCTGCCCCCCGAGGGGGCCGGGCCTTGCTTGGGGCGGCCCGGCGCTGCGGCCGCACGCCTTCTGGAAACGCCGTGACCATTGCAACCAAGCGCCGCACCGGCCCATGAACCATTCACGCGGCTTCACCCTGTTAGAGCTGCTGGTGGTCCTCAGCATCGTCGCGCTGGCCACGGCCGGTGCGGGCCTGGCCATGCGCGACAGCGGGCAGACGCAGCTGGAGCGCGAGGCCGCGCGGCTGGCGGCGCTGCTCGAATCCGCACGCGCGCAGTCGCGGGCCGGGGGCCTGCCCGTGCGCTGGCGCGCCCTGCCCCAGGGGTTCCGGTTTGAAGGCCTGCCGCCCAGCGCACAAGCCGCACTGCCCAACCAGTGGCTGGACGCCGGCACCGCCGTGCGCGGCCCGGCCGTGCTGCAGCTGGGCCCCGAGCCCCTGATCGGACCGCAGCAGGTGCTGATCACCCACCAGGCGCACCCCGAGCGGGTCCTGCGCATCGCCACCGATGGCGTGCGCCCGTTTTCTGTGGATGCGGTGCAGTGACGCCCCACCGCCTTCACATCCGACACCGCGGTTTCACGCTGGTGGAAGTGCTGGTAGCGCTGGCCATCGTGGCCATTGCGCTCATGGCGGGGCTGCAGGCGACCTCAGCGCTCACGCGCAATGCGCTGCGCCAGTCCGACATCGTGCTGGCGCAGCTCTGCGCCGAAAACGAGCTGGTGCGCGCCCGGCTCTCGCGCCAGATGCCTAGCGTGGGCGACAGCACCCAGCCCTGCGAGCAGGCCGGGCGCCAGCTGCAGGTGCTGACCGCCGTGCGCCCCACGCCCAACCCGAGCTTCAGGCGCATCGACGCTCAGGTGCTGGATGGCGAGAACTCCATCCTGCGCATCTCCACCATCATCGGCAGGTATTGATGCCCCCCCTGAGTCGCTTCGCGCCTTCCCCCCTTGGTGGGGACGCACCCGGTGGCCTGGCCAAGCCAGCTCCACGGGTGCGCTGGCCTCGCGCCGCGCCAGTTTTGAAGGCCCCGCGCGGCTTCACCCTGGTCGAGCTGCTGCTGGCGATTGCCGTGATGAGCCTGCTGGCCATCCTGAGCTGGCGTGGGCTGGATGGCATGGTGCGGGCGCAGGAGATCACGCGGCAGCGCGCCGATGAGATGCTGGTGCTGCAGGCCGCCCTGGGCCAGTGGGGCACCGACCTGGATGCGCTGATGCCGATCGCCAACACCACGCCGCTGGACTGGGACGGCCAGGTGCTGCGCCTCACGCGCCGCAGCAGTGCCGTGCCCGATGAGGGCGCGCTGGTGGTGGCCTGGACACGCCGCAACACCAACACGGGCGGCCAGTGGCTGCGCTGGCAGTCGCCCCCGGTGCGCACCCGCGCCGACTGGCAGCAGGCTTGGCAGCAAGCGGCCCAGTGGGCGCGCACACCGGGTGACGCCGAACGGCGCTACGAAGTGGCGCTGCTGCCGCTCGAAAGCTGGCAAATCTTCTATTACCGGGGCGGCGCCTGGTCCAACCCGCTGTCCAGCACCGGCACCACGCCGGGCGACAGCTCGGCGGCGGTCCCCGACGGCGTGCGCCTGCAGATCACCTTGCCGCCCGGCCAGGCGCTGGCGGGCCAGCTGACGCGCGACTGGGTCAACCCGGTGCTGGGCGGGGGCAGGTCATGAAATCCCCCCTGAGTCGCTGCGCGCCTTCCCCCCTGGGGGGGGACGCCTCCCGTGGCCCGGCCAAGCGAGCTCCACGGTGGCACCCGCTGTTGCAGCGCCCATTGCACAGGCACAGGGCGCGCGGTGCCGCCCTGCTCGCCGCCATGCTCACCGTCACCCTGGTGGCCACGTTCGCCGCCGCCGCCATGTGGCAGCAGTGGCGCGCGGTGGAGGTCGAGACGGCCGAGCGGGGCCGGGTGCAGTCCACCTGGATACTGATCGGCGCACTCGACTGGTCGCGCCTGATCCTGCGCGAGGACGGGCGCTCGGGCGGTGCCGACCACCTGGCCGAGCCTTGGGCCGTGCCGCTGGAGGAAGCCCGGCTGTCCACCTTCCTGGCCGCCGAAAACAACGTGAGCCAGGTCGATGACGCAAGCACCGACACCACCGAGGCGTTCCTGTCGGGCCAGATCACCGACATGCAGGGCCGCCTGAACATCACCAACCTGGCCGAGGGCGGGCAGGTGCAGGCCGTGGCGCTGCGGCAGTTCACCCGCCTGTTCGAACGCCTGGGCCTGCCCCCGCAGCAGCTCACGCGGCTGCTGGACGGCCTGCGCCGGGCGCAGGCGGGTGTGGGCAGCGATGGCAATACCGCGCCGCTGCTGCCTCCCACCTTCAGCCAACTGACGTGGCTGGGCCTGAGCCCGGCCACGATGGCAACCCTCGCCCCGCATGTCGCCCTGCTGCCAGTGCGCACGCCGGTCAACCTGAACACCGCCAACATCGACGTGCTGATGGCGGCCATCGACGGGATGGACAGCGCCACCGCACAGAAGATGGTGCAGGCGCGCGAGGCCCGGCATTTCCGCACCCTCAGCGAAGTGCGCGATCTCGTGGGCGCGAGCATCGACATCAAC
Organism: uncultured Verminephrobacter sp.; assembly: GCA_964466605.1. GTDB lineage: Bacteria > Pseudomonadota > Gammaproteobacteria > Burkholderiales > Burkholderiaceae_C > Acidovorax. The sequence goes on from CAYXSL010000081.1 coordinate 16,079, forward strand.
GAAGGCGCCCATGCCGTGGCATCGTCCTACTTTGAAGTGCGGGGCCGCCTGCGCCTGGGCGACGCGATGGTGGACGAACGCTCGCTGGTGCGCAAACAGGGCATCGACGTGACCACGCTGTGGCGCGAGCGGGGCGCGTTTGACCGCGAAAACGCCCTGGCCACGGCGCCGCTGCCACGATGAGCTGCAGCACATTGGCGACACCCGCGCAGTCACTGGCTGCCAGTGTCAAGTCCGCCCCCTAAAATGGCCCGCAAAACCTGCCCATGAGCACCCTCATCCTTTTCCTGCCGCCGGTCCGTCCGGGCCCCGCCACCGAGTACAGCTACACGCTGACGGCAGACGGCCACACCGCCCTTCGCCACGCCACTGCGCCCGCCGCGCTGCTGCCTGAGCCCACCCGCCCCGGGGGCGAAGTGGTGGCCGTGGTGCCCGCCCGTGCGCTGTCGTGGCAGCGGGTGCAGATGCCCGCCGGCGTGCCCCTGGGCGCAGGCCAGCAGACACCCCGGCTGCGCTCGGTGCTCGAAGGCCTGCTCGAAGACCGCCTGCTCGACGACGCCACCCAGCTGCACTTTGCATTACAGCCCGGTGCCCACGGCACGGCCCAGGGCGGCGAGCCTGTGTGGGTGGCCGTGTGCGACCGCGCCTGGCTACGCGAGAACCTGCAGGCACTGGAGGCTGCAGGCCGCCGCGTGTCCCGCGTGGTGCCTGAATTTGCCCCCGGCCCCACGGCCAGCGGCGGCCCCGAACTCTGCGCACTGGGCACCCCGGAAGAAGCCTTTGTGGTGCTCACCGGCCAGGGCGCCGACCAGGGCGTGGCCGTGTTGCCCCTGACCCCCATGGCCCTGACGCTGGCCCGCGCGGGCACGCCCATGGCCAGCGCCACAGCCGAACAAGATGGCAACACGCTCCCCGTGCGCGCCGAACCCGCCGTGGCCGCCTTGGCCGAACGCACGCTGGGCCAGCGCGTGGCGCTGCACACCGCCAGCCAGCGCGCCCTGGACGCCGCCCGGGGCGACTGGGACCTGGCCCAGTTCGACTTGGCCAGCACCGGCCGCACCCGGGCCCTGCGCAAGGCGGGCAGCACACTGAGCGCGCTGCTGAACGCACCCCAGTGGCGCGCCGCGCGCTGGGGCATGGGTCTGCTGGTCGTGGCCCACCTGGTGGGCCTGAACGCCTGGGCCTGGCAAGAGCGCCAGGCGCTGGCCGCCAAGCAGGCCGCCGTGCGGGCGGCGCTCACCCAGACCTTCCCCAAGGTGCAGGTGGTGGTCGATGCCCCCGTGCAGATGGAGCGCGAACTGGCCCAGCTGCGGCAGGCTGCGGGCAGCGTCTCGGCCCGCGACCTGGAGCCGCTGCTCGCTGTCGCCGGGGCTGCACTGCCCCATCTGGAACAACAGGGCCGCCTGCCCACCAGCATCGAATACACCCCCGGCGAGCTGCGCCTGCGCGGCGTGACGCTGGCCCCTGACGAAGAAGCCGCGCTCTCGGCCCGCCTGCAGGCTGCGGGCTACCGGGCGCGGCTGGATGACGGCAGCCTGCTGCTGCGCACCGAGGTGAGCCCATGACCCCCCCCACCCCTGAGTCGGCACTGCAAGCCCGCTGGCACGCGCTGGCCCCCCGTGAACAGAACCTGGTGCTGGCCGCCGCCGCCCTGGTGGGCTTGGCCCTGCTGTGGTGGGTGGCCGTGGCCCCGGCGCTGGCCACCCTGCGCGCCGCCCCTGCGCGCCACACGGCGCTCGACGCCCAGTTGCAGCGCATGCACAGCCTGCAGGCTGAAGCCCAGCAGCTGCAGGCCGCGCCCGCCACCAGCCCCGGCGATGCCGTCGGCGCCTTGCGCGCGGCCCTCACGCAGCGCCTGGGCACCACGGCCCAGCTCAATGTGGTGGGCGACCGCGCCACCATCACCCTCAAAGGCGCATCGGCCGATGCGCTGGCGCAATGGCTGGCCCAGGCGCGCAGCAATGCCCGCGCCACCCCGGTCGAGGCCCGCCTGACCCGCAGCGCCACCGCCGCCGCGCCCGCAGGCCAGACCCCGGTCACCCTGGGCCGCCCCGCGGTGGCCATGCCCCGCTGGGACGGCACCCTGGTGCTGGCCCTGCCCACGGCACCCAGCCGGTGAACCCGGTGAGCCCCTTGAACCGCCCCGCCACTGTGAACCGATCCCCCCGCATGCACCGCAGCCCCCGAGGCCGCACAGCCACGGCGCCCGCCCCCCGCCCCGCCTGGGGCTGGGCCCTGGTGGGTGCTGTGGCCGGGGTGCTGCCCGCCGTGCTTGCGTTTGCGCCCGCGCACTGGCTGGCCAGCGGCGTGGCACGCGCCACCCAGGGGCAGGTGCAGCTGCTGCAGGCGCGGGGCACGGTCTGGACCGGATCGGCCCAGCTGGTGCTCACCGGTGGCGCCGCCAGCCGCGACAGCGCCGCCCTGCCCGGCCGCCTGGACTGGCAGCTGCGCCCCACCTTCGATGGCCTGCGCGTGCAGCTGCATGCCGCCTGCTGCACCCCTGCGCCCCTGCAGGCCCGGGTGCAGGCGCGCTGGGCGGGCATGGCCCTGACCGTAGCCGACGGCCAGAGCCAGTGGCCCGCCGCGCTGCTGGCGGGCCTGGGCACCCCCTGGAACACGCTGCAGCCCCAGGGCCAGCTGGCCCTGCAGACCCAGGCGCTTGCGATGCGCTGGGCAGCGGGCCGCATGGTGCTGTCTGGCCAGGCGCAGCTGGATGCACGCGCCATGTCGTCGCGCCTGTCCACCCTGCGCCCCATGGGCAGCTACCGGCTGGCCTTGCAAGGCGGCGAAGCTCCGACCCTCACACTCAGCACCCTGGACGGCGCGCTGCAGCTCAGCGGCACGGGCCAGTGGGTGGGCCAACGCCTGCGGTTTGCGGGCGAGGCCAGCGCCGCCCCCGAGCGCGAGGCCGCCCTGTCGAATCTTCTGAACATCATCGGACGGCGCAATGGCGCGCGCTCCATCATCACCGTGGGATGAATCTATGACCTCCTCGTTTTCTCCACGCCTGCGATTTGCTCTCAAAACAATAGCTGCAAGCGCTTTACTAGCAGGCGGTAGCGGCCAAATTCTTGCCCAAACCGCGATCGACACCCGCACCGGCAGCGTGCGCCAGAGCGAACCCGTCACGCTGAA
>CAYXSL010000082.1:0-18836 GCA_964466605.1 uncultured Verminephrobacter sp.
TGAACATGTTCTCCACGCGGCCGGGGAATCTTTTCTCCCATTCGCGCAGCATCTCGCCCACCTGCTTGCGCTGCAGGTTCTCCTGGCTGCCGCACAGGTTGCAGGGGATGATGGGGAAGTTGCGGTGCGCGGACCAGCGGGCCGTGTCCTTCTCGGCCACGTAGGCCAGCGGGCGGATCACCACATGTTTGCCGTCGTCGCTCACCAGCTTGGGGGGCATGCTTTTCATCTTGCCGCCGAAGAACATGTTGAGCAGCAGCGTCTGCAAAATGTCGTCGCGGTGATGGCCCAGCGCGATCTTGGTGCAGCCCAGCTCGTCGGCCACGCGGTACAGGATGCCCCGGCGCAGGCGGCTGCACAGGCTGCAGGTGGTCTTGCCCTCGGGCACCAGCTTCTTGACGATGCTGTAGGTGTCCTCGTTCTCGATGTGGAAGGGCACGCCGGTGCTCTTCAGGTACTCGGGCAGCACATGCTCGGGGAACCCCGGCTGCTTCTGGTCGAGGTTCACGGCCACCAGGTCGAAGTGGATGGGGGCGCGCGCCTGGAGCTTGAGCAAAATGTCCAGCAGGGTGTAGCTGTCCTTGCCGCCGGACATGCACACCATCACCTTGTCGCCCTCTTCGATCATGTTGAAGTCCACGATCGCCTTGCCCACCTCGCGGCACAGGCGTTTTTCGAGCTTGTGGGTTTCGCGCTCGATCTTGATCTCAGGGCGTGGCGCAGTGGCGGGCGCGGGGGCGGCCACGGCGGGGGATTCGGCTTCTGTCCAGGCGGTACTCATCCCCCGATTGTCTCATTCCCGCCGCGTGAGGGGCAGGGGCAGCAGGGCGCTCACCACTGCCCGGTTTCCATGCGGATCGCCACTTCGCAGTCGTCAAAAATCTCCAGCTTGGCGATCTTCACCCGCACGCCCAGCACGCCGGGCAGCTGCATGAGGCGGTTGGCCAGCTTGCCGATCAGGCTCTCGAGCAGGTTCACATGTTCGGCCGTGCACTCGTCGATGATGATCTGGCGCACGCGGCGGTAGTCCAGCACATGGCCAATGTCGTCGTCGCGCGGGGCCAGGGGCTGCACGCCCAGGCTCAGTTCGGCATCCACCTGAATGGGTTGCGGGGCGGTTTTCTCGTGGTCGAGGATGCCCAGGTTGGCGTCAAAGCGCAGCCCGGTGAGCGTGAGGATCTGGGTGCCAACAGCGTGGGTCATGGAAAAAGGTCCTGGCTTGAGGGGGCCTGTTGTATCTGTATGCAGGTGAGCGGGTGCTCACATCAGCGAAAAGTCGCGGTCAAACTTCATCAGGTGCTGGCCGCCGTCCACCAGCAGCGTGGTGCCGGTGAGGGACCGGTTCTCCAGCGCAAACCTCACGGCGCTCGCCACGTCCTCGGCGGTGGACGAGCGGCCCAGCGGGGAGAGTGCATGCAGCTGGGCAAATTTGTCGTCGCTGAGCATGTGGCTCGTGAGCGTGAGGCCGGGCGCCACGCCCACCACCCGCACGCGCGGCGCCAGCGCCAGCGCCAGCATGGTGCCCGCCGCCTCCAGCGCGGCCTTGGAGAGCGTGTAGCTCACAAAGTCAGGGTTCTGGTTCCAGAGCTTCTGGTCCAGCAGGTTGACCACGGCGCCCTGCGCGTCGGCCTCGCCTGCCACCACGCGGTCGGCCACATGCTGGTGCAGCGCCTGGGCCAGCAGCACGGGGGCGGCGGTGTTGCTGCGCAGGTGTTTTTCGAGTGCGGCAAAGCCAAAGGTGGCAGCGTTGTCATGCTCGAACAGCGAGGCGCTGTTGACCACCGCATCCACGCGGCCAAAGTGCGCCACCACGCGGGGCAGCAGGCCGCGCACGGCGGCCTCGTCTTCAAAATCTGCATCAAAAAGGGCACTGCCGCGCGCCAGTTGGTCGCAGGCAGCTACGGTATCCATAGCATCCTGCCGCGACGAGCGGTAGTGCACCGCCACCTGCCAGCCCCCCGCCGCCAGGGCCAGTGCAATGCTGCGGCCCAGGCGTTTGGCGGCACCTGTGACCAGAACGGTGCGTGGGTGGGTGGGGTGAGGCATGTGGGCTGGTAGACAATGCGGGCCGTGACCCAAAGACCCGACAGTTTAACGACCGCCCTGCACCAGCACATCCGCGAGGCCATTGCCGCCGAAGGGGGCTGGCTGGGGTTTGACCGCTTCATGGCGCTGGCCCTCTACACCCCCGGCCTGGGCTACTACGCCAACGATTCCACCAAGTTCGGCACCCTGCCCGAATCGGGCAGCGACTTTGTGACTGCGCCCGAGATGACCCCCCTGTTCGGCCAGACGCTGGCCGTGCAGGTGGGCGAAGCCCTGGCGCACACCGGGACCGACGAGGTGTGGGAGTTTGGCGCCGGCTCCGGCGCACTGGCCCTCCAGTTGCTCGACACCCTGGGTGACCAGGTGCAGCGCTACACCATCGTCGATCTGTCGGGCAGCCTGCGCGCGCGCCAACAGGCCAGGCTGGTGGCCCACGCGCACAAGCTGCGCTGGGTGGATGTGCTGCCCGAAAAGTTCAGCGGCGTGGTGGTGGGCAACGAGGTGCTCGACGCCATGCCCGTGCAACTGCTCGCCCGCCACGGCGGCCAGGACGGAGGCGTGTGGCACGAGCGTGGCGTGGTGGTGGCTGAGGACGGCCGCTTCGCCTGGGCCGACCGCCCCACCGGCTTGCGCCCGCCCCTCGACATCGAAGGCCCGCAGGACTATCTGACCGAGATCCACGCCCAGGGCGAGGGCTTCATGCGCATGCTGGCCGACCGGCTCACGCGCGGCGCCGCTTTTTTGCTGGACTACGGCTTTGGCGAAAGCGAGTACTACCACCCCCAGCGCCACATGGGCACCGTGATGTGCCACCAGGGCCACCTGGCCGACGGCGACCCGCTGGTGGCGGTGGGCCTCAAGGACATCACCGCCCACGTCAACTTCACGGCCATGGCGCTGGCCGCGCAGGAGGCGGGCCTGCACGTGCTGGGCTACACCACCCAGGCGCATTTCCTCATCAACTGCGGTTTGCTCCCAAAAATGGAGCAGCTTCCCCAAGCGCAGCGGGCGGCAGCAGCCAAATTGATCATGGAGCACGAGATGGGCGAGCTGTTCAAGGTGCTGGCCGTGGGCGCGGGCGGGGCCTGGGAGCCCATGGGGTTTGCACACGGCGACCGTTCGCACCGGCTGTGACGCAGCAGCCACCATGTTCCGCTGGCTCCTTGTCATCGTCCTGGCCCTGATGCTCATCAGCTGGCTCACGCCGCTGTTGCGCCGCCTGGGCTTTGGCCGCTTGCCGGGGGACTTCCGGTTTCGCTGGTTGGGACGGGATTGGGATGTACCGCTCGCCTCCACGCTGCTGCTGAGCTTCGTGGTCAGTTTGCTGACGAAGCTCCTCTGAGCGGCGCTAGTCGCCCGTGGCCCTGAGCGCTGCCAGGAACGATTTGCGCCACCAGTGCACATCGTGCTCCTTGATGCGGGCCACGAGCCTCTGGTGGCGTGACTGCCGTTCGGCCAGCGGCATGCGCTGCGCCTGCTGGATGCTGTCCGCCATACCCTGGGTGTCGTAGGGGTTGACCAGCAGCGCTTCTTTGAGCTGCTCGGCGGCACCCGCAAACCGGGACAGCACCAGCACACCCGGGTCGTCCGGGTCTTGCGCCACCACGTATTCCTTGGCCACCAGGTTCATGCCGTCGCGCAGCGGTGTGACCAGCCCCACGGCGGCGGCACGGCACAGGCCCGGCACACGTTTGCGCGCCACCATGCGGTGGATGTAGCGCACGGGCATCCAGTCCAGCTCACCATAGTCGCCGTTGATCGAGCCACACAGGCCCTCCAGCTCCTGGCGCAGGTCGGCATAGGCGTGCACATCGTCACGGCTGGGCGAGGCGATCATGATCATCGTCGCGCTGCCCCGGTTTTCGGGGTAGCGGTCCAGCAGCTCGCGGAAGGCCCGCACGCGGTGCGGGATGCCCTTGGAGTAGTCGAGCCGGTCGATGCCCAGCAGCAGGCGCCTGCGCGAATACTCGTCGCGCATGTTCTCGTAGGTCTCCACCGCGTCGGGGGCGTGCGTGAGGCGCGTGAACTCGTCCACGTCGATGCCGATGGGAAACGACTGCACCACCACCGTGGCGCCAAAGGCGCGCACGCGCTTTTCGTCTACCGCTTCGGCGCTGCCTTCGTTGCGCACATAGCGCGTGAAATGCGCCACATCGGCCTCGCTCTGCAGGCCCACCAGGTCGTAGGCAAATAGCGAACGCATCAGCCACTCGTGCTGTGGAATGGCCGCCATGATGAGCGGCGGCGGCATGGGAATGTGCAGAAAAAAGCCGATGCGTTGCCTGCAGCCCATGGCGCGCAGCTCCGAGGCAAGTGGGATCAGGTGATAGTCGTGCACCCAGATCACATCGTCGTCGCGCAAGAGCGGCAGCAGCTTGCGCGCAAACATCTGGTTCACACGGCGGTAGCCCGCGATGTAGCTGGCGTTGAAGTCCGCCAGATCCAGCCTGTAGTGGAACACCGGCCAGAGCACACTGTTGCTGTATCCGTGGTAGTAGCTGTCATGGTCTTCGCGGCACAGATCCACCGTGGCCAAGGTCACGCCACTGGCTTGCCGGGTGCGCAGTTCGCCCTCGCCTGGCGTGCCCCCCTCGACCACGGTACCGCTCCAGCCAAACCACAGGCCGCCGGTCTGGTTCAGGGCCTCGCCCAGGGCGACGGCCAGGCCGCCGGCGGCGGGTTTACGGGGATCTGCGAGGCGATTGGAAATGACGACAAGGCGGCTCATGGGCAGATCATGTCTGGGGATCGCCCTCGGCGTTTGTCGGACACCACCTCAAATCACGCTGTCCCAGGGGCTCGACAGTCGGACAGCGGCGTTGATCACGCCCACCATCGAATAGGTCTGCGGGAAGTTGCCCCACATCTCGCGGGTGTCTGGGTGCGTGTCTTCGGAGAGCAGACCCAGCGGGTTACGCGCGGCCAGCATGGTCTCGAAGATGGCCCGCGCCTCGGCCTTGCGGCCAATCCGTGCCAGGGCATCGATACGCCAGAACGTGCAGATGTTGAAGGCCGTCTCGGGTTTGCCGAAGTCGTCGGCCGCCTCGTAGCGGCGCATGTAGGGGCCATCGCACAGGCTTTTTTCCATCGCCTCCACGGTGCTCACGAAGCGCGGGTCCCTGGGGTCGATGAGGCCCACCTCGGCCATCAGCAACACACTGGCGTCGAGTTCATGGCCCCCGAAACTTTCGGCAAAGGCCTGGCGCGCTTCGCACCACGACTTGTCCAGGATTTCGGTGCGCATGCGGTCGGCATGCTGTTGCCAGTGGCTGGCGCGGTCGGCCAGCTGCAGCGTGGAGGCGATCTTGGCCAAGCGGTCGCAGGCCGCCCAGCTCATGAGGGCGGACGAGGTGTGCACCCGGGCGCGGGTACGCAGCTCCCACATGCCTGCATCGGGCTGGCCATACACACGCACCGCGTTCTCACCCACCTGTTCCAGCCGCTTGAATTCGGCCAGGCCCGCGCGGTGCAGCAGCCGGTGATCGTGGAATGCCTGGGCCGCGCCGAGCACGATGTTGCCGTACACGTCGTGCTGAAAATGCTCCGCCGCCTGGTTGCCCACGCGCACCGGGCCCATGCCCCGGTAGCCCGCCAGCTGCGGCACAAAACGCTCGGGCAGGTCTTTTTCCAGCCCGATGCCATACAGCGGCTGGATGTGGCCGTCACCGCCTTCCACCACCACGTTGCTGAGCCAGCGCAGGTAGTCCTCCATGGTCCCCACCTCGGAGATGCTGTTGAGTGCGCGCACCACAAAGAACGCATCGCGCAGCCAGCAGTATCGATAGTCCCAGTTGCGGCCACTGTGGGCCGACTCGGGGATGCTGGTGGTCATGGCGGCCACGATGGCGCCGGTGTCTTCGTACAGCGACAGCTTGAGTGTGATCGCCGCGCGGATCACGGCCTCCTGCCACTCGAGGGGGACAGCCAGGGCGCGGGTCCAATTGCGCCAGTAGGCTGTGGTCTCCTGCTCGAACAGGCGCGCGGTGTCAGCGACGCCGTCCACCAGCGTCTCATCGGCCCCCAGCAGAAAGTTGTGTTCGCGGGTGAGCACAAACATCTGGCCCGACAACACATGCGAGACCGGCGCATCGGTGGACAGGCGCAGCGTCATGCCCTCGCCCACATAGCGGATGTGGTTGCTGCCACGCGTGATCTCGGGCGCGGCCTGGCCCCAGTCGTATCGCACCTTGAGCGCAACCCGGATGCGCGGCGCGCCCTGGATGGGGCGCACGCGCCGCACCAGCGTCATGGGCCGAAAGTAGCGCGAGCGGCGGTGAAAGCGCGGTGCAAAGTCGGTGATCTCCACCCCATGGCCGGCATGGTCGAACAGCTGCGTGCGCAGGATGGCGGTATTGGGCTCGTACCACTGGTGTGCCGAGGCCAGGTTCTCCAGTTCGATGGCGAAGTGGCTGCCTTCGTCCCCAGGCTGCAGCAAGGCATTGAATACCGGGTCGCCATCAAAACGCGGAAGGCAGCACCACACCATGCGGGCGTGGCCGTCGATCAGTGCACTGATGGCGCAGTTGCCAATCATGCCCAGGTTCAGAGACCCGGGCTGGGGTTCGGTGGCTGCCGTGTTCATCGTTCGCGCTCCAGGTTCTTGCATGCACAAGACAGCCAGTCGCGCAATGCGACAGGTGTCATGCAGCGGTATGGCGCCATGGTCGGGCCGTCCCCCACCTTGACGCCCCAGCCGCCCAGGGTCTGCACGGCGGCAAAGCCGGCCTCGTCGGTGACGTCATCGCCCACAAAGACCGGTGTCCGGCCCGCGAAGGGCCGCTGGGCCATGAAGTCGATGATGGCCTGGCCCTTGTGCACGCCGCGGGGCTTCACTTCCAGGACGCATTTGCCGCGCAACAGTTCCACGCCCTCCACCTGGCGCATTGCGCGCTCCAGCGTGCTGCGGCACAAGGCCTCCAGTTCGGGCGCGAGGCGGTAATGCAGCGCGATGCTGGCGCGCTTGGCCTCCACCAGCAGGCCGGGGTGGTGGGACGCAAGCTCTTGCGCTGCGTGCAGGACGGGCTCCAGCGCGGGCGGCGCCGTGGCGGAAACGGAGGTGCCGCCCCGGCGGTATTGCGCCCCGTGCTCGCTGGCCATCGGCAGGCGCAGCGGTGCCAGGAATCCGTCGATGTCGGCTTCGGGCCGCCCGGTCACAATGGCCAGCGCGCCACCCAGGTGGGTGTGCAGCGATGACAGCGTGGAGACCAGTTCCGAATCAATGCGCACTGCTTCGGGGCGCGGCGCTAGCTCGGTAAGCGTGCCGTCAAAGTCCAGAAAAAGCGCATGGGCAGTTGTCAGTGTGGGGAGCCGCTGCATGCGCGAAACCATAGCAGACGCTGCAAAGCAGACTCGGCCACCAGGGGGATTCCACGGTGGTAAACGCGCGCAAGTTGTGCGACCTGTTGTTGCAACGGGACTGCCTGCGCCGGGCCAGTACGCCCTTGAAACGCGGAGCCCGCGCCGCCATCTGCCCCGAGATGCCCCTCACGCCCGCGACCCCATGACCGAAGCCCTGCACATCGTCTGCCCCCATTGCCACACCACCAACCGCGTGCAGAACGCCGATCTGGCCGACGCGCCCGGGTGTGGCAAGTGCCACCAACCGCTTTTTGCCGGGACGCCGCTGGAGCTGGACGCGACCAGTTTTGACAGGCATCTGGCACGCAGCCATATCCCCGTCGTGGTGGATTTTTGGGCCCCCTGGTGCGGACCATGCCGCCAGATGGCCCCGGCCTTCGCACAGGCCGCCCGCGAACTGGAGCCGCGCGTGCGGCTTGCCAAGCTCAACACCGAGGACCAGCAGGCCATTGCGGCGCGCTATGCGATCCGCAGCATTCCCACCATGATCCTCTTCCAGCAAGGGCGCGAGGTGGCCCGTGTTTCGGGCGCGCTGGGGGCGGCGGACATCGTGCGCTGGGTGCGCACCGCGCAAAGCTGATGCGACTTGCGCTCGCAGGGCGGGCGAAGCGCTTGCCCTGCGAGCCGGTGGTTGCTGCATCCTCGTTTGCGGAAGTCCTTGCTGCTGGTGCGTACAGAACGCGGGACCGTCTCAGCGAATCCCCAGTGCCCGGTCCAGTGACACATTGCCCGCACCGCGCCCTGCGAGATACAGCATCAGCCCTGCCCATGACAGGTGCGTGGGCCAGGCGTCGGGGTAGACAAACACCTGGATCACCAGCGTCATGCCCAGCAGGGCCAGCGCCGACAGGCGGGTGAACAGGCCCAGCACCAGCAGCACCGGAAACAGATGCTCGGCCACGGTGGCCATCTGCGCCGCGAGTTCGGGTGGCAGCAGGGGCAGCTTGTATTCGTCGCGAAACAGCGCATAGGCGCCGTCGGAGATGGTGAACCAGCCCTCCACCTTGGTGCGCGCCGACAGCCAGAAGATGCCCGCGATGGCCACGCGGTTGACCAAGGCCAGCAGGCTGTGGGGCGTGAGCCAGGTGGCAATGTCGGCCACGCGGGCCAGCAGCGCACGGGGGCCTTTGGCAGGGGCTGTGGGGTACTGGGTGGTGGTGTGCATGGGGGCTCCTTTGAACAGGTTCTCAGCCTGTGCGTGAATCGGTGGGGGTCAGGGCACCTGCGTCCAGCAGGCTGCCCATCAGGGCGGCAAAGTCGGCGGCCGGGTCGGCTTCCAGGGCATGGGTGGCTGCGGCCTCCAGCGTGAGACCCTGGGCGCAGGCGTCCAGAAAAGCCACCCCGGCGCGGGGCAAGGGGCGCCAGGTCACTTCCGACTGGGGGCGGGTGAGCAGCGCTCCATCGCCGGACCAGTCCAACGCGTCGGGCAGCGCCCGGCCCGCGCGGTGGTGCTGCCACAGCGCATACGCGGGATGCGCATCGCACCAGGCCCAGCGCGCGGCGGGATGGGGGCGCAGTGGCACCTGGGACAAGGTGGCTGCAGCCTGCTGTGCCAGCCAGTCCCGGCCCAGGGCGGCGGCGTCCGCCGCCAAGTGGCATTCGGTCCAGCAGCGGTCCAGGCGCGCCACGGCGCTGAGGTAGGGCAGTTCGGCAGCGGGTTCGAACTGGTCCAGAAAGCGGGCGAACCCGTCGCCATAGCCCACCAGCAACCCATCCCGGGGCGGCTGCGCGCGCGCGTACACGGCGGCTGCTGCGCGGAACCAGTCGGTGCCCACCAGCTGGCACACCGTGGGGTAGCTGGCCTGCAGCGCGCCGATGCAGCCCTTGAGCACGGTGTTGCGGTACACGGCAAAGCCCGGCTGGGACTCCAGTGCGGACAGCCACGGCGCATGCACGGCCTGGCCGAGCAGCGCGGCAGAAAAGCCGTCCTGGAAGGTGCTCAGTTGCATGCTGCCTCCTCGGGCTGCACGGCCGCGATGGCGCTGTGGGCCTGGTCACGTTCGGCCATCAGTTCTTCGAAAGCGGGCAATTGGTCGTCGCGCTCAATCAGGGTGGGCACGGGGCCGGTGCGTGCGATGACCTGCTCATACAGTGCCCACACGGCTGGTGCCACGGGCGCATCGTGGCTGTCGATGAGCAAATTGTTGCCCTGCACCGGGTCGGCATGGTGGCCCGCGAGGTGGATCTCGGCCACGGCCTGCAGGGGGAAGGCATCAAGGTACGACTGCGCGCCAAAGCCCAGATTGTTGGCGCTGATGTACACGTTGTTCACATCCAGCAGCAAGGCGCAACCGGTGCGCCGCACGAGCTCGGCCAGAAAATCGGTCTCCGGCCAGTCGTGGCCGTCGATGTGCAGGTAGTGTGTGGGGTTCTCGATGGCGAGGGGGCGTTGCAGCACATCCTGCGTGCGGGCAATGTTGTCGGCAATGCGCAGCAACGCGGCCTGTGTGCGCGCAAAGGGCAGCAGATCGGGCAGGTACTGACCGCGCCAGGTGGACCAGGCGAGGTGCTCCGAGACGATCACCGGCTCCACGCGCCGGGCCAGGGCGGCCAGGCGCGCCAGGTGGGCCGCATCGGGCGGCGCATCGGCGGCAAGCGACAGGGACACGCCGTGCAGCGCCACGGGATGGCGCGCGCGGATGGCCTCCAGCCACGCCAGGCGCGGGCCGCCGTCGGCCAGGTAGTTTTCGGGGTGCACCTCCCACCACAGGCCGGGGGCACTGCAGTGCAGCGCCTCGCCATAGTGCTGGGGCTTGAGGCCCAGACCTGCGGTGAGAGGGCAGGAGGCCATCGCTCAGGCCTTGATGGGGGTGAGCGAGCCCATGCCCTTGGGCGTCTTGATGGTGGTGCAGGTGCCTGCGGGCACCAGCTTCCAGGCGTTGCCCTGGTAGTCCATCTTGGACGAGCCTGCGCAGGTGGTGCCGGGGCCGGCAGCGCAGTCGTTTTTGCCGGCCATCGACACGCCGTAGCATTTCTCCGTGGCGGGCTTGGCGCCATCCATGGGGGCGGAGCTGGTCTGGGCCATGGCGGCGGCGCCAGAGGTCAGGGCAACAAGGGCGAGGGCGCCAAGGCTGAGGGGGCGGGTGGTCATGGTACGGTTCTCCGAAGGTTGGGTAAGGGTTGAATCCGACCGGGGTGCTGCACAGGGGCGCTGAAGCCGCGTTGCATTGCCCGATCTGCGTTGTAATTCGCGCTGCGCAGCGGGCGGGTTACAGCGCTGCAAAAAAAAAGATCGCGGTGGCGGCGCAAAGATTTTTTTGCGCTGCCTGTAACCCGTGGGCCTCTGAAGACGAATACCTTGCAGGGAGACACCATGGAGACTGTGGAAGAGCGCTTGCGGGCCTTGCTGCTGCTAGGGCTGGGCGCGGACGCTGCTGCATACCAGCGCTTTTTGAAAGAGCTGAGTGCCCACCTGCGCGCGTTTTTGCGCCGCCGCCTGGCGCAGCGGCCCGACGAAGTCGAGGATCTGGTGCAGGAGACGCTGCTGGCTGTGCACAACCAGCGCCACACCTACCGGCCCGAGATGCCGGTAACGGCCTGGGCGCACGCGATTGCGCGCTACAAGCTCATCGACTGGCTGCGCTCGCATGCCGCCAAGGAGGCGCGCAACGACCCGCTGGACGATGTGGACGAGCTGTTTGCCAGCAGCGACAGCGAGGCCTTTGAAGCCCGGCGCGACCTCGGGCAGCTGCTGCAGACGCTGCCGGACAAGCAGCGCCTGCCGATTGAGTATGTGAAGCTGGAAGGATTGTCGGTGGTCGAGACGGCGCGCCTCACGGGGCTGTCGGAGTCGGCCGTCAAAGTCGGCGTGCACCGGGGGCTCAAGGCCCTGGCCGCCAAGATCAGGGGAATGGCATGAAAACCGATGAATTGATTCACCTGCTGGCCGCCGACGAACGGCCGGTGCAGACCGCAGCCATCGAGCAGCGGTTTGCCGTGGCCACCGCAGCGGGCATTGCGGGTGCCGGGGTGCTGATGCTGGCCCTGTTCGGCCTGCGCCCCGACCTGCTGGCGACCATGGCGCTGCCCATGTTCTGGGGCAAGCTGGTGTTTGCGGCGGCGCTGGCAGCGGCCGGGGTGGGGCTGCTGCGCCGCATGGCCCGCCCGGGCATGCAGCTCGGCCATGCCGCGCTGTGGCTGGCCGTGCCGCCGCTGGTGCTCTGGGCCCTGGCCCTGGTGGCACTGGCGCAGGTGCCTGCGGCAGAGCGTGCGCCGCTCATCCTGGGCAGCACCTGGCGCAGCTGCCCGTTCAACATTGCAGCGCTGTCGGTGCCCGCGTTCGTGGCCGGGTTCTGGGCGCTCAAGGGCGCAGCGCCCACCCGCCTGGCCTGGGCGGGCGCGGGCGCGGGCCTGCTCGCCGGGGCGCTGGGCGCCTTGGTCTATGCCTTGCACTGCCCCGAAATGGCCACGCCTTTCCTGGCCGTGTGGTACCTGGCGGGCATCGCCATCCCCACCGCGTTGGGCGCCGTGCTGGGGCCGCGTCTGCTGCGCTGGTAAGAGCCGCTTTCAGCGTGCGGTGGGCGCGCTGAGCCACTGCGCCACGGCCTCCACTCGCGCCTGGTGGATCAGCCCGCCCACCTGCGGGCCGCTCTGGCCCCTGGCGGCGGCCTGTGCCGCAATCTCGCGCGTGACCACCGACTGCACGGCGCCCAGCACAGCCAGCAGGCGGGGGCGCTGCAGGTAGGCGGATTCTTCAAACCCCAGCCGCCCGCGTGCGTCGCATTCGCAGGCCAGCAGGACCTCAGCAAACCGCGCGGGCTTGCGGATCGCGTCGCAACGCTCCAGCAGGCGCACCAGCGCGGCAGGGGACAAATCGGTGCTGCGATGGATGTGGCCGTGTTCACGCGCCACCACATCGGCCGTCTCGCGGCAGTCCACGGGCACGCGCAGGCGCTCGGCCACGTCTTTCAGCAGCTCGGCGCTGCGGGTTTCGTGGTCGATGTGGCGCGGCAGCACGTCGGCGGGAGTGGTGCCCTTGCCCAGGTCGTGCGCCAGACAGGCAAAGCGCACGGTGAGCGGCGCCGAGAGCCGCGCGGCCATGTCCAGCACCATCATCAGGTGCACGCCGGTGTCCACCTCGGGGTGGTAGTCGGCCCGCTGGGGCACGCCCCACAGGCGCGCCACCTCGGGCAGCAACACCTGCAGCGCGCCACATTCGCGCAGCACCTCGAACATGCGGGACGGCTTTTCTTCCATCAGCCCGCGCGCCAGCTCCTGCCACACGCGTTCGGGCACCAGGTGGTCTACCTCGCCATGCTCCACCATCTCGCGCATCAGCTGCATGGTCTCGGGCGCCACCGTGAAGTCGGTGAAGCGCGCCGCAAAGCGCGCCACGCGCAGGATGCGCACCGGGTCCTCGCGGAACGCGTCGGTCACATGGCGCAGCACGCGCGCTGCAATGTCCTGGGCGCCAGAATAGGGGTCAAAAATGCCCTCTGCGCGCGTCCCATCTATGTTTTCAGCTATCGCATTGATAGTAAGGTCGCGGCGGGAGAGGTCTTCTTCCAGCGTCACATCCGGCGCGCTGTGCACCACAAAGCCCCGGTAGCCGCGCCCGCTCTTGCGCTCGGTGCGCGCCAGGGCGTATTCCTCGCGCGTCTCGGGGTGCAGAAAGACGGGGAAGTCGCGCCCCACGGGCAGGTAGCCCAGCGCCAGCATCTGCTCGGGCGTGGCGCCCACCACCACCCAGTCGCGGTCATTCACCGGCCGGCCCAGCAGCTTGTCGCGGACCGCGCCGCCCACCATGTAGATTTGCATCGGGCTAGTTTAGAACCTGTGCTGCGCCGTATATTCAACGCACCATGTCCCTCTCTTCCGATCTCACCATTGCCCAGCTCAACCCCGACGGCAGCGTGCCCGTGCCTACGCCACCCGACGCTGCCGCCAATGCTGCCGCCGAAGCCCTGCAGCGCGAGGCGCAGCTGGAGGCCCTGAAGGCCAAGGTGGAGGGGCTGCAGGAGATCCTGGCCAAGCCGCTGAACGACATCCTGGCCGAGCACGACAAGTTCAAGGAGGTGGCTGCCGCCTGGGATTCCTTCGGCGCCATGTGGATGCTGTCGCAGCGCGCCATGCGCCGCGTGGCGATGGACCTGGCGGCCACCCAGGGCGTGAGCGAAGAAGAGGTGGTGGCCCGCGCCATGGCCTATGCCAATCAGGTGCTCAACACCGAAGACGAAGACCTGGGCGGCTCCATCGCCCCGGCCCAGCTCGCTCACATCGCGCGGCACAAGGCGTTTTTGCGCAAGCAGTTCCGGTAGACCTTCATCCGCCCGCACAGGCGTGGATTACGGTGCGATCAAAAAACAAAAAACCGATCACGCTGAGCTTGTTGAAGCGCCGCGCGGGGCTTCGACAAGCTCAGCCCGAACGGTGCTGAGGATTCAACGCGGATTCGCGTCAGCCAAACACCGGCCTGAAAAAACTCCGCTCATAGCTCACGATGCACCCCGTTTCCTCGGCATAGCGGAACGCCGCCTGGCACTCCGCATCCTGCATCGACGCCTCGCGGTACTGCTCGTAGGCCGCCAAGCTCTCGAACGTGAACAGCGCCAGCGCGATGTTGTTGGCCCCTTCGCTGGGCATGAAGTAGCCGTGGTGCTGGCCGCCAAACTTCTCGACCAGTGGAATCCACAGTTTTCCGTAGTGCTCAAATTCCTTGAGCTTGCTCGTGTTGAGCACGTAGCGCAGGTAAATGGTGACTGCCATGGCGCGCCTCAGCCTTGTGCGGGGCGCAGGCGGTAGGGTTCTTCGAAGTCCAGAAAGTCCTTCTCGGCCAGGGCGCCATCGATCCAGGCTTGCACGCCGGGCAGGGCGCGCACGCGGTCCACATAGGCCTTGATGGGGGCGGGCACGGGCAGGGCGTAGGTGTGCAGGCGCATGCACACGGGGGCAAAGTAGGCGTCGGCCACGCTGAACTGGCCAAACAGCAGGGGGCCGCCGTGCTCCTGCAGCAGGGCGCTCCACATGTCCACCAAACGCGCCACGTCGGCGCGCACGCCCGGCTTGTCGCGCCAGATCAGCGCGCCGGTGTCGGCCAGGTCGGCCTCGATGTTCATGGGGCAGTGGCTGCGCAGGGCGGTGAAGCCGCTGTGCATTTCGGCGCAGACGCTGCGGGCGCGCGCGCGGGCTTGGGGCTTGGCGGGCCAAAGCTGCTTGTCAGGCCAGGTCTCGGCCACGTATTCGGCAATCGCCAGGGTGTCCCACACCACCAGGCCGTTGTCATCGACCAGTACCGGCACCTTGCCCGTGGGGCTCACGGGGCCCATGGTGCGCTTGAATTCGGAGTCGGCCTCGAAGCTGTCGAAGCGCACAACCACTTCGTCAAACGCAATGCCGGCCTGGCGCAGCAGCACCCAGGGGCGCATGGACCAGGACGAGTAGTTCTTGTTGCCGATGTAGAGCTTGGGCATGGTGGGCACCTTAAAAAAATGGAGGTCAGCCCGCCATGCTAACGGCTGCACGGTGCGCCAGCGATGCCAAAACGCGGCCTGAATGATGCGCGGTGCGCATCACCGGCCACCCCGCCGCCGATCACACCGGCCAGACCACGCCGTTGTCGTTCAGGATGGCCTCGAGCGGCAGGTCGAACTCTTCGGGCTCGAATTCGTCCAGGAAGCCGTGGGTGAACCCCAGCCCCACGGTGAACGGCTTGGGCTGCAGCGTGGCCAGCGTGCGGTCGTAAAAGCCGCCGCCATAGCCCAGGCGGTAGCCCCCGGCCGCGTAGCCCACGCAGGGCACAAACAGCAGCGTGGGCACAATGACCTCTGTGTCCTTGGGCTTGGGGATGCCGTAGGCGTCTTCCTCCATGGGGCAGCCGGGGTACCAGGCGTGGAAGGTGAGCGTCTTGTGCTGCTTGTTGACCACTGGCAGGCCGATGCGGCGCAGTTGGGGCTCGTCCAGCAGCTCGCCATCTTCCTTCCAGCGGTGCAGGGCGGGCAGGGGGTCGAACTCGCCCTTGATGGGCCAATAGGCGCCGATCACGGTGTCGGGCCGGTTCACCAGCCAGATGCGCATCACCTGCTGTAACAGGTCAGACCGCTGTAGGCGGTCGGGCAGATTGAGGCGTTCTTCTATCAATGCGCGCCGAAGGGCTGCTTTGTCCATCACATAATTCCCCCATGCAATTGTTTCGAATTCTGACACCGCTTGTCGCCAGTGCCCTGCTTGCCACGGCGGCCCCCCTTGTCCAGGCGCAAAACAGCAAGGGCGACGACACCCTGCTGGAGATGCAGCAGGCCTTCCGCAAGGGCGACCGCAAGCGGCTGGAGCAACTGCTGCCCTCGGCCCGTGGCCATGCGCTGGAGCCCTGGGCCGCCTACTGGGAACTGCGCGTGCGTCTGGCCGAGGCCCAACCCGCAGAAATCCAGTCCTTCATGCAGCGCTACGCGGGCAGCTACCAGGAAGACCGCATGCGCAACGACTGGTTGCTGCTGCTGGGCCAGCGGCGCAACTGGGCGCAGTTTGCCGAGCAGCACCCCGCCTACCGCATGTCTGACGACCGCGAGGTGCGCTGCTACGCGCTGCTGATCGACACCCTGAAAGGCACCGCCCCCGCCACCGTGGCCGACGATGTGCGCAACAACTGGTACGCCATCCGCGACGCCGACGACGGCTGCACCCATGCCGCTGGCGAGCTGTACAGCTACAAGAAGCTCAGCGCGCTCGACATCTGGCGCAAGGCGCGCCTGGGCGTGGAGGCCAACCGCCCGCGCGTGGTGCGCAACGCGGTCGAAATCGTCTCGCCCGACGCGCTGCCGCAGCTCAAGGAGGTGCTGGACGCGCCCACCAAGTTCCTGCTCTCACGCGCCACGGCACGCGGCAACGCCCGGCAAGAGCTGGTGCTGCTGGCCCTGATCAAGCTCGCAGGCAGCGACCCGGACGGCGCCGCGCAGCAGCTGGACAACAAATGGGGCGTGCACCTCTCGGCCGAAGAGCGCAACTGGGCCTGGGGCGTGATCGGCAAGGCCGCGGCGCAAAAGCTCTCGTCCAATGCAGCAGGCTACTTTGCCAACGTGACCAAGGACACCGACCTGAACGACGACCTGCTGGGCTGGAAGGTGCGCGCCGCCTTGCGCGCGGGCCAGTGGAAGACCGTGGGCAAGGCGGTAGATGCGATGGGCCCCGACGCCCGCCAGGACAGCACCTGGGTGTACTGGAAGGCGCGCGCACTGTTGTCGGGCCGCGTGACCGATGCCGAGCGCGCCGAAGCGCGCCAGCTGCTCGAAGGCATTGCCAGCACGCGCGGCTTCTACGAAATGCTGGCGGTAGAAGAACTGGGCCAGCGCATCACCACGCCCCCCGCTCCCGCGCCCCTCACCGCCGAAGAAAAAGCCGCAGCCCGCGCCAACCCGGGCCTGAACCGCGCCCTGTACGCCATCCTGCTGGGCCTGCGCAGCGAAGGCGTGCGCGAGTGGAACTACACCACCAACCTGCACCAGAGCGGCGGCATGCCCGACCGCGAGCTGCTGGCCGCTGCCGACTTCGCCTGCCAGCGCGAGGTGTGGGACCGCTGCATCAACACCAGCGAACGCACCAAGAGCGTGGTGGACGTCACGCAGCGCTTTCCCACCCCCTTCCGCAGCGCGGTGGTTGAGCGCGCCAACGGCATCGGGCTGGACCCGGCCTATGTGTATGGCCTGATCCGCCAGGAAAGCCGCTTCATCATGGATGCGCGCTCGCATGTGGGCGCCTCGGGCCTCATGCAGGTCATGCCCGCCACCGCGCGCTGGACGGCCAAGAAGATCGGCCTCGCCAACTTCACCGCCGACCAGATCAACGACCGCGACACCAACATCACCATCGGCACTGCCTACCTCAAGCTGGCGCTGGACGACTTTGCAGGCTCCATGCCCATGGCCGCCGCCGCCTACAACGCAGGCCCTGGCCGCCCGCGCAGCTGGCGCAACGGCCCCGTGCTGGACGCCGCGATCTGGGCCGAAAACGTGCCCTTTGCCGAAACCCGCGACTACGTGAAGAAGGTGCTGGCCAACACCACCAACTACGCCGCCATGCTCACCGGCCAGCCCCAGTCGCTCAAGGGCCGCCTGGGCACCATCGGCCCGCGCGATGCATCGGCGCCCGAGGTGAACAAGGACCTGCCCTGACGCCCGCCATCCGCCCCGCGAAGCACCTGCTGTAGCGGGTGCGGCGCGGGTGGGTGAGATTTTGCTATAAATAGAGTAGCTAAAGGCGCATGATGGATGCGCGCAAAGCACCGATTTGATTCATATTTCTGGAGGGAAAACCATGAACAAGCTGTGTGGGGTGGCCCTGGCCGCCATGGTGTACTGGGCGCTGGGCGCGGCCCAGGCGCAGCCCGTGTACAAGTGGGTGGACGCCGACGGCAAAACCCACTACGGATCACAACCCCCACCCGCCAAGCAGGACGCCGAGCCGCTCAAGCTGCAAAGCAACAACGGCAGCACCCGGAGCGCATCGCAGTCCGCCAAGCCCACCCAGCAGTACAACCCCGACGGCACCAAGAAGATCCCCAAAGACGTGGAGGAGTTTGGCCAGGGCATGAAGAAGGCACTGGAAAAGGTGGACAGCAAACAGGTGCCCCTGAACTGCGCCGCCGCCGTGGACAACATCCACTACCAGGCCGACCAGATGCTGGAAGTCGGCCAGAAAAACGTGCGTGACGGCTACATGGCCCAGGCCGAATACGACAAGACGGCCCCCAAGATCCGCGAGGCCCGGGGCAAATACAGCGTGTCAGACTGCCAGGCGTCGTCGGGCAACAAGAAATCGTTTTACCAGTGCATGTCGAGCAGCAACAACCATGTGATGGGGTGCGACAAGCAGTTCAAGCATTGATCTGGCGATGCGAGGCCGGGGATTGGAAACATACACCGGCGCCTGCTATCGGCCAAAAGCGGACTTTCGACGTTGCCTTCAGATTCCGCTTTTCACCTGACAACCTCTATGAGAAAAATCGAGCTGCCGCGTATTTCCGAGCGTATTCGCGGATTCACTCTTCCCACGAACGGCCTGATGTACGTCTTCGATTACGACGAAGTATTTCGTGTGGATCTTTATCGGGCTTCGGTTGAAGTCCTCACCGACAACCCGTACGTGTTCGATGAGGACCACCCGGAATCGCTCGGCGTTTCAGACAATCCACCGTTACTGCAGACCAATCGAATCGCCGTCACGTATTCTTTCAACCCTGGGGCGGACTCTCAATCAGTCCAAGTGCTGGTCGAAAGCCAGCGTCATGACATATCGTTTCGCACATTGTCCGGTGACTGGTTTGTCGCAACACTGACTCCCGATGAGCGATACCTAATCATTGCCGAGCCGTACATGCTGGAGGTTCATGCGTTCGAAACCAGCACAGCCGCCTCAGCTACGGATACAGTCAACAGCTAGACGCGTTTCGGCCAGAAGCGGACTTCTTATGCCCACATATCGACCATCAACATTTCTCGAAG
>CAYXSL010000083.1:0-18578 GCA_964466605.1 uncultured Verminephrobacter sp.
CGCGCGCCGGCCGCACCGGCGTCTACGACGCGACCGTCCACAACCAGCGCGGCGAATGCCTCGCGGTGTTCCGCGGCCGCTCCTACGCGATGCGCGGGAAGCCCGCGGTGGCGTCCGCCGGCCGCTGAACGAGGAGACCGTCATGCCCGTGAAACGCCCCGCCCCTGGCGACCTCGAGGCGATCGAGACCGCGAGCCGCGATGAGATCTCGGCGCTGCAGCTACAGCGCCTGCGTGCGACCCTGCGCCATGCCTACGACCGGGTGCCGCACTACCGGCGCGCGTTCGACGCCCAGGGCGTGCACCCCGACGACCTGAAGCAGCTCGCCGACCTCTCCAGGTTCCCGTTCACCGCCAAGAAGGATCTGCGCGACAACTACCCGTTCGGCATGTTCGCGGTGCCGCGCGAACAGGTGGCCCGCCTCCATGCATCGTCCGGCACCACCGGCAAGCCGACGGTGGTGGGCTACACGCTGAAGGACATCGACACCTGGGCCGAGCTGGTGGCGCGCTCGATCCGCGCCTCCGGCGGGCGGCCGGGCGATCTCGTCCACGTGTCCTACGGCTACGGGCTGTTCACCGGCGGCCTCGGTGCGCACTACGGCGCCGAGCGGGTCGGCTGCACCGTCATCCCGATGTCGGGCGGCCAGACCGAGAAGCAGGTGCAGTTGCTGTGCGACTTCCGGCCCGACATCATCATGGTCACGCCCAGCTACATGCAGGTGATCATCGAGGAGTTCGTGCGCCAGGGCCTGGACCCGCGCGAGAGCTCGCTGAAGGTCGGCATCTTCGGCGCCGAACCCTGGACCGAGGCGATGCGCCAGGAGATCGAGGGCCGGGCCGGCCTGGACGCGGTCGACATCTACGGCCTGTCCGAGGTCATGGGCCCGGGCGTCGCCAACGAGTGCATCGAATCCAAGGACGGGCCGGTGATCTGGGAAGACCATTTCTACCCGGAGATCATCGACCCCGACACCGGCGAGGTGCTGCCCGATGGCGCCGAGGGCGAGTTGGTCTTCACCTCGCTGACTAAGGAAGCGCTGCCCATCGTCCGCTACCGCACGCGCGACCTGACGCGGTTGCTGCCGCCGACCGCGCGTTCGTTCCGACGCATGAGCAAGATCGTCGGGCGCAGCGACGACATGCTGATCATCCGCGGCGTCAACCTGTTCCCGACGCAGATCGAGGAGCTGGTGCTGCAGGAAGGCCCGATGTCGGGGCAGTACCAGCTGGTGGTCACGCGCGAGGGCCTGCTCGACGAGGTGGAGGTGCGCTGCGAGGTGCAGCCGGCGCATGCGGGGGTCGACCGCGTTGCCCTCGGTGCGCGGCTGCAGCAGCGCATCAAGACGCTGATCGGCGTGAACACGACGGTCAGCGTCGGCCTGCCGGATTCGATCGAACGCACGCTGGTCGGCAAAGCCCGCCGCGTGATCGACAGGCGACCCAGGTAAGGAACCCGCACCATGTACACGCAAGCCATGGACAGCGCGCCGAAGGACGAGCGCCCGGCGGTCCGCTCGGTCGAGGAGGCGCGGCTCCAGCAGCGCTTCGACGAGCGCATCGATGCCGGCGAGTTCATCGAGGCCAAGGACTGGATGCCGGAGCACTACCGCCGCACGCTGGTGCGCCAGATCAGCCAGCACGCGCACTCCGAGATCGTCGGCATGCTGCCCGAGGGCAACTGGATCGGCCGCGCGCCCACGCTCAAGCGCAAGGCCATCCTGCTGGCCAAGGTGCAGGACGAGGGCGGCCACGGCCTCTACCTCTACGCCGCGGCCGAGACGCTGGGCACGTCGCGTGACCAGTTGCTCGACGCGCTGCACAGCGGCCAGGCCAAGTACAGCTCGATCTTCAACTACCCCACGCTGACCTGGGCCGACATGGGCACCATCGGGTGGCTGGTCGATGGCGCGGCCATCATGAACCAGGTGCCGATCTGCCGCTGCTCCTATGCACCCTACGCGCGGGCCATGGTGCGCATCTGCCGCGAAGAGAGCTTCCACCAGCGCCAGGGCTACGACGCCCTGCTCACCATGATGCAGCAGGGCACCGATGCCCAGCGCGCCATGGTGCAGGACGCGGTCAACCGCTGGTGGTGGCCCTCCATCATGATGTTCGGCCCGCCCGACGACCAGTCGCCCAATTCCGCGCAGTCCATGCGCTGGGGCATCAAGCGCGTCTCCAACGACACCCTGCGCCAGAAGTTCATCGACGCCACGGTGGAGCAGGCCCGCGTGCTCGGCGTGACCCTGCCCGACCCTGATCTGAAGTGGAACGAGGAGCGCCAGGCGCACGACCACGGCACCATCGACTGGGCCGAGTTCTGGCGCGTGATCGGCGGCGACGGCCCCTGCAACGAGGAGCGCCTGGGCGCCCGCGTCAAGGCCTGGGAGGACGGCGCCTGGGTGCGCGAGGCCGCGCTGGCCCATGCGGCCAAGCAGGCGGCCCAGGCGGGGCGCGCCGTGGCCTGAGCACCGGGGACGGTATTTGAATAAAAAAAGCCTTTACCGCCCGTTCATAAAGCGCAAACAGCTATCAAAATAATAGCAAACTGTATTGTCCATACCTTGTCTGGAAACCCCATGAGCACCACCGCCCCCTCTGACACCCATGCCCCCCCTGGCGCCACGGAATGGCCCCTGTGGGAAGTATTCGTCCGCAGCAAGGCCGGGCTGGACCACAAGCACTGCGGCAGCCTGCACGCGGCCGATGCGCGCATGGCCATCCAGCTGGCGCGCGACGTCTACACCCGCCGCCAGGAAGGCACCAGCGTCTGGGTGGTGCGCTCCGAGCAGATCGTGGCCAGCGACCCCGGCGAGAAGTCCATGTACTTCGACCCCGCGCAGGACAAGGTCTACCGCCACCCCACCTTCTACGTGCTGCCCGAGTCCGTGGACCACATGTGATTGCCACCGCCATGCAAGCCACCAGCATCTCCATCAGCCAGGACCCGGCCGTGCAGTACCTGCTGCGCATCGGCGACACCTGCCTCATCCTGGCCCAGCGCCTCTCTGAATGGTGTGGCCACGGCCCCGTCCTGGAGGAGGACATCGCCCTGTCCAACATGGCGCTCGACCTCGTGGGCCAGGCGCGGGCCGTGCTCACGCGGGCCGGCCAGATCGAAGGCCGGGGCCACGACGAAGACCAACTGGCTTTCCTGCGCGACGAGCGCGACTACGTGAACCCGACCCTGGTGGAGCTGCCGCGCGGCGACTTCGCCTTCACCATGGTGCGCAACGCCATGGTGGCCACGCTGCTCAAGCAGCTGTGGGACCGCCTGGCCAGCTCCAGCGACACGGAGCTGGCCGCCATCGCGGGCAAGGCCCTCAAGGAGGCGCGCTACCACCAGCAGCACGCGGCCGACTGGGTCGTGCGCCTGGGCGACGGCACGGCGGAGTCGCGCCGCCGCACCGAAGCCGCCCTGAAAGCCCTGTGGCGCTACACGCCCGAGCTGTTTGCCGACGCCGATGGTGTGGAGGAGGCCGCGCATGCCACGGGCCTGGGCCCGCGCTGGGCCGACCTGAAGGACGCCTGGACCGGCGAGATGGCGCAGATCCTGGCCGCCGCCAGCCTGGCCACGCCCAAGGAGTCGGCCTTCCTCAGCACCGGCAAGCAGGGGGTGCACAGCGAGCACATGGGCTACATCCTCACCGAGATGCAGTACCTGCAGCGCAGCTTCCCCGGAGGCGTGTGGTGATGGTGGCTGAAGCCATCGACCGTCTGGCCGCAGCGGATGCTTCCCAGGCACGCATCGCGCGCGCCTGGGCGGTGCTCGACGGCGTGCCCGATCCCGAGGTGCCCGCTGTCTCCGTGTGCGACCTGGGCATCGTGCGCGATGTGCGCCTGGCGGGCGATGGCCTGGAGATCGTGCTCACCCCCACCTATTCGGGCTGCCCGGCCACCGAGGCCATCGAGCGCGACGTGCTCGCCGCCATCGAGGCGGCAGGACTGGGTCCGGCCCATGCCACGCTGCAACGCGCCCCGGCCTGGACCACCGAGTGGATCACCGAGCGCGGCCGTGCGCGCCTGCTGGCCTACGGCATCGCACCGCCCGGCCCGCTGCCGCCCGGCACCGAGGTGCCGCTGCGCTTCATGCCGCGCGCCGCCGCCGCCCCGGCCCTGGCCTGCCCGCGCTGCGGCAGCCTGCAGACCGAACGGCTCTCGGCTTTCGGCTCCACGGCCTGCAAGGCGCTGTACCGCTGCATGGCCTGCCGCGAGCCCTTCGAACATTTCAAGCCCTTGTGAAGCTCCCGCCTTCGCTCCCACACCAGACACCGACATGAGCGTCATCTTCCATCCCCTGCGCGTGCGCGCCATCGAGCCCGACACGGCCGAGGCCGTCATCGTCTCCTTCGACGTGCCGCCCGAGCTGCGCGAGGTCTTCGGCTTCACCCAGGGCCAGTACCTCACCCTGCGCACCGACATCGGCGGCCAGGACCTGCGCCGCTCGTATTCCATCTGCGCCGGCGTGGACGATGCCGAGCTGCGCGTGGGCGTGCGCAAGGTCAACGGCGGCGTGTTCTCCAACTGGATCAATGCGCAGCTGCGGGTGGGCGACACCCTGCAGGTCATGGCACCCCAGGGCCGCTTCTTCGTGCCCATACAGCCCCAGGCGCAGCGCCACTACCTGGGCATCGCGGGCGGCAGCGGCATCACGCCCATCCTGTCCATCATGAAGACAGTGCTCGCGCGCGAGCCCGGCAGCCGCTTCACGCTGATCTACGGCAACCGCACGCTGCAGTCCACCATGTTCAAGGAGGAGATCGAGGACCTCAAGAACCGCTATCTCACGCGCCTGGTGCTGCACCACGTGTTCTCGGCCGAGCAGACCGATGCGCCGCTGAACATGGGGGTCGTGAATCGCGAGAAACTCGCCGAGTTCCTGGACGCGTTGATCCCTGCGCAGAAAATCGACGAGGCCTTCATTTGCGGCCCGTTCCAGATGAACGACGAGGCCGAGGCTGCGCTGCTGGCTGGCGGTGTGCCGGCCGAGCGCATCCATGTGGAGCGCTTCGGCGTGGCCTTGCCGCTCAGTGAAAGTGGTGGCGGGCAGGTGGGCGCCGTGGTGCACGAGGCACTGCCTGGCGACGCCAAGGCCGCGCGCATCGCCATCGTGCGCGACGGCCTCCGGCGCGAATTCCCGTTCTCTGGCGAGCAGGCAAGCATCCTCGATGCGGCCTCGGCCGCCGGGCTGGAGGTACCGTTCTCTTGCACCTCGGGCGTGTGCGGAACCTGCCGCGCCAAGTGTGTGGAAGGCGAGGTGCGCATGGAGCGCAACTTCGCGCTCGACAAGAACGAGGTGGCCGCCGGCTTCGTGCTCACCTGCCAGTGCCGGCCGCTGTCCGACCACGTGGTGTTGTCCTTCGACGAGCGCTGATGGACATCGTGACGGCTTCCACCGCTGCACCGGCTGCCGGGGCCCGCAAGGGATTGGGGCGCCGTGCGACCGCGATGCCCGTGCATGCGGCAAGATGGCGGCCCTTCACTACCGGATGCAAAGGAATACTGCCCATGGCCCGAGGACGCTCCCCCGGATACGACGACCAGCGCGAGATGATTCTCCGCCATGCCGCCGAACTGTTTGCACACCGAGGCTATCCGGCCACGTCCATGAACGAGGTGGCCGAGGCCTGCGGCCTGTCCAAGCCCACGCTCTACCACTACTTTCGCGACAAGTACAACCTGCTCGTGCACATTGCGGACGGCCATGTCTCGCGCCTGCAGGCACTGGTGGAAGAGGTGGAGGGCCAACAGCTCGAGCCCGAGGCGCGGCTGCGCGAGCTGATCCAGCGCTTTGTCCAGGAATATGCCGAAGCCCAGCACGCCCACCGCGTGCTGACCGAGGATGTGCGCTTTCTGCAGCCCGAGGACAGCGAACGCATCCTGGGAAAGGAGCGCGCCGTGGTGGCCGTCTTTGCCAAGGCGCTGGCCCAGATGCGGCCCGATACCGATGCGGCCGGCCTGACCAAGGCGCTGACCATGCTGCTCTTCGGCATGATCAACTGGATGTTCACCTGGCTCAAGCCCGACGGCGAGCTCGACTACGAGACCATGGCGCCCATCGTGGCGGACCTGTTCTTTGGGGGAGTCCCGGCCGTGCGGATGCCTGCGGCGCGGGCCAACAAGGCGCCTCGCCGCTAGCCGCTGTGCCCAACCCATTGCCCCGTGCACCCTTCACCGGCCGCGAAGAGCCGGATTCTGGCCAAAGTGCCTCTCTGCGCTGACCTTTTCCTACAACGATTCACAGGAGACAAAGCATGAAGAAGTTCCGTTTCGCACAACTCGCGCTGGTAGCTGCCGTCGCCACCCTTGCGTGCAGCTCCGCCCTGGCGGACATCACTGTCGGTGTCACGGTCTCGGCTACCGGGCCCGCCGCCTCGCTGGGCATTCCCGAGAAGAACACCGTGGCGCTGATGCCGCGCACCATCGGCGGCCAGAAGGTCAACTACATCGTGCTCGACGACGCCTCGGACACGACCACCGCCGTGAGCAACACGCGCAAGCTGATCAGCGAAAGCAAGGTGGACATCATCCTGGGATCGAGCACGACGCCCAACTCGCTGGCCATGATCGACGTGGTGGCCGAGGCGCAGACGCCCATGATCTCCATGGCCGCCTCGGCGCGCATCGTCGAGCCCATGGACGCCAAGAAGAAGTGGGTCTTCAAGACCCCGCAGAACGACATCATGATGTCCCTGGCCATCGTGGACCACATGTCCAACGCGGGCGTGAAGAGCGTGGCGTTCATCGGCTTTGCCGACGCGTACGGCGAAGGCTGGTACCAGGAGTTCAGCAAGGCTGCCGCGATCAAGAAGATCCAGATCGTGGCCAACGAGCGCTACGCGCGCACCGACACTTCGGTGACCGGCCAGACGCTGAAGATGATCTCGGCCAAGCCCGACGCGGTGCTGATCGCCGGTTCCGGCACCCCCGCCGCACTGCCGCAGAAGGCGCTCAAGGAACGCGGCTTCGCCGGCAAGGTCTACCAGACCCACGGCGTGGCCAATGCCGACTTCCTGCGCGTGGGCGGCAAGGACGTGGAAGGCACCTTCCTGCCCTCGGGCCCCGTGCTTGTGGCGTCGCAGCTACCGGCCTCGCACCCGGTCAAAAAGTCTGCAGCCGCCTACGTAGCTGCCTACGAAGCCGCTCACGGCAAGGACAGCGTCTCCACCTTCGGCGCCCACGGCTGGGACGCAGGCGTGTTGATGACCGCTGCCGTGCCCGTGGCGCTCAAGAAGGCCCAACCCGGCACGGCAGAGTTCCGCGCTGCCCTGCGCGATGCGCTGGAGCAAATCAAGGAAGTGCCTGGCGCCCACGGCATCTTCAACATGTCCGAGAACGACCACCTGGGCCTGGACCAGCGCGCCCGCGTGATGGTCAAGATCGAGAACGGGACCTGGAAGTACCAACCTTGACCCCCCCTGAGGCGCTGCGCGCCTTCCCCCCAGGGGGACGCTCCCAGCGCGGCGGGGCGGCCCTTGCGCGGGAGCACTGGCCTGCGTCGTGCCAGTTGCGTGGGCTGCGCGCGCTTTTGGGTCGTTGAGAGACGGGCTCGGTGCGCCTGGCGCCGTGGAGTGGGGGGCGACCCCTGTGCCCGCGGCGTGTCTGCCTTGTGAAAGAAAGCTGAATATGGATTTGCAGATCGCCCTGCTGCTGGGGCAGGACGGCATTGTCAATGGCGCCATCTATGGACTGATGGCGCTGGCGCTGGTGCTGGTTTTTTCCGTGACCCGGGTGATCTTCATCCCCCAGGGCGAGTTCGTGGCCTTCGGGGCGCTAACCATGGCCATGATGCAGGGTGGGCGCATTCCCGCCACGCTGTGGCTGCTGCTCGGGCTGGCCGCCGTGGTGCTGGTGGTGGAGGCCGTGCGCTACCAGCGCGGCAATCCCGTCAACTGGCCCGCCACGGTGGTCTGGTGCCTGGTGTTGCCGGTCATTGCTGCGGGGCTGATCCTCGGCCTGCGCCCCACCTCGCTGGGCATGCAGGCGCTCACCACGCTGATCCTGATCACGCCCATGGGGCCGCTGCTGTACCGCCTGGCCTACCGTCCGTTGGCCGATGCCACGGTGCTGATGTTGCTCATCGTCTCGGTCGCGCTGCACGGCGTGCTGGTGGGCCTGGGCCTCTTGTTCTTCGGCGCCGAGGGGCAGCGCACGCCGCCGTTTTCCGAGGCGCGTTTCGACCTCGGCGGCATCCCCCTGTCGGGCCAGTCGCTGGTGGTGCTGGGCGTCACGCTGGCGCTGGTGATGCTGCTGTTCCTGTTCTTCGGCCGCTCCATGGTGGGCAAGGCGCTGCGCGCCACGGCCCTCAACCGCGTGGGCGCGCGCCTCATGGGCATTCCCACCGAACTCTCGGGCGACGTGAGCTTCGCCCTGGCCGCGCTGATCGGCGCGGTCTCGGGCCTCTTGATAGCCCCGCTCACCACCGTGTACTACGACACGGGGTTCCTCATCGGCCTCAAGGGCTTCGTCGCGGCCATCGTCGGCGGCCTGGGCAGCTACCCCATGGCGCTGGTGGGTGCGCTGATCGTGGGTCAACTGGAGGCCTTTGCATCGTTCTGGGCCAGTGCCTACAAGGAGGTTCTCGTGTTCACCCTGATCGTCCCCGTGCTGTGGTGGCGTTCGCTCAACAGCCGCCATGTGGAGGATGAGGAATGAGCGCGCCCGTGAAAACCGACATCGCCACCCGGGCAGCCGCCACCGGCGCCTCGCGCGGCATCGCCACGCGCACCCAGCTCACGCTGGCCGCCGTGGCACTGCTGGCCCTGTGCTGGGGCTTCCTGCCCGACTTCACCGTGGTCACGCTCAGCTACATCGGCCTGTACGCCATCGTCGCGGCGGGCCTGGTCATGCTCACGGGCGTGGGCGGCATGACCTCCTTCGGCCAGGCCGCCTTCGTGGGCGTTGGCGCCTACGCCACGGCCTGGATCTGCACCGCACCGGCCTCGGTACAGGCGCTCTCGGGCATCGTCGGCATGGCCGGCATGCCCTGGGTGGGCCTGGTGCTGGGCCTTCTGATCACCTTCGCGGTAGCCTGGGGCCTGGGCTCGGTCACGCTCAAGCTCTCGGGCCACTACCTGCCGCTGTGCACCATTGCCTGGGGCCTGTCGCTGTACTACCTGTTCGGCAACATGGAGTTCCTGGGGGGACAGACCGGCATCACGGGCATTCCGCCGCTGGTCGTGGCCGGCTTCTCGCTGGCCTCGCCGCGCGCCATCGGCGTGCTGATCTGGGCCGTGCTGCTGGTGGCGCTGTGGCTGCTGCACAACCTGCTCGATTCGCGCGAGGGCCGCGCCATCCGTGCGCTCAAGGGCGGGCGGGTGATGGCCGAGTCCATGGGCGTGGACACCGCGCGCTACCGCATCAAGCTGTTTGTGCTGGCGGCGCTGCTGGCGGCCATCTCGGGCTGGCTGTATGCGCACCTGCAGCGTTTTGTCAGCCCCACACCGTTCAATCTCAACATCGGTATTGAGTACCTGTTCATGGCCGTGGTGGGCGGGGCCGGCCATCTCTGGGGCGCGGTGCTGGGCGCCACGCTGATCGCCCTGCTCAAGGAGAAGCTGCAGGACCTGCTGCCCTCGGTGCTGGGCACCAGCGGCAACTTTGAGGTCATCGTTTTCGGCCTGCTTATGGTCTTTGTGCTGCAGCGCTTTGCTGACGGCCTGTGGCCCACGCTGCAGCGCCTGGGCGAGCGCTGGCTGCGCCACGAGGCACCGCGCGCGGTGCGCGAAGCCGCGCAACTGGGCCAGCGCACGCTGCCGGCGCCCGGCACCGTGCTGCTGCAGGCGCGCAAGGTGACCAAGCGTTTTGGCGGCCTGATCGCCAACAACAACGTTTCCATGGACGTGAAGGCCGGTGAGGTGCATGCGCTGATCGGCCCGAACGGCGCGGGCAAAAGCACCTTCTTCAACATGATCTCGGGCGTGGACGATGCCACCGAAGGCGAGGTGCGCCTGATGGACCAGGCCATGCTGCGCCGCCCCTCGCGCGCCTTTGCCCGGCTGGGCATGGCGCGCACCTTCCAGCACGTGCGCCTGCTGGGCCAGCGCAGCGTGGTCGAGAACGTCGCCCTGGGCGCGCACCAGCGCGCCCACCGTGGCTGGCTCGCCTCCATGCTTCGGCTGGACCGCGCCGAAGAAGCCGCTCTGCTGGCCGAAGCGCGCCGCCAGATCGAGCGCTGCGGCCTGGGCGCGCACGCCGATGCGCCCGCTGCCTCGCTGGCGCTGGGCCAGCAGCGCATCGTGGAGATCGCGCGCGCCCTGGCCGGCCAGCCGGCCATCCTGCTGCTCGATGAGCCGGCCGCAGGCCTGCGCCACCTGGAGAAGAAGGCGCTGGCCGACCTGCTGCGCCAGTTGCGCGCCGAGGGGCTGGGCATTCTGGTCGTGGAGCACGACATGGAATTCGTGATGAACCTGGCCGACCGCATCACCGTGCTGGAATTCGGCACCGTGATCGCCGAGGGCACACCCCGGGAGGTGCAGCGCAACCAGCGCGTGCTCGACGCCTACCTGGGCGGCGCCGACGACGACCTGCCTGCCGCCACCGAAGGAGCCTGCGCATGACCGCTTTGCTGCAACTGCAGGACCTCTCTGTTTCGTATGGCCAGGTGGAAGCCGTGCACCAGGTCCGCCTCGACGTGAACGAGGGCGAGATCGTCACCGTGATCGGCCCCAACGGCGCTGGCAAGACCACGCTGCTGTGCGCGGCCATGGGCCTGCTGCCTGCCACTGGTTCCATCACCCTGGCGGGCGAGCGCATCGCCCGCCCCAGCGTGGAGGCCATGGTGGCGCGCGGCGTGGCCCTGGTGCCCGAAAAGCGTGAACTGTTCGGCGAGATGTCGGTGGAAGACAACTTGCTGCTGGGCGGCTTCTCGCGCTGGCGCAAGGGCCAGCGCGACCAGGCGCAGCGCATGGAAGAGGTCTTCGGCATCTTCCCGCGCCTGCGCGAGCGCCGAGCGCAGCTGGCGTCCACGCTCTCAGGCGGCGAGCGCCAGATGCTGGCCATCGGCCGTGCGCTGATGGCGCGCCCGCGCCTCTTGATGCTCGACGAACCCTCGCTGGGCCTGGCGCCGCTGATCGTGCGCGAGGTGCTGCAGGTCGTCTCCTCGCTGCGCCAGCACGGTGTCTCGGTGCTGCTTGTGGAGCAGAACGCGCGCGCCGCGCTGCGCGTGGCCGACCGCGCCTATGTGCTCGAAATGGGGGCCGTGGCGCTGACCGGGGACGCGCAGGACCTGCTCAATGACCGCCGCATCATCGACACCTACCTGGGCATGGGAGGCGCCGCGCACGCCGTGGCCGAAATTCACTGACTCCAACTCAAGGCCGGGCCACTCCCGCCCGCTGCAGCATGGCATGCAGCAGCACATTGCACCCTGCCGTGATGTGCTCCGGCTTGGCATCCTCGATCTCGTTGTGGCTGATCCCGTCCTTGCAGGGGATGAAGATCATGCCGCTGGGTGCGAGTTTGGCCATGTAGACGGCATCGTGCCCCGCGCCCGGCACGGCGGGCATGTGGCTGTAGCCCAGCTTCTCGGCCGCGCGGCCTACGGCCTCCACGCAGTCCGCATGGAAGGCTTGCGCCGGGTAGCTGGACACCATCTCTATGTGCACCTGCACACCGTGCTCCTTGGCCACCTGGTCGGCAAAGGCCTTCATGCGCGTGACGGCCAGCATCGCATCCTTGCGCAGGGCCATGGGCTTGGGACCTGCGTGGGCTTCCATGCCGGTCACGGTGCAGTCGAACCAGCGGATGCCCAGCACGCCGCTGACCACGCCGACGGTCTTGTCGTTGTCTTCCAGCACCGGGCCTTGTTCGATGTGGGTTTCGAAGTAGGCGCCAATGGGGTGGTCGCCGGGCTCTTGCTCACCTTCCCGATCCGGGGGCGATCGCATCTCAGCGCCTAACCGGCCAGTCTGCCAACGCGGGGTTTCAGGCGATTGGCCCCCGATGGCTGGCGCAGGGCGCGCAGGAGTCACAGCCATTAACCCGGGCGCCTGTAGGCGTGTGTATCAGTCCTTGATAAACCCCCACCAGCGCCGCACAATGCCCGCTCGTTCAAGCCGGAGGCCACTATGCCAATGGAGTACCTGCAGGGGCTGGCGCGGGATGAGCTGCCCCTGATCGAATCGGACGTTGTCAACATAGACAAGCTGCGCGTGCTGCGTGCCGCGGGCATGGTGGAGGCGCAACTGCCTGCGGTAGATGCACCGCAGCAAAAGGCGCAGGTGCTCTACATCACCGGCCTGGGGCGGGCCACCCTGCGCGCCGGCGGCTGGCGCTCCTCGGTGCCGCGCCTGCAGCCCCATTGCGACCTGGAACCGTCCTTCGATTGACGAGAGCGCGCCGCCGTTCAGATGGGCCCTGCGCCCGTGCGGAGAATCATGATGGTGCTGACCCTGCATATCCGGCATGAAGGCTCCCACCAATACCTGGCCAGGGTGTTCGACGGCAAGGTCCAGGTGGGGGTGGCGACCCTGCATGCCCGCATTGACGAAGCCATTGCCTCCTATGGCATGCGCGCCAGCCGGTCGTTCCCTGGAGTGACGGCCTTTGCCATCTGGTATGGCGGGTGGAGCATCGGCACCAAGCCCTTGGCGCAGATGGTGGATGAGGCGGCGCTGTTGGCCAACCGGTTGGTGGTGCTGTCGGCCGTGGTTCGCTGAGCGGCGAGGGGCACAAGGGCCTGTAACTTTCCCTGTGTCATGCGAAACAAAATGAAATAAACCGAAACTGCGTGGAGAAGACGCAGCGCCTGCCGCGCGGCACCATCAGGGTCATGTTCAACACCGTCCTCGAAAGGACTGCATCATGAAACCCTGGATCAAGAAAACCCTGATGGGCATCTTCGGCGCTTCCATCGCGGTGGGCGGTCTGACGGCCTGCTCCAGCAATCACCACCACCGTGGGCCCATGAACGCCGAGAAGATGGCGGAAGTGCGTGGCAAGGTGGTCGAGCGCGTCAGCAGCAAGCTCGACCTGAACGACGCGCAAAAAGCCAAGCTCAATGTGCTGGCCGACAAGGTGGAGGCGCAGCGCACGGCGTTCATCGGCAAGACGGCAGACCCACGCGCAGAGATGCAGGCCCTTGTGGCGGGCGAAAAATTCGACCGTGCACGCGCACAGACCCTGCTGGACGAGAAAACCCGCGCGGTGCAGACCGCCAGCCCCGAGGTGATCAGCGCCATGGCCGACTTTTACGACAGCCTGAACCCCGAGCAGCAGCAGAAAGTGCGCGAGCTGATGCAGCGGCGCAAGGGCTGGATGGCACGCGGTTGATGGCAAGGGGCTGCTCCATGTCTCCCACGCTGGAACCCATCCACCGCCTGGCGCAGGGCGTGCGCACCCACGGGCCCGCGCTGCTGGCGGGCATGCCAGACCCCCACGATGAGCTGATGTCCCTGGTCTGGGGGCCGCGCTTTGACCGCGAACATGCGCTGGGCCTGGTGGCCCGCCAGCCCGAGGCTGCGGCCCACACCTTGCCCGCCTTGCTGGCTGCTGCTGACCATTTTGATGCGCTCCATGCGGGCGCCCAGGGCCGCCTGCGCCGGTTGATCGTGCGGCACCGCGCATTGCTCGGTGTGGGCGAGGGCGGCGCAGGACCATCCACCGCATGGACGAACACCTGACGGTGTGAGAATTGCGCATGCACCGCATCCTGCTCATCGACGACGACGCCCAGCTCGGGCCCCCGCTGGCCACCTATTTCCAGCGGTTCGAGCTGGAGCTGGTCCACGCCCTCAAACCCAGCGACGGGCTGGCCCTGCTGGGGGCTGGGGGCTTCGATGCCGCCATCCTGGATGTGATGCTGCCCGAGATGGACGGGTTCGAGCTGTGCCGCACCATCCGCAAGCAAGGCGACTTGCCCATCGTGATGCTCACGGCGCGTGGCGAGGTGATGGACCGCGTGGTCGGGCTGGAACTGGGGGCTGACGACTACTTGCCCAAGCCGTTTGAGCCGCGCGAGCTGGTGGCGCGCCTGCAGACCGTGCTGCGCCGCCGGCGCGGGCCGGGGCAGGGCGCGGCCGTGGGGGCATTGGATTTCGATGGATTGACCATCGACGCCGCTCGCCGCAGCGTGCTGCGCCAGGGGGTGGCCGTGGAGCTGACCGGCACCGAGTTCGACCTGCTGCACCTGCTGGCCCGCGAGCCCGGCAAGGTCTTCAGCCGCGACGACATCCTGAACCAGCTGCGCGGCCACGAGGCCGAGCTGTACACCCGCGCGGTGGACATCGTGGTGAGCCGCCTGCGCAAGAAGCTGGAGCCGCTCGACTGCATCAAGACGCTGCGCAATGCGGGCTATTCGCTGGCCCTGCGGCGGGCCGCGCCATGATGATGAAGGTGCGCGACACACTCGCGGCCCAGGACCCCGACTGCCCATGGCACCGCCGCGCGCGGCACGCCGTGGGGCATTCGCTGCGCATTCGTCTGGTGCTGGTCTTCATGGCCCTGGCCGTGACGGTGGCCGTCACCTTCATGGGCGGTGTGCAGAAAGCAGTGGCCGTGGGTTGGAAAGAAGCGGCCCGCCCCCTGTTGATGGACTATGTGGACCGGCTGACTGCCGAGATCGGCAGCCCGCCCAGCATCGAACGTGCGCAGGCGATTGCCGACCGCCTGCCCGTCACGCTGCGCATCGACGGGCCGCAGATCCACTGGGCCTCGCACCCCGACCAGCCACGCCCCGACTGGATGAGCGACAAGTTCCGCAAGCAGGACCACTGGGCGGGCGACGAGAACGGCCACAGCCTGCTGCAGCGCACCACGGCCGATGGCCACCACATCGAGTTTGGGCTCAATGCCCTGTCGTGGGACAAGCGCCCGCGCATTGCCTGGGGCACGCTCACCGTGCTGCTGCTGCTGACGGCGCTGGCCTATGTGTATGTGCGCCACCTGCTGCGTCCGCTGGACGACATCCGCCAGGGCGCCCAGCGGTTTGGCAACGGCAACTTCGCCCAGCCCATCCCCGTGCGGCATGCGCACCGGCCCGATGAGCTGGGGCAGCTGGCCGCCACCATCAACACCATGGGCGACGACATCCATCAGATGCTCGAAGCCAAGCGTGCTTTGTTGCTTGCCATGAGCCACGAGCTGCGCAGCCCGCTGACCCGCGCCCGGCTGAACACCGAGCTGCTGCCCGAGACCGCCGACATCGAGGCCCAACGGCTGGCCCTGCTGCGCGATCTGGGTGAAATGGCGGGCCTGATCACCGACTTGCTGGAGAGTGAGCGCCTGGCCGGGCGCCACGCCGCACTGCACCGCGAGCCCACCGACCTCACGGAGCTGGCGCGCGAAGTGATCGCCGAGCTGGGCTCCCGCCACGCGGGCGCCGCAGACATCGTGCTGCACGCGCCGCCCGACCTGCCCAGCATCCGGCTGGACCGCTCCCGCCTGCGGCTGCTGCTGCGCAACCTGCTGGACAACAGCCTGCGCCACAGCGAGTCGGGTGCCTTGCCCCCCGAGCTGCACCTGCGGCTCGAGGGCGACCGGCGCGTGGTCGAGCTGGAGGTGCGGGACCATGGCCGGGGCGTGCCCCCCGAGCACCTGCCCCATCTGGCCCAGGCCTTCTACCGCCCGGACACCGCCCGCCAGCGCACCACGGGCGGCGTGGGGCTGGGTCTGTACCTGTGCCGCCTGGTGGCGCAGGCGCACGACGGGCAGCTGCACATGCGCAACGCCGAGCCGGGCCTGTCGGTCACGGTGCGCCTGCCCGTGGTGGAGTGAATCAACCCCGCCCGGGGCGCACGCAGGTGGCTGCGTGCCGCCCGGTGTGGCCTGCACTCGGGTGGTGCAAGGGGCCTCTCGGTCCTCATGTTCGGTAGCTACGGACGATTTTTGGCCAAAAAAGGCCGTTGCCGCGGTCTGGTAAAGCACTTATTGCTATCTATTTGATAGTAATTCTGTACCTGTTCGAAGATGGGGCAGGGCGCCGCCGCCTGGCCCCGTTTTTGCTCCAGGCACATCACCTCGCCCGATGCCCCGTTTTTTTGGTGTTTACCCTGTATATACAGGTATGCTCCCGGTGTCATCATGGCGACCGGAACGCAGGTGCGGACCGGCTGGGGTGGTACTTTTTTCAAACAGGAGCAGATGATGACTCGATCGGTTGTGAAATGGACGTCGCTGGCAGCGGCAGCAGCATGTGTGATGGCACTGGCCGCACCGGCCCAGGCGCAGGACACCAAGATTGTGCTGGGCATGTCCGGCTGGACGGGTTTTGCACCACTCACGCTGGCCGACAAGGCGGGCATCTTCAAGAAAAACGGGCTGGACGTGGAGATCAAGATGATTCCGCAGAAGGACCGCCACCTCGCCCTGGCCTCCAAGTCCATCCAGTGCGCCGCCACCACGGTCGAGACCCATGTGGCCTGGAACGCCAACGGCGTGCCCATCGTGCAGATCTTCCAGATGGACAAATCCTTCGGCGCTGACGGTATTGCGGTGCGCGGCAACATCAACAGCTTTGCCGACCTCAAGGGCAAAACCATCGGCGTGGACGCGCCCGGCACGGCGCCGTACTTCGGCCTGGCCTGGATGCTGAGCAAGAACGGGATGAGCCTGAAAGACGTGAAGACCACCACGCTGTCGCCCCAGGCGGCTGCGCAGGCCTTCGTAGCGGGCCAGAACGACGCCGCCATGACCTATGAGCCCTATCTGTCCACCGTGCGCGACAACCCCGCCTCGGGCAAGATCTTGGCCACCACGCTTGACTACCCCATGGTGATGGACACCGTGGGCTGCGACCCCACCTGGCTCAAGGCCAACGGCAAAGCGGCACAGGCCCTGGCCAACTCGTACTTCCAGGCGCTCGACATGATCAAGGCCGACCCGGCCAAGTCCAACGAGATCATGGGTGCGGCCGTCAAGCAGACGGGCGAGCAGTTCGCCAAGTCCTCGTCCTTCCTGCGCTGGCAGGACAAGGCTGCCAACCAGAAGTTCTTTGCGGGTGAGCTGCAGGCCTTCATGAAGGACGCCACGGCCATCCTGCTCGAAGCCGGCATCATCCGCAAGGCGAACGAAGACCTGGCCGTCACGTTCGACGCGAGCTTCATCAAGTAAGTCAGTCAGTCACCAGGAAGAAGAACGCGCCATGTCTGCCGTGCAACCCCTGTCTGCTACCGAGCCAAAAACCGAGTTGAATGCCCCCGTGCGCCGTCGCTCCCTGGCCCCCCTGGAGCCCGTGAGTGCCCGCGCGCGCTGGATGCTCGGGCTGGCCTTCTTCGTCCTGTTCGTGGCGGTGTGGGCGTTCTTCACCCTGGGCGGCTTCGTGTCGC
Organism: uncultured Verminephrobacter sp.; assembly: GCA_964466605.1. GTDB lineage: Bacteria > Pseudomonadota > Gammaproteobacteria > Burkholderiales > Burkholderiaceae_C > Acidovorax. The sequence goes on from CAYXSL010000083.1 coordinate 17,267, forward strand.
CCACCTTCCTGGCCAGCCCCATCACCATGGCCAAGGAAGGCTGGCTGCTGTTCACCGAATACGGCTTCATCAAAGACATCGGCATGACCATCTGGCGTGTGGTCGGCGGCTTCATCCTGGCTGCCGTCATCGCCGTGCCGCTGGGCATTGCGATGGGGGCCTACAAAGGCATCGAGGCATTTTTCGAGCCCTTCATCTCGTTTTGCCGCTACCTGCCCGCCTCGGCCTTCATCCCGCTCTTGATCCTGTGGGCGGGCATTGGAGAGGCACAAAAGATTCTCGTCATCTTCATCGGCTCGGTCTTCCAGATCACATTGATGGTGGCCGTGACGGTGGGCGGCGCGCGGCGCGACCTGGTCGAGGCGGCCTACACGCTGGGAGCGGGCCACAAGGGCATCGTCACGCGCGTGCTCATCCCCGGTGCCGCACCCGAGATCGCCGAAACCCTGCGCCTGGTGCTGGGCTGGGCCTGGACCTACGTCATCGTGGCCGAGCTGATCGGCTCGTCCAGTGGTATCGGCCACATGATCACCGACAGCCAGTCGCTGCTCAACACCGGCCAGATCATCTTCGGCATCATCATCATCGGCCTCATCGGGCTGGTGTCCGACTTCGCCTTCAAGGCGCTCAACCACCGTCTGTTTGCCTGGAGTTTTGTGCGATGAGCCGTGTTTCCATTCAAGCCGTCTCGCGCGTCTTCGAGACCGCCAAGGGCCAGCGCACACAGGCGCTGCAGCCGGTGGACTTTGAAGTGCGTGACAACGACTTCGTCACCATCCTCGGTCCCTCGGGCTGCGGCAAGTCCACGCTGCTGCGCATCGTCGCGGGGCTGGACCATGCCACCAGCGGCCGCGTGCTGCTGGATGGGGTGCCTGTAGAAGGCCCAGGCGCCGACCGCGGCATGGTGTTCCAGAGCTACACGCTGTTCCCCTGGCTCACCATCGAGCAGAACATCCGCTTCGGCCTGCGCGAGCGTGGTATGCCCGAGGCACAACAAAAGGAGCGCGCCGCGTACTTCATTGCCAAGGTGGGCCTGCGCGGCTTCGAGCAGCACTTTCCCAAGCAGCTGTCGGGCGGCATGCAGCAGCGCACCGCCATTGCGCGCGCGCTGGCCAACGACCCCAAGATTTTGCTGATGGACGAGCCCTTCGGCGCGCTCGACAACCAGACCCGTGTGCTCATGCAAGAGCTGCTGCTGGGCATCTGGGAGGCCGAGCGCAAGACCGTGCTCTTTGTCACCCACGACATCGACGAGGCCATCTTCATGGCCAACCGCGTGGCGGTGTTCAGCGCCCGGCCCGGCCGCATCAAG
>CAYXSL010000084.1:0-18299 GCA_964466605.1 uncultured Verminephrobacter sp.
TCTCGGCCGTCACATGGTCGAGCACCGTGGCCTGCATCAGCGTGCTGTCGCTCTTGCCGCCGCAGACCAGCCTGGCGCCCTTGGCCAGTGCGTCGTCGATAAGGGCATTGCAGCGGTGCACCGTGGCCATGTCCACCACCGAGCCCAGCACCACCGGGCCCTTGCGCGGGTCGCCCAGGGGCAAGGCCTTGGCGCGCGCGCCCAGCTGGGCCACAAATTCATCGGCCACGGCGTTGTCCACGATGATGCGTTCGGTGGACATGCAGATCTGGCCCGAGTTGGCGAACGCGCCAAACACCGTGCCCGCTACGGCGGCGTCGATGTCCGCGTCATCCAGCACCAGCAGCGGGGCCTTGCCGCCCAGCTCCAGCACCACGGGCTTGAGGTATTTGGCGCAGGTCTGCGCAATGGCGCGGCCCACCTTGGTGGAGCCGGTGAAATTGATGCGGCGCACCGCCGGATGGGCCACGATGGCCTCAACCACGGCACCGGCGTCGGCGGGGGCGTTGGTCACAAAATTCACCACGCCGGCAGGCAAACCGGCCTCCTGCAGCGCCTCGATGATCAGGCCGTGGGTGGCAGGGCACAGTTCCGAGCCCTTGAGGATCACGGTGTTGCCACAGGCCAGCGGCGTGGCGATGGCGCGCACACCGAGGATGACGGGCGCGTTCCACGGCGCAATGCCCAGCACCACGCCTGCGGCCTGGCGCACACCCATGGCCAGGCTGCCGGGCACGTCGGACGGGATCACGTCGCCCGCAATCTGTGTGGTCAGCGCCGCAGCTTCTTGCAGCAGGCCCGCAGCCAGGTGCACGTTGAAGCCCGCCCACATGCCCGACGCGCCGGTTTCCGCCGCCATGGCGGCAGCGAAGTCGGCGGTGCGGGCTTCGAGCGCATGGGCGGCCTTGAGCAGCAGTGTGCGGCGCGCGTTGGGCCCCAGGGCGGACCAGGCGGGGAAGGCCTTGGCGGCTGCGTCGGCGGCGGCTTTGGCATCGGCCACCGTGGCGGCTGGAGCGGTAGTGGCGACCGACCCGTCCAGGGGGTTGCGGCGCTCAAAGGTGGCGCCGCCCGTGGCTTGCACGCGCTCACCGTTGATCAGCATGGAAATGGCAGTCATGGAATGTCTCCCGGATGAAAAGGAAGGAAAGTCGAATACGAATGGGGTGGCCGGTTCAGGCCACGCCCAGATAGGCCTGACGGACCACGTCGGACTGCAGCAGGGCTGATGCCTCGCCCGAGGCCACGATGCGCCCGCGCTCCAGCACATAGCCGCGCTGGGCCACCTGCAGCGCCTTGCGCACGTTCTGCTCCACCATGAGCACGGTGACGCCCTGGGCCGCGATGCGCTGCACGATGGCCAGCAGTTCATCGACCATGCGCGGCGCCAGGCCCAGCGAGGGCTCGTCCAGCATCAACAGGCGCGGGCCGCTCATCATGGCGCGGGCCACGGCCACCATCTGCTGCTCGCCTCCGCTCATGGTGCCCGCCAGTTGGTGGGCGCGTTCCTTGAGGCGCGGAAAGTCCTCGAACGCCTGGCGCAGCCGCTCGGCGCGCACGCGGGCTGGCACCAGCCAGCCGCCCAGCTCCAGGTTCTCGGTCACCGTCATCTGCGGGAACAGCTGGCGGCCTTCGGCCACCAGCGCCAGACCGCGCTGCACGCAGGCCGTGGCGTTCATCGCGGGCACGGCCTGGCCGTCGAGCTGCACCGTGCCCTGGCGCGGCAGCAGCCCTGCCAGCGCCTTGAGCAGCGTGGTTTTGCCCGCGCCGTTGGGGCCGACGATCACAGTGATGCCGGGCGCTGCCTCCAGTGTCAGGTCCTGCAGCACCTGAAAGCCGTGGTAGCCGGTGCTCAGGTTTTGCACGGTGAGGTGGGCGCCGCTCATGCCGTGGCTCCTTGTTCCGCATGTTCTGCGCTGTTGGTCATTTCGTCACCCAGGTAGGCCTCGATCACCTGCGGGTCGCGCACCACCTCGGCGGGCGTGCCGTCCGCAATCTTGCGGCCCTGGTGCAGCACCAGCACGCGCTCCACGTATTTGAGCAAGGTGGGCACCGCATGCTCGATCCACACCACGGTCAGGCCCCAGTCATCCCGCAAGCGGCGGATGCGCTGGGCCATGGCATCGACCTCGGCCTCGGTCAGGCCCGCAGCCACCTCGTCAAGCAGCAAGAGGCGCGGGCGCGTACCCAGGGCCATGCCGATCTCCAGCAGGCGCTGCTGCGAGGGGGTGACGTCGGCGGCGGGGCGGTCGGCCAGGTGTGCCAGCCCCAGCATGGCGAGAATTTCCTCCTCGCTGCGCAGGCCCACGGGCCCCTGGCGGTGGCGGCCCGCGAACTGCATGCCGAAGCGCACGTTGTCGCGCACCGTCATGTCGGGGAACACGCGTGGCGTTTGAAAGGTGCGCGCGATGCCATGGGCCGCATAGTGGTGGGGCCCTTTGCCTGTGAGGTTGTCCCCCCCGCTGTGCAACGTTCCCGACATGGGGGGCTGCACGCCCGAGATGGCGTTGAAGAACGTGGTCTTGCCCGCGCCGTTGGGGCCGATGATGCCGATCAGCTCGCCCGTGTGCAGCGTGGCGCTCACGCCGTCCACGGCGGTGAGGCCGCCAAAGCGCACGGTCACGGCGTCGATGGTCAAAAGTGCATCAGCCATGGCGCGCCTCCGCAGCGGGCGTGCGCCGTTGCCACAGCGTGGCCAGGCCATTGGGCAGGTACATCACGCACAGAATCAGCAGCAGGCCCAGCACCATCATGTAGCCGTAGGGCAGCTGCAGGCGCAGCGTCTCGGCCAGCAGGCTGAACACGATGGCCGCCAGGATGGGGCCGCCAATGCTGGTGGCGCCGCCAATCAGCGCGATCAGCACGGTCTGGAAGCCGATGAAGGGGCTGAACACGGCGGCCGGCTCGATGTACGTCCAGCGCACGGCCATGGCCGCGCCCACGGCACCGGCAAAGGCGGCGGTGATGCCAAAGCCCGCGATCTTGGCCAGGCGCGTGTCCACGCCCAGTGTCTGGGCGCGCTGCTCGTCGGCACCGATGCCCGAGAGCGCCAGGCCGAAGCGGCTGCGCTTGACGGCAATGGCCGTGGCGATGGCGCCCGCCGCGATCAGCAGCACCGTGAGGTACACCGTCTCGTTGCTGGGCACCACCGTGAGCACACGGCCCACGGTGCCCGAGACCTGCTTTTCAACAAAGGTCACCGCGTGGCGGATCAGCTCAGTCATGCCGAAGGTCAGCACCGCAAAGTAAGTGCCGCGCAGGTGCAGCACGGCCGCGCCCATCACCACGGCCACCACCGTGGCGATGAGTGCGCCCGCTGCGATCACCAGGGGCCAGGGCAACACGGCCAGCAGCGTGGCACTGGTGTATGCACCGATGCCAAAGAAGGCCGACGTGGCCAGCGAAAGATAGCGCGTGGCACCGCAGAACAGCGACCAGCTGGTGGCCAGCGCGATGTACATCAGGCAGCTGAGCAGCACCGAGGCCGCGAACTCGGACACCAGCCAGGGCAGGGTGGCGACCACGGCCGTGCCCGCTGCGAGCGCGAGCCAAGGCTTGTTGGGATGGAGCGTCATTTTTTCGAGAAAAGACCGTTGGGGCGCCAGATGAGGACGCCGATGAACACTGCATAGCTCAGCAGCATCTTGAGAGAAGGGCTGCTGAAATGCATGCCCAGGGCCTCGACCACACCGAGCAGCAGGCCGCCGGCCAGGCTGCCCGCGAGGCTGCCGAATCCGCCCAGCGTGATGACGATCAGGGCCGTCACGGTGTAGGGCTCGCCCATCGAGGGGGAGATCTCATAGGTCATCGACAGCAGCGCCCCCGCCACGCCCGACAGTCCGAGGCCGATGCCGAACATCATCGGGTGCAGGCGCCGGGTGTTGATGCCCACCAGCTGCGCGCCCGTGGGTGACTGCATCAGCGCCCGCACGGCCTTGCCCAGCAGCGTGAGCTTGAGCAGCGCGATCAGCGCGGCCGACAGCGCCAGCGCCACGCCGAACAGCACCAGCTTGTTCTCGGTGAAACGCATGCCCGCAATCTGCACCGGGTCCGCCAGGTATTCGTACCCGCGCAGGTCGCCGCCCCAGATCAAGAGGGCGGTGTTCTGCACCAGGAACATCAGGCCAAAGCCCACCATCAGGCTGCGCGCCTCGAACACATCCACATTGGGGGCACGCGCGGCCAGGCGTTTGAAGCACAGCGCATGCACCACCACCCCCAGCACAAACAGCGCAATGAACGCGAGCGGCATGAGCAGCAGCGGCGAGACGCCCGTGGCCGTGTGGGCCCACCAGGTGAGGAAGGCGCCGAGCATCAGAAACTCGCCATGCGAGATGTTCATGATGCGCATCAGCCCGTATTGCAGGTTCAGACCCATGGCCACCAGCGCGTAGATGCCGCCGGTAATGAGGCCACTGGCGACCAGTTCGGCCCAGGAGGTGAAGGACACTTTGTTATTTCCAGGCGGGTTTGGATGTGTTGAGCTGCGCCGTGGCGCGGTCCTTGGGCCACACGACCTCGAAGTCGCTGCCCTGCCACTGGCTCACCGTGCCGGGGATGGACGCGTTCTCGCTGCCCGCAAAGCGGATGCCGCCCAGGATGGTCTGGAACTCGTTCCTGGCGATGTGTTCGCGCAAGGCCTTGCGGTCCAGGCCCGCCTTCTCCACGGCCTGCTGCAGGATCTGCAGGCCCGCCCAGGCATGGCCGCTGGCCCAGCGGTCGGGCTCCTTGTTGAACTTCTTCACATGGGCGTCGAAGTAGGCCTTGGCCTCGGGGCTGGTCTTCACGCTCCACGAGCCCATGCCGATCACGCCCTCGGTGTTGGCGGCCATCACGTTCTTGTAGAGCTGGAAGGCCGTGCCCACCGAGGCGTAGAAGAACTTGGGGTTCAGGCCCACCTCGCGCGCCTGGCGGCTGGCCAGGATGGTGTCGGGCGGGTAGGTGATGCCGATGAAGGCGTCGGGGTTCTGGTCCTTGATGCCGCGCAGCACGGGGGCCAGGTCCTTCACGCCCAGCGGGTAGCTCTTGCGCTCCACCACCTGGATGCTGGTCTTCTTGAGCGCGTTGTTCAGCGCCGCAAAGTTCTCCAGCCCAAACAGGTCGTCCATGTAGACGATGGCAATGGTCTTGACGTTGTTGGCCACCAGCATGTCCACCAGCGCACCCATCATCTTGTCGGGCTGCTGCAGCAGCGAGAAGAAGTAGGGCAGGTTCATGTCGATGAGCTTGCGCGACAGCGCCGTGGGCGCCAGGAGCGGGTAGCCGAAGCGGTTGGCCAGGGGCGCAATGGCGAAGTTGGCGCCCGAGCCCCAGGGCGGCAGGATCAGGTCCACCTTGTCGCTGCCCATGAGCTTTTCGTAGGTGCGCACGCAGGTCTCGGTCTCGCTGCGGTCGTCGTAGCCGATGAGCTCGATGGGGCGCTTGGCGCCCTTGACGTTCAGGCCGCCGGCCGCGTTGACCTGCTCGGCCCACAGCAGGTAGTTGGGCTCCTGGCTGACCTGGGCGCCTGCGGCCCAGGGGCCCGTGCGGGCGATGGCGTAGCCGATGCGCACGGGGCCCGACTGGGCCAGCAGGTGGGGTGCCACCGACATGGCACCCACCGTGGCGGCCATGCCCTTGATCCACTGGCGCTTGGATTGTTGAACCATTTTTCTGTCTCCTCGGATGGGCAGCCCGCGCAGCGCAGGCCGTGCCCGGATCGTAGGAAACCCCGGTGACGGCTGCTGCGCTGAGCGTGCACAAAAGCCTTGTCCGAGCGTGCAGGCGGCAGCGGGTTTACCCGGATTTCCGCAGCGGGCACGGGACAAAGCCCGGGTCGGATAATCCGCACACAACCGGCGGCGATGGCTGCTGACCTGGAGACACCCATGGCCCACTCTCTGACCGAGGTATCCACCGACACCGTGGCACCGCGCGACCGCCTGCACCTGTGGGGCGATGCGGTGTGGCGGCTGATTGGTGGGCTGGAGTCGGACGCGTTTGGCGACGATGCCTTCGCGGGCCACATCACCTCGGGCCAGGCGGGCTACGTGAACCTGTGCCAGCTGAGCGTGAGCCGCCACCGTGTGGTGCGCACCCCAAGCCTGATCCGGGGCAGCGACCGCGCCTACATCAAGGTGGTGGCGCAACTGGAGGGGCGCGCCTGCTTCGAGCAAAACGGCCGGCAGGTGTGGCTGTCGCCCGGCGAGTGGAGTGTGTACGACACCACGCGCGCCTACGCCGTGAGCAACCCCGAGGCCGTGCGCCAGATGGTGCTGATGATCCCCAAGGAGCAACTGCCCGAGCGCAGGCTCAAGCTGGACGACCTGATGGTGCAGCGCTTTTCGGGCACCACGGGCGTATCGCGCCTGGCATGGGACACCATGCGCGCAGCATTCACCGAGCTGCCCACCATGTCAGATGCCGCCGCCGATGGCGTGGCCGATGTGATCACGCACCTGGTGCAGCTGTCGCTGCTGGAGCGCAACGGCCAGCAGAGCCTGCTGTCGCAGCGCGAGGCCCTGCGCGACCGCATCAGCCAGTACATCGACCGGCACCTGGGCGACCCCGATCTCACCATCGACCGCATGGCCCATGCGCTCAATTGCAGCAAACGGCACCTGTACAACGCGGTGGCTGACGATGAGGAAACCCTGGCCGCCATGATCCAGCGCCGCCGCCTGGAGGCCTGCCTGCGCGACCTGCGCCACCCGGCCCATGCACAGCGCTCGGTCACCGACATTGCGCTGTCCTGGGGCTTCAGCAACAGCGCCCATTTCAGCCGCGCTTTCCGCGTGCATGTGGGGTGCAGCCCCAGCGAGTACCGCACCCGCGCGCGGGTGCCGACTCTGGCGCATTGATTGAAGGCGGCCCGCCAAAGCACGGGCGCCATGCGTGCCGGGCTGATCGAGGCACCGCGCGGCAGGCGTCCCATTTCCATAAAGAAAAAGTGCCCTGCCGCGCACTGGACGGATGTTTTGTGCTATCAAATGGATAGCGTCTGCAGGGGCCGCCCGCGCCTGGGGCCCGCGGGCTGCACCTGCCTTACTGGATGCTCAGTGAAACGGCCTTGCTCACGGGCTCGAGGTGGGCCAGCGTCAGCGTCAGCACACCGTTTTCGAGCTTGGCGCTGCTGTGGGCCGGGTCGATGTCGGTGGCCAGTTCCCAGGCGCGCTGCACCTGGCGGGGTGCGCCTTCCACGCTCTGCAGGCGAACCTGGTTGCCTTCGATGCTGATGCTCAGCTGCTCGCGGGCCAGGCCGGGCACATCCAGCTGCAAGGTGGTGGTCTTTTCGTCCTGAGTGACGGCGCAGCCAGCAGACGGGGCGGCTGCGGGCGCGGCCAGCGCACCCATCAAAAAGCGCTGCAGCGCGAGGTCTGCGGCACGGGGGGATTGGGCGTAGGCGGCACGGCGGATCACGGGGGCGAAGATCATGGGTAACTCCTATAAACTGCGCGGCTCTCGACGTGGTCGCCGCATGCCCAGGAGTTGTGTTCGCCCGCGTCGCTTTTCAAGGGAAAAAGTGGCATGAATAAATTGCAAGCCGTGGGCTTGAAATCGGGCGCAGCAGCATTACGTCACACCGTTTGGGCCGCTGCCATGGCCGTGGCGGGCGCCTTGGCCCCCGTGTCCGCCAGCTGGGCGCAGGCCCCGGCGCCCACTGCGGCTGCCGCCCAGGCCCGGCCCGTCAAGGTGGCGCTCATCGAAAGCCTGTCGGGTGCTTTCTCCAACACCGGCGAAGCGGTGTACCGCAACGTGTACTGGGCCATGGAGCGCGTGAATGCGCGCGGTGGCGTGCAGCTGCCTGCCAGCAGCGGCGGGCCCCGCCCCCTGGCGCTGGAGCGCTACGACAGCAAGGGCCAGAACGAAGAGGCACTGTCGGCCTTGCGCGCGGCCATCGACGACGGCGCGCAGGTCATCTTGCAGGGCAACTCCTCGGCCACTGCCGCCGTGCTGATCGAGGCCATCAACAAACACAACGAGCGTGAGCCGAACAAGCGCGTGCTGTTCCTCAACTACTCGGCGGTGGACCCCATCCTCACCAACGAGAAATGCAGCTTCTGGCACTTCCGCTTCGACGCCCATGCCGACATGCGCATGGCGGCGCTGATGGACGTGATGCGCGAGGACAAGACCTTGCGCAGCGTGTACCTCATCGGCCAGGACTACAGCTTTGGGCAGGCCGTGCTGCGCGAGGCCAAGAAGCAGCTGGCCGCGCAGCGCCCGGACGTGGCCGTGGTGGGCGAAGAGCTGCACCCCATCGGCCGCGTGAAGGACTTCGCGCCCTATGCGGTGAAGATCAAGACCAGCGGCGCGCAGGCGGTCGTCACCGGCAACTGGGGCAACGACCTGACCCTGCTGGTGAAGGCCGCGCGCGAGGTGGGCTACGAGGGCAGCTTCTACACCTTCTATGGCAACGCACTGGGCGCGCCCGCCGCCATTGGTGATGCGGGCATCGGCAAGGTGGTGGCGGTGGCAGACTGGCTGCCCAACGTGCCGGGCGCGCAGAGCGAGGCGTTCTACCAGTCGTTCCGCACGCGCTTTCCCAAGCCGCAGGACGACTATGTGCACATGCGCATGCAGCTCATGATCGAGGCACTGGCCCAGTCCATCGAGCGTGCGGGCAGCACCGACACCGTGGCCGTGGCGCGGCAGATGGAGAGCGCGAACGTGCAGCTCTCCGGCCAGGGCGGCAGCATGCGCGCGGCCGACCACCAGTTCCAGCAGGCGCTGGTGGTGGGTGTGATGGACAAGAAGGGCGCGCCGGGCGTGAAGTTCGACGTGGAAGGCTCGGGCTACGGCTTCCGCGTGGTGCGGCAGATCCCTGCGGCCAAGGCGCAGCAGCCGCACAGCTGTGTGATGCAGCGCCCCTGAGAGCGCTGGTGACTGGCGCTGCAGGGGGCGCAGCGCCAGCGGTTCATTGCGCTGCGTTGCGCGCCGCAGCCACCTCGCGCCCCAGCTCGATCACCGCCATCGCGTAGTAGCTGGACCAGTTGTAGCGCGTGATGGCGTAGAAGTTCTCGGTGCCCGCCACGTAGCTGGGCGCGTCGTTGCCGTTCTGCAGCTCCACCAGCGCCAAGGGGCCGGTGTGCTGGGCGCCCTGGGCATCCAGCACGGCGCCCTTGGCCAGCATGCTGGCCGCGCTGAAGGTGGGCAGGATGTCGGGGGCGAGCAGGTCGTCCAGCTGGAGCCGCGCGGTGTCGAACTGCACGCCAAAGTGCGTTGGCATGCCCGGTGTCCAGCCGTGGCCCCGGAAGTAGTTGGCCACGGAGCCGATTGCATCGGCCGGGCTATTGAACAGATCCACCCGGCCGTCGCCGTCGAAGTCGATGGCGTAGCGCACCCAGCTCGATGGCATGAACTGGCCCAGGCCCATGGCCCCGGCGTAGCTGCCGCGCGGCTCGAAAGGGTCGGTATTGCTGCGGTGGCTGTAGCTCAGGAACTGCTCCAGCTCGCGGCGGAAGAATTCGGTGCGTTCCTTGGCACGCGGGTGGGCCGCAGGGAAGTCGAAGGCCAGCGTGGCCAATGCATCCATCACGCGGAAGTTACCCATCTGCTGGCCGTAGATGGTCTCCACGCCGATGATGCCGACGATGGTTTCGGCGGGCACGCCGTACTCGCGCTCGGCACGCTCCAGCGCCGCCTGGTTCTGCTGCCAGAAGCGCACCCCGGCGCGGATGCGGATCGGCTCCACAAAGCGGCTGCGGTACACGCGCCAGTTCTTGGCAGTGCCTTTGGCGGGTGGCAGCATGAGCTTGGGCACCTGGGGCAGGAAATGCGCCTGGCCAATCGCCTGGCGCACCCATTCGCGGTCCAGGTCGCGGCGCGCGGCCAGATCGTCGGCAAACTGCAGGGCCTCGGGGCGCGATGCGTAGAGCACCGCAGGCTGCCTGGCGCTGGTGTTTTTTGAGGTTTTTTCGGGCTTTGCGCCTGCTGGTATTGCGCAAGTAGCTATCAATAACGTAGCAATGAGGGCAATCGATCGGTGGGTCTTCGGCATGTCCGGGGTCAAGGTTTGGATGCAGGGGGCCACGGCATTGTGCGGAACTCGCGCCGCAAATCGTTCAGGGCGCTGTCGGGCTGGGGCGCATAGCGCAGGCGTTCCAGGCGCAGCAGCCAATCGGCCACCGCAGCGGCCGGGGCGCCGAATTGTGCCTGTACGCGCTCGGCCATGGCACGGGGTGGCAGCGTGGGCGGCATCACCAGCCCGGCGCGGGCCAGGCGCTGGCGGGCGCGGGCCAGCAGGCGAAGCCACGGGTCGTGCTGGCTGCGCTCCCACAGGCTCCAGGCCATGCCAGCCAGTGCCGCAAAGATGATCAGGAAGCCCAGCACCATGGTCAGGTCCTGCCAGCTGGGGGCTTCAAAGCCCAGCGCCTTGAGCAGGTCGAGCTGGCGGCTTTGGGTGTAGTCGAGCACCCACTGGTTCCAGCTGTTGTTGACGGCCTCCCACACCGCGCGCAGGCTTTGGGCGAGGCCGGGGCTGATCACCGTGCCCATGGCTGCGGCCAAGGCCCCTTGCGGCGCGCGCAGCCGCTCAAACGCCCCGGTGCGCCCGGGGGCCACGGCGCCTGTGGGGTCCACCCGCACCCAGCCGCGCCCGGCCAGCCAGACCTCGGCCCAGGCATGGGCATCGGACTGGCGCAGCGTCCAGAGGCCGTCCACCGGGTTGCGGTCGCCGCCCTGGTAGCCGGTGACGATGCGCGCCGGGATGTCCAGCGCACGCATCAGCACCACAAAGGAAGAAGCGATGTGCTCGCAGAAACCTTCCTTGCGGTCAAACCAGAACTCGTCGGCCGTGTGCTGGCCATACACGCCGGGCTCCAGCGTGTAGGTGTAGCCACCGGTGCGCAGGCGCGCCAGCGCGGCGCTGACCAGGGCTTCGGCGTTGTCCTCGGCAGGGCGGGGGGCGATCTGCGGGTCATTGCGCATCTGCTGGGCCAGCGCCAGCGTGCGGGGGTTGAAGCCTGCGGGCAGCTCGGTGTAGGCACGCAGGCTCGGGGTGGGTGTGCGGGGGCCATGGCTGAACTCGGGGTAGCTCTCGGCCTTGTAGCGCACCACGGCGGTGATGGGGCGGTTGGTGAGCCACTGCAGGTCCTGCGTCATGAGCGTGTCCATGCCCGAGATGGCGGGCTTGGTCGCGGCGGCATCCAGCAGCAGCAGCCAGGGGCGCTGGTGGGCTTCCAGGGTGACTTCGTAGCGCACGGGCTCGCCGCGCACCTGCAGGTTGGCCAGCGTGCTGGGGCTTGACTGCAGCATGTCGCCGCTGCGTGCGCCCTGCGGGTGCCACTCGACGCCGTCGTACGCGCCAAACACCGGCCCGCGAAAGTACAGCTCGTTCTGCGGCGGGGCCGCGCCGTTGGGGGTGTCAAAGCGCACGCGCATGGCCACGCTGTCGTCCAGTGCCAGCTCGGCGATGTTGCCCACCTTCATCACGCCCGACAGGCCGCTGCGCCCGGCGGTGGTGTCGCTGGGCATGCCCCACAGCGGCGCCATGCGGGGGAACAGCATGAACAGCGCCGCCATGATGGGTGCACCCAGCAGCGCCATGGTGCCCGCCGTGCGCAGCGTTTGCGCCAGCGGTGGCCGCCCCACGGGCATGTGCGCGTTGACCACCGCCGCCAGCAGCCCCAGCAACGCCACCAGCATCGCGGCTGCAGTGAACAGCGACTGCGAAAAGAAGAAGTTGCTGAGCATCGTGAAGAAACCCAGGAAGAACACCACCATCGCATCGCGCCGCGCGCGCAGCTCCAGCATCTTGAGCGCCAGCAGCATCACGATCAGCGTCACCCCAGCGTCGCGGCCCAGGATGGTGCGGTGGGTGTACAGCGTGCCCCCGACGGCCAGGATCAGCGGAATGGCCAGTACCCAGCGCGTGGGCAGGGGCCGCCCCTTCCAGGCCAGCCAGCCGCGCCACAGCAGCAAAAAACCTGCGAGCAGGCTGGCCCACGCGGGCAACACGTTGACCTGCGGCGCAATCACCCAGGCAATCACGCACAGCAAAAACAGCGTGTCGCGGGCATCGCGGGGCAGGGCGTGGAGGGTTTGGCGCAGGGTCATGGTGGTGGGGATGGTCCCAGGCACGGCGTCATTTGTTTGCTATTGAATGCATAGCTATAAAGGCAATATGGTCGCGCGCAAGGGGCCGTTTTCTTACGAATTTCAGTATCGATATTCCACGGTTTGTCATATCTGCGCTCCACAGCGCTGCGCGTCACTTGCAGCGCAGCATATGAAACTGGCGCGCCCAAGGCCAGGGCAGCCAAGCAAGGGCCGCCCCGCAGCGAGGGCTGCGTCCCCCTGCCCGCAGCGCGCAGCGCTGCGAGAGCGGGGGGAAGCGGCGCAGCCGCTCAGGGGGGTGTCCTCTATCAACACAGGGCCAGGGCCTCCAGGCAGCGCCTGCGGTGGGCGGCACCGGTGTCGGGGGCGATCTCGGCGCCGGGCACGCGCAGGCCGTAGTCCAGGCCCAGGCGGTCGGCCTGCAGCACCCAGGCCGTCAGGCGCGAGATGCGGGCTTCGTGGTCGGGCAGGGCGGCGTGGGCCAGGTCCAGCCACAGCTCGTGCCGCTGGGCCTGTTGGGCGTCGCGGCTCACCAGGTCGTCGGTGCCGGTGGCCAGCGATTTGGCGGCTTTCTTCCACACCACGAGCTTGAGCGGATCGCCGCGCCGGTAGGCCCGCACGCCGTCGAATTCGCCAATGCCTTGCGATGGCGCGCTGCCTGTGCCGCCCGCGCGGGGCTCGCCCGGGGGCAGGGGGGGCGCAGGCACCTCGGGCGCGGGATAGACCAGCACCCCGGAGGCCGGGCGCCAGTAGGTCCAGACGCGGAAGGTGCCCAGCGGAAACCGCGTCTCGGCCGTGAGCGTGGGCACACGGTGCAGGCCCCGGCGTGTGGGGCGGAAGGCCACCTGCACGCTGGCCTGGCCCTGGGCGGGCACGTCGGTCCAGGCCCAGTGGTGCTCGGCCTTGCTGCCCGTGCCATGCACCGACAGCGCAATGCCATAGCGCGGCGACTTGCGGTCGCTGGACAGCTGCAGTTCAAACGCCGTGCTCGTGCCCATGAACTGGGGCTCGGGCGCTTTCAGGTGCAAGGTGAGGCCGCGCAGGTTGGCGTGGCAGATATGCATGCCTGCCGCCGCACTGCCTGCCAGCAAAAAGGTGAGCAGGTAGCCCAGGTTGAGCTGGTAGTTGATGGATGCCACCAGCAGCACGACCAGCGTGAGCGCCAGCATCCAGCCCGAACTGGTGGGCAGGATGTAGACGTTGCGCTGGGTGAGCAGCAGGGTGTCGTTCAGCGGCAGGCGCGCCTGCCACCAGTTCTGGAAGCGCTTGCGAAAGGCCGCCAGCGGGCTCAGCCGGGTAAGGGCGTTGCGCCAGGGGGCGGGGGTAGCCGGGTCCATGGGGATTGCCACGGTGTGCTCACACCTTCTCAGGGCAGAGGGACTGCATCGACCATGGCGCGCACCTGCTCCACCGCACCGCGCCGGGCGTCGCCCACGGGCACCAGGCGGTGGGCAATGGTCTGGGGCAGCACGGCCTGCACGTCGTCGGGCGCCACATAGTCGCGCCCGCTGATGAGGGCCTGGGCCTTGGCCGCGCGCAGCATGGCAATGCCGGCGCGCGGCGACAGGCCCTGCAGAAACCAGCGGCCCGAGCGGGTGGCGGAGATCAGGTCCTGCACGTAGTTCAGCAGCGGCTCGGCCGTGTGCACGGCCTGCACCTGGCGCTGCAGCTCGGTCAGTTCGTCGCTGGACAGCAGGGGCAGCAGGCTGCTCACCATGTCGCGCCGGTCGGCGCCGGACAGCAGCAGGCGCTCGGCCGCACGGTCGGGGTAACCGATGGAGATGCGCATGAGGAAGCGGTCGAGCTGCGACTCGGGCAACGCAAACGTGCCCAGCTGGTCGTGCGGGTTCTGCGTGGCGATCACAAAGAAGGGGTGGGGCAGGGCGCGGGTTTCGCCCTCCACCGACACCTGCTTTTCCTCCATGGCTTCGAGCAGCGCGCTTTGGGTCTTGGGGCTGGCGCGGTTGATTTCGTCGGCCAGCAGCACCTGGGCGAACACCGGGCCGGGGTGGAACACAAAGGCTTCCTTGCCGCGCTCGTACACCGACACGCCGGTCAGGTCGCTGGGCATCAGGTCGGCCGTGAACTGCACGCGCGAAAACTGCAGGCCAAAGGTGTGCGACAGCGCGTGCGCCAGCGTGGTCTTGCCCACTCCCGGCACGTCTTCGATGAGCAGGTGGCCGCCCGCCAGCAGGCAGGCCACGCAGTCCTGCACCTGGGCCTGTTTGCCCACAATCACCGTGTTAAGCTGGTCCAGAAGCGATTTGATCTTGTGCTGTGCATTCATGGCGCGACGTTATCCTAAAAAATTGAGACACGGGGATTGACTGTGAGCAAGACGGGCTATTTCACCCACCGGGATTGTTGGAAGCATGAGATGGGCCCGGGGCACCCCGAATGCCCTGAACGGCTGGATGCCATCGAAGACCGTTTGCTGATCACCGGCGTGGCCGATGCGCTGGAGCGCTACGAGGCGCCCGAGGCCTCGCTGGCCGACATCGAACTGGCGCACGGCCGCATGCACATTGCGGCGCTGCGGGGCCTGTCGGACCGGCTCAACGAAGAGCTGATGGCCGGTGGCCCGAGCTACGCGCAGATCGACACCGACACCTCCATCAACGCCCACACCTGGAAGGCATCCCTGCGTGCTGCGGGGGCCGCCCTGGCCGCCACCGATGCCGTGATGGCGGGCGAGGTCGAGAACGCCTTTTGCAGCGTGCGCCCGCCGGGCCACCATGCCTGCCGCGACAAGGCCATGGGTTTCTGCTTCTTCAACAACGTGGCTGTGGCCGCCAAGTACGCGCTGCAGCGCTACAACCTGCAGCGCGTGGCGGTGGTGGATTTTGACGTGCACCACGGCAACGGCACCGAGGACATCCTGGCGGGCGACCCGCGCGCGCTGATGGTCAGCATCTTCCAGCACCCGTTCTACCCCTACAGCGGCGACCACGATCCGGCTCCCAACATGGTGAATGTTCCGGTACCGGCCTACACGCGGGGCATGGACATCCGGGAGATCATCGAAATGATGTGGATGCCCCGGCTCGAAGCCTTCAAGCCCGAGATGATTTTTGTGAGCGCTGGCTTTGACGGCCACCGCGAGGACGACATGGGCCAGCTGGGCCTGACCGAGCAGGATTACGCCTGGATCACCCAGCGTGTGAAAGACGTGGCGCGGCGCTACGCCAAGGGCCGCATCGTGTCGTGCCTGGAAGGCGGCTATGTGATGGGCCCGCTGGCGCGCAGCGTGGAGACGCACCTGCGCGTCCTGGCGGACTTGTGACCAACAACCCCCTGAGCGGCTTCGCCGCTTCCCCCTTCTCTTGCATCGCTGCGCGATGCGGAAGGGGGACGCCGCCAGCGCGGCGGGGCGGCCCTTGCGCGGCGGCCCTCGCCTGAGCCGTGCCAGTTTCAGTCGGCGTGCAGATGGCTGACAGGAGCAAACT
This sequence comes from uncultured Verminephrobacter sp., assembly GCA_964466605.1. GTDB lineage: Bacteria > Pseudomonadota > Gammaproteobacteria > Burkholderiales > Burkholderiaceae_C > Acidovorax. The sequence goes on from CAYXSL010000084.1 coordinate 15,480, forward strand.
ATGACGACTAAGAACTTCGATGATGTGCTGCAAACCACCCGCGATGCCCGTGGCGTGGTCACCCTGACCCTGAACGACCCCGCCCGCTTCAATGCGCTGGGCAGCGAGATGCTTGTGGCGCTGCAGCAGGCGCTGGACGACGCGGGCCGTGACGAGTCGGTGCGCGTGGTGGTGCTGGCTGCGGCGGGCAAGGCGTTTTGCGCGGGCCACAACCTCAAGGACATGGCGGCCCACCCGGAGCTGGCGTACTACCAGCAGCTGTTTGCGCAGTGCAGCCGCATGATGCTCACGATCCACAAGCTCAGCGTGCCCGTGATCGCGCGCGTGCAGGGCATGGCCACGGCGGCGGGGTGCCAGCTGGTGGCGCAGTGCGACCTGGCCGTGGCGGCCGACACGGCCAGCTTTGCCACCAGCGGCATCCACTATGGCCTGTTCTGCGCCACGCCCAGCGTGCCCCTGGTGCGCAACGTGCCCGCCAAGCGGGCGATGGAGATGCTGCTCACCGGCGATTTCATCGACGCCCCCACGGCGCTGGCGCAGGGCCTGGTGAACCGCGTGGTGCCGGGGGATGCCCTCGATGCCGAGGTTGAAAAACTGGTGTTGTCCATCCTGCAAAAGCCCCGCGTGGCCGTGGCCATGGGCAAGGCGCTGGTCTACCAGCAGCGCGAGCTGGGCATGGACGCCGCCTACCAGCTGGCGGGCCAGGCCATGGCCACCAACATGATGGACGAGGCCGCGCAGGAAGGCGCGCGCGCCTTCGCCGAAAAGCGCCAGCCGGGCTGGAAGCACTGAGGGCCCGCACGATGGCAATGGACAAACCGATGCTGGACGATGTGGGCCTGTGGGCGCAGGCCTTTTTGAGCCCCACCGTGCTGGTGGAGCTGGCGGCCCTGGCGGGCTGCGTGGCCCTGGCCTGGGGGCTGGTAGCGCTGCTGCAGCGCGGACTGCACCGGGGCGACCCGCGCTCCATCCTGTTTGGTGTGCGGATCGTGGACGGCGCGCTGTTCCCGCTGGTGCTGCTGGGCCTGGCCTATGTGGCGCGCACCGCGCTGCACCACTGGATGGCGCTGGCGGCCTTCAAGGTGGCCATTCCGGTGCTGGTGGCGCTGGTGGTGATCCGCATCGGCGTGAAGGTGCTGCAGGTGGCCTACCCCCAGGCCGCCTGGGTGCGGCCCATCGAACGCACCATCTCCTGGCTGGCGTGGCTGGGCATGGTGCTCTGGGTCACGGGGCTCTTGCCGCTGGTGCTGGACGAACTGGACCAGATCCACTGGAAGGTCGGCGGGGCCACGCTGTCGGTGCGCACCATGATCGAAGGCGCGTTGACGGCAGGTGCCGTGTTGCTGCTCGCGCTGTGGATTTCTGCGGTCATCGAGGCGCGCCTGCTGCGCTCGGCCACCGGGGCCGAACTGTCGCTGCGCATGGCCGTGAGCAATGCCGTGCGCGCGCTGCTGGTGTTCGTGGGGCTGATGATGGCCCTGTCGGCCGTGGGCATCGACCTCACGGCGTTGTCGGTGCTCGGGGGCGCCGTGGGCGTGGGCATTGGTTTTGGCCTGCAGAAGCTCGCGGCCAACTACGTGAGCGGCTTTGTCATCCTGGCCGAGCGCAGCATGCGCATCGGCGACAACGTGCGCGTGGACAACTTCGAGGGCCGCATCACCGCCATCAACGCGCGCTACACCGTGGTGCGCTCTTCCACGGGCCGCGAATCCATCGTGCCCAATGAGATGCTGATCACCCAGCGGGTGGAGAACCTGTCGCTGGCCGACCCGCGCGTGTGGCTGTCCACCGTGGTGAGCGTGGCCTACGAAAGCGATGTGGAGCTGGTCACCCGCCTGTTGGGCGAGGCGGCCTTGGCCAGCAACCGGGTGCTGCGCGATCCCCCACCGAGCGTGGCTCTGTCGGCCTTTGGTGCGGATGGACTGGAGTTCACCGTGGGCTTCTGGATCGCCGACCCCGAGAACGGCGCCTTGGGCCTGCGCTCGGAAATCAACCGCGCCATCCTGACGGCCTTGCGTGCCCACCAGATCGAGATTCCCTACCCTCAGCGGGTCATGCATGTGCAGGTCGAGGGCGGGCTGGCGGCAGCAAGGTCGCCCGGTGCACCGGCGGCACCCGCGTCTGCGCAGTGAGTCCAGCCTGCAGTCCCGGTGCCCGGTGCTGCAGGCGACAACAAACACTGGACAGCGGCCCGGCACACTCGCCTATAATCGACAAAAAGCACGATCGTTCTTTTTTTGTCGTGCAGTCTCTGCCCCGGTTCTGTAGCACTTGCGTTGCAGTGCGGCATAGAATGTTCCAGTTTACGTAAACGTCAATTCAACCAACTCTCTAGGAGCCGCAGCAATGAAGGTCTTGGTCCCTGTCAAGCGCGTGGTGGACTACAACGTGAAGGTCCGCGTGAAGTCGGACAACACGGGTGTGGACATCGCCAACGTGAAGATGAGCATGAATCCCTTTGACGAAATCGCCGTCGAAGAGGCCGTGCGCCTGAAAGAAAAAGGCCTGGTGACCGAAGTCATCGCTGTCTCCTGCGGCGTGGCCCAATGCCAGGAAACCCTGCGCACCGCCATGGCGATTGGCGCCGACCGCGCCATCCTGGTCGAGACCGACGTGGAACTGCAGCCCCTGGCCGTGGCCAAGCTGCTCAAGGCCCTGGTGGACAAGGAACAGCCTCAGCTCGTGATCCTGGGCAAGCAGGCCATCGACGACGACGCCAACCAGACCGGCCAGATGCTGGCGGCCCTGGCCGACCTGCCCCAGGCCACCAACGCCAGCAAGGTCGAATTGGCAGCCGACAAGGTCAACGTGACCCGCGAA
>CAYXSL010000085.1:0-18296 GCA_964466605.1 uncultured Verminephrobacter sp.
CGGCGCGCAGCTCTTCGCCCAGCAGGCGCACCAGCTCGCCCCGGCGCGGTGCGGGCACATTGCGCCACGCCAAAAAGGCTGCATGCGCGCGGCCGATCGCAGCGGTGGCATCAGCCGCGCTTTGCTGCGGCACCTGGGCCAGCACCTCGCCCGTGATGGGCGAACGCGCCGCCAGCGTGCCGCCGGTGTACGCAGCGCGGGGCACGCCCAGGCGTTGCAGCAGTTGATCGACTTCGGACACAAGGGGTGTGGCAGCAGGGGTGGCGGACATGGCGGCTCGCTAGCGTGGGTGGAGGCAGAGAAAGGGAAACAACGTGGGAGAACACACGCAATGAATGCGCCAATATCCGCCAATCGGGCCACGCTGGATAGCAAAAAAATGGAACTACTTGATCACAAATCAGAATGAAGTGCCTGAAAATATCAGGACGGCCACCCCATACCCAAAGCGCGGCAGGGGCTCAAATAGCTCAATTTTTGGCACCCACCATCATTCCCCCCATGCATAACCTGGTATGACCTTGCTGCGCCGCACCTTCCTGCCCTCCACCGCCGACCTGCTGGCCTTTGAGGCCGCAGCCCGGCACCAGAGCGTGTCGCGCGCGGCCGAGGAGCTGCACCTCACCCAAAGCGCCGTGTCTCGCCAGATCCGCCAGCTGGAAGATCAGATTGGCACCGCCCTCTTCCACCGCGTGCGCCAGCGCGTAGTGCTGACCGACGCGGGCCGCGTCTATGCGGCCGACGTGCAAAACGTGCTGCAGCAGCTGTCGGCCAGCACGCAAAAAGCCATGGCGTTTTCCAGCACCGACGGCCTGCTCAACCTGGCCGTGCTACCCACGCTGGGCACCCGCTGGCTCATTCCGCGCCTGGGCGGTTTCATGGCGCTGCACCCCGAGGCCATGGTCAACTTCGCGGCCCGCACCGAGCCTTTTGACTTTGCGGGCACGCCGTTTGACGCCGCCATCCATTTCGGCACACCACACTGGGCGGGCGCCGTGTGCGAATACCTGATGCACGAAGAAACCGTGCCCGTGTGCAGCCCCACCTACCGCGACCGCCACGGCATTCATACCCCGCAAGATTTGGCCCGCGTGGTGCTGCTGCAGCAAAGCACTCGTCCCACGCAGTGGGCCGAATGGTTCGAGCTGGTGGGCGCCCCCTCGGCTCTGGCCCTGCGCGGCCCCCAGTCCGAGCACTTCGCCATGATTGCGCAGGCCGCTGTGTCGCACCTGGGCGCGGCGCTGCTACCGCGCTTCTTGATCGAGCAAGAACTGGCGGCTGGGAGTCTGGTGGAGTTGTCGGACCAGGTGCTGACGAGTACCGATGCGTATTACCTCGTGTACCCCGAGGCGCGGGCGCAGACGCCGCTGGTGAAGGCTTTCAGGGACTGGGTGGTGGGGGAATGTGGGGGGCCGAGACCCAAATGAAGCCCGCGCGGTGGCAAAGGCTTCGGTAGCGTATTGCCGGGAAGAGGAAGACAGCGAAGAAATCACCTTCCACGCGGGGGTGTCAGCGAATCGGCCATCAACAAAGCGCAAAGCTGCCCCATGTCGAATTCGTTCAAGACGCGGCCTCCGGGCCCCGGCACCATCGCGCGCCATGCAACTTGAACCCCTGGCCACACACCTCTGGCACGCCACCCACGCCTTTAAAGCCAATGGCCTTCCCATCACCACGCGCATGACGGTGGTGTGGCTGCCCGGGCGCAGGCTGTTGATCCACTCGCCCATTCCGATGCCGCCCGGCAGCGCGTTGCTGCGCCAGGTGCAAGAACTCGGCAGCGTGGCTTTTGTCGTGGCGCCGAACAAGATGCACCACCTGTTTCTGGCGCCCTGCGCGGCGGCCTTCCCCAGCGCGGTGGTCTACGGCCCGCAAGGGCTTGCGCAAAAGCGGCCGGACCTCGCCGCAACGCTGCGCGTGCTGCCTGCGGGCGACCTGCCCGAGTGGCTGCCAGAGCTGGAGCACTTTGCGTTCGGGGGCATTCCGGCGGGCAATGAATCGGTGTGGTTTCATCGGCCGTCGGCCACACTCATCGTGACGGACCTGCTGCAGTGGATGGCGGGCGATCTGCCCTGGCCCACGCGGGCCTATGCCACGCTGACGGGCGTGCGAAGCCAGCTGGCCGTGCCGCTCACGGTGCGTGCACTGGTGCGTGACCGGGCGGCCGCAGCCCGCAGTGCGGAGCGGGTGCTGCGCTGGCCTTTTGCACGGGTGGTGCTGGCCCACAACTGCACCATCGACACCGATGCACACGCCCAGGTGGCCCGGGCGCTGGCGGTGTTCTGACCGCCAGCGGGCAGGTGTCGGGGCTACACCTGCGCGGCCTCGCGTGCCATGAAGGCACAGCCTGCATAGCGATACGTCAAGCGGCTGCAGGCCCCCAAAGGGCCCAAGGACCAACCGCTGCAGTCTGCGACAGTTACTGCAGGCTCTGCAGCGCGTAGCGGTATGCGGCGTCGCCCAGAAACTCCACCATGCGCGGGTGGTAGGTGTTGTGAAACGCCTTCATATCGGCATTGTCGGCATAGAACAGCACCGTGCCCACGTAAGCATCGCGCGATGGCACGTAGAACCGGGCAACGATGGCAAAGTGTTTTTCCATCAGCGCCTGAATCGTCTCGGACTCGGGGGCATTGGCGTCGATCAGGGGCGCCAGCTCTTTGTAGAAGGCGTCGAAGTCGGCATGCACCTTCGGTTTGTCCACATGCGCCCAGTTGTCGGTGGTGGCCAGGGATTGTTCTTGTTCGGCACGCTGTGCGGCGCGACATTGGTCGAGGTACTCGGGGGTGGCTTGCTGCAGGCTCATGGTGTCGCGTTGGCTCGATGAAAAGGTGGCAGTGCAGCCGTGTACATCCACCTGCGGTGGAGCTGCCTGCGCGCAGGAAAGCGCGGACTATAGCAACGCGAAGCCACCTTGGTAGTGCAGCGTTTTGTCGGCACCACACCTCATGGCATTGGCGCTTTTGTGTGGCGGCTGGGCGGGCAGTCTGCGCGATGAGACAGCAGGCCCCATCCACTCATCACCACAGCGAGCCGCACGCCGGGTGCCGCACGTTCGTGCAGTCACACCGAAGGGTTGGCGGCGCCGGACGGCGCCAGCAATTGCTCGGACGGCTGCCCCCCAGGCTTTGCGCGGGGCGGCGCAGGCTGGCATCAAAAGGGTGGATGCGCGGGCCATCACCCAATCGATGAAAAATGCCGCGACCTTGGACCGGGACAGCGTGAAGGCCAGCCGCCCCGCCTGTAATACGCGCTGAAGTAAGACCGTCGAGCGCTGAGCGCCAGGGCTGAGCCCCACAGCGGCGGGCCGTGTGTGACAAATGTCACCGGCCCCGCCGCGCCCTGCGGGCTGGGGGTGTGCCAAACCGCTGCTTCGAATTCAGAATCCGCCGCCTGAACACGGCAATTGGGTCGTTGAATCGAAGAAGAGGGATACCACCATGAAACGCTGGATCAAATGGACTGCAGGCGGCGCGATGCTGCTGGGCGTGATCGTGGCCGCCACCGCCGCCAGCGGCCTGTACCTGGCCGAACAGCGGCGCAACCGCTACATCGACATCAAGCCGCGCCCCGTGGCCTACACCACCGATGCGCAGACCATCGAGCGCGGTCGCTACCTGTATGCATCGCGCGGCTGCACCGACTGCCACGGCGCACAAGGCACGGGCCGCGAGTTCGTCAACGATGGCAGGGGCACGCGCATCGTGGGGCCCAACATCACGCCCGCTGGCGTGGTGGCACGCTACCAGCCCGAGGACTGGAACAGCGTGATCCGCCATGGCGTCAAGCCCAACGGCCGCCCAGTGCTGGTCATGCCCAGCGAGGACTACAACCGCTTCACCAACGAAGACCTGAACGCCCTGGTGTCGTACGTACGCCAGTTCCCGCCCAAGGAAGGCGCACAGGCCGTGATCGATCTCCCGCACCCTGCCTGGGTGCTGTATGGGCTGGGTGCGATTCCTGACGCGGCCTCGCGCATCGACCACCAGTTGGCGCCCTCGCGCCCCACCGCTGCGGGCGTAACGCTGGCCAACGGCCAGTACGTCGCCAACATGTGCATCGGCTGCCATGGTGCCGACCTGTCGGGCGGCAAGATCCCGGGTGCCCCACCCGATTGGCCTGCGGCAGCGGACATCCGTCCCGGCACACACAGCGCGGGCACCGCCCTGGCCCGCTATCCCAACGCTGCCAGTTTTGTGTCCATGCTGCGCACCGGCAAGCGCCCGGACGGCACGCCCATCCAGGTCATGCCTTTCGAGTCGCTGGGTCAGTTGAGCGATGTGGATGCGCAGGCGCTGTACCTGTACCTGAACGCGCCTCCGGGCAGCGTGAAGCAAGAGGTGGGCAGCACCGCAGCCGGCAGCCAGAAGAGCAGTGCCAACACCGTCCCCTCCGGGCCCGGCGGGCTCAAGCTGCCTGGCTAACCTCGGAATCTCAGGGAGCCCTGCAGCAGGGCGGCCCATCAGAACCTGTTCAAAGTCTCAGACGAAGAAAGGGCGAAGCACTCCGCCCATTCATAAATGACTGCCCTGCTGACCCGCCCCCGGTGGACCACCCGCTGGTGTGGCGGGTCAGCTGCCGGGGTGCTGATGGGCTGGGTGAGCAGAAGCAGGGGCCAGGCTGTACGACCCCATGGGCCCGCCCGGGGTATTGCCGGGGCCTCCGGGCGCGGCCGGGGGGGCACGCCGCACGCGGGGCACCACGCTGAGCTGCACGGTATCCAGCACCGGGCCGGGCACCACATTCAGCGCCTTGCGCGGCAGGTCCACCAGTTGCTCGGCATGCCATACGCGCACTTGTGCGGCGCCATCGGGCACGCTGGCAAAACGGGCGATGCCGTCGCTGTCGGTCTTGAGCGTCCAGGCCGAATCGGTCACAAACACATGGCCGCGCATGGAGCCGTGCAGGTGGCAGCCCAGCAGCACCACGCCGGGCGAATCCAACTTCACATCGGCAAAGTTGGCAGGCTTGCCATCGGCCTTGCCCGCCAGGCGCAGCTCAAAGTTGGAACTGGCCGCAGCCGATGCTGCCGCAGCGGCCGCCCCCGTGGGGTTGCCGCGTACATGGTGGTCCCAGCGGTCCTGGTTGGTAAAGCGCACCGTGGAGCCGGGCATGACCACCGTGACGGCAGGCACAAACCGCATGCGCTCCTGCTCGATGGTCGGACTGGGCTGCAGCAGGCTGGGGGCTGCACCAGTGGTGGCGCTGGGGTACACCACCACCACGGCGTCGGGCACGGGCTTGCCGTCGCGGTCCAGCACCTGGATTTGGACATTTCCGGCCCAAGCGCCAGTGAATATTGCGCCAGCAGCTATTAAAAAGATAGCATTTTTCATCGTCTTAGTGTTTGGTGATCACATCGCGGTGCATGGGCCCCAACAAGGCCAGCAGGCGGTTTTGTTGAGCGAACGGTATGCCTTGGGCGTCCATGGCGCTTTGCAGCACCTCCACCAGGGCGTTGAAATGGCCCTTGTTGATGTCCATGTCGGCATGGGCCGATTTCATGTCAGCGCCTTCATATTTGCAAGGGCCACCGCTCAACTGGCAGAACTGGTCGGCCAGGCTCTCCTTGAGCGCGGCCGGTTTGGTGTCCTTGAAGTGGCCGCCAATGCGCGGGTCCTTGACCACGCGGTTCACAAATTCGTCCACCAAGCGGGTGATGCCCGGCTTTTCGCCCAGTGCCTGGTACAGGCCTGCAGGGGCTGCTGGTACAGCAGTTGTGGCTGCCGGAGCCGCAGCGGTCTGCGCAAAGGCCGGGGCAGCAAGCAAGCCGCTCAGGCAGACGGCCAGGGCGATGAGGGTTTTGGAGTGCGTCATGACAATGTCCTCAGAAGGCGACTTGGGCCGACAGGTAATAGCCGGTCTGGCGGCGGTTGTTGGTGATGCCAGGGACGATGCGGCCCAGGTCCACATAGGCGAGCGTGAGCGACACGTTCTTGCTGGGCGCCCAAGCCACAAAGATGTCCTTCCAGTCGTCCTCGCGCAGGGCAGCACCCAGGCCGGCCGCTGCGCCCAGCGCCTGCAGATTGTTGGGCTTGAAACGGTATTCGGCACCCACCGCCAGGTTCTTGTTGATCAGGTACGCCACCGAGAACTCGGGCTGCAGGCTGCGGCTGTTCTTGCCCGGTGCAGCCGAGCCAAAGCCCAGCAGGCCGTTCTGGTTGGCATTGGTGTAGCGCAGCGTGCCGTTGACCAGCACGCTTTGCGCCAGCAGCAGCTTGGTAGCACTCACGTACACATCGGTGCCGCTGGTTTTGGTGCCCAGAAAATCCAGCACCGAGCCGATGGAACCCGGGTGCACCTGCTTGTGTTCCAGCCCCACCGCAATCTGCGGCATCCAGCTGTCGCTGTTGAGCACGGCGTCGCCCGCCAACTTGAGCTTGATGCCCAGCACGTCCATCTTGATGTGCTGGCCCGGCGTCACGCCAAACGGCGCAATGCCGTTGAGCGCGATGGCGGGCGAGGCATCAAAGTCCTGCCGCGCCAGCGACAGCTCCAGGCGGTCGTACAGGCCCAGGGCCACGCCATAGCCGTTCAGGCTGTAGTCCTGCGTGGCCGCGCGGGTGGCATAGGCGCTGACACCCACCTCGCCCTCGGTGGCGTTGCTGCCAATCACCGCCCAGGGGGTCAGCCCGCCACCGGCCGACCCGGCGATGGTGCTGACACCACCGGTGAGCAGCAGCTTGCCAGTATCGGCCTGGGCCGCACTGCAGGCCAGTACAACGCCAGCCAGCACGGCGATGGAAAGGGGACTCTTCATGGGGCGCTCCTCGTGTTTGTAAATAATTGCTACGACAGCGCCATTACGCACACGGACGGCGTCCAGATGTGAATCCAGAGCACCCCAAAGGGTCTTTAGCGCCTGATCAGGGTCTGGCCCCCACGACGGACTGGCCACCGTTCTCGTCAGCCAGCGAAGGCAAGGCGCTGCACGGTCCAGTACAGCGACAGCACCAGCAACGCGACGGAGCCCCCACGCACCACCACCGAGCGGTACCACGCCCTGCGCGCCAATGCCACCGAGACCGCGCACCACAGGGCGACCACCATCAGTTGGCCCACTTCGACCCCCAGGTTGAACCCCGCCAGGGCCCACAACAGCGAAGCGCCCGCCACGCCAGCTTCGACCAGCACCCCGGAAAAACCCAGCCCGTGCACCAGCCCAAAGCCCAGAGCAAGCCAGCTACTGCGCAGGCCTTGGACGGGAAACAGGTTCATCAACGCCGAGATGCCGATGCTGATGGCAATGGCGGGCTCCACCCAGTTGCCCGACACGGTGACCCAGCCCAGGCCTGCCAGTGCCAGCGTGATGGAATGGCCCACGGTGAAACAGGTCACCGTGAGCAGGAGCGCCTTGATCCCGGCGAAGCGGTCCCTGGCGCCGGAGGCCAGAGTTTCAGCGATCGGTGTGGTGCCGGACTCCGTGTGCAATGGCAGATCGCGGTGGCGGGGCTGCGGCCGCGCCAGGGAGATGGGCAGCAACAGTGCCAGCAAAAAGGCCAGGTGGTCGTAGCCAGACAGGATGTGGTGCACCCCCTCGGTCACAAAGTGCAGCAGCGTGGCCAACCCGCCGCGTGGGGCGCCGGGCTCTGTTGCGTCCGCACCTTGGACCCCTTCCGCACCGTCTGCCCCCGCTTGTCCTGCGCGGCTGCCCGCAGAGCGCAGGTCGGTGCCGGAGCGCCCGTCAGGGGCCAGCACGGCCGCCAGCGTCTGGCCGCTCAACACGCCGCCCACCAGCAGGCGGTGTGTGGGGTCGATGCCCTGCATAAGGCCGTAGCGCAGGGTGATCGCCTGGGCTGGCGCACAGGGCAGCGTGGCAGCCAGCCGCGCGTAACGTCCATCGGTGCGCTGCTCCAACGCTTCAAAGCGCCAGGCAGGCACCGTCGCCGTTCCGTCGCACTGCCACAACATGCCCTGACCCACCCAATGGACGATGGCGGGCATGGACTGTCGCACCTCGCCCCATGTGAGCTGACGGTCGCCATCGGCATCGAGCTGCTCCAGCGCGGCATCCACATCCTTCAAGGCCACCGAAAGCACAAGGCCTATCGATGCGCCCGCCCCTGCAGTGCCCAGGGATGCCGGCACATCCGCCACCCGCAGATAGGCGTCGCTGGCCTTGTGGGCCCAGGCGCTGGGCGCCAGTGCTGCGGCAGTCAACGCGACAACCACCCTGGCCCGCAGGGAACGCCCGTGTGGGCGCAGGAGGCCCGTTAACCAGTGCATGCAGCGCATCATTGGGCTCCCCGGGTCTGCCAGCGCGCCAGGCGCAGGTCTTGCAGTCCTGCCTGCTGCAGGGCCTGCCGCACGGCTTGGTGGGCAGCAGCGTCGCCCGACAGCTCAGAGGTCTGCAGTGCAAGCCACCAGTCGAGTGGCTCTTTTTGCAGGGCAAGGTTGGTGCGGGCCGCCTTCCATGCGGCGGCGGGTTGCCCCTGCAACCACAGCGCCACCAAGGCACGCTCCCGGGCGTGGGCGTCGAGCCCCTCTCCGCGCGCCGCGTTGGCGGCAAAACGCGCTTCCAGGTCGCGCACCAGGGGCTGCCACGCGGCGTCCCCCATCAGCCGCAAGGCCTGCGCGCGCCGCAGCAGCACGGAGTCGCTGTCGGGCTGGTGCCTGAGCACGTCCAGTGCGGCGCTCGCACGATTGCGGCGCAACAGCTGGTCGGCATAGGCCAGCGCGGTGTAGCCGTCGGGGGCATCGGCCAGGCTGCGGCGGTAGGCCGCGTCGGCAGCGTCATCGCGCCCTGCGCGCTCTTCGCTCTCGGCCAGCAGCGACCCGATCCAGGCCCGCTGGGCGGCATTCCCCGCCACCTGCTGCCGCAGCGCGGTGAAGCCATTGCGTGCGGCATCATGCTGGCCTTGCAGTGAACGGGTGTCGAGCAGGCAGGCGGTGGCATACAGCGCAGCACCATAGCGGGCTACGTTGCGGCAGGCGGCCTCGGCAGCCTCATAGCGCGCGGCCACACGCTCCAGCGTGGCCAGCGTGAGCCAGCCCTGCACCTGTGCGGGGTCGGTTTGCAAGGCGCGCTCCAGCGTGGCGCGCGCGGCTGAAAATTCATGGCGCCCTTGCTCTACGGTGGCTTGCAACACCAACAGATCGGCCGGGGCGTCCGCCTGGCCCCACCAGCGTGCCAGGGCCGCCTGTGCCCGGCCCAGGTAACGGGGGTCCGCCGTCTCGCGCGACAGCGTGATCCAGCGCCGGGCCGAGGCGGCAGCGGCCTGGGGCGTGGCGGGGGCTGCGCTCACACGCTCGGACAGACGCTCGACCACATCGGCATTGAGGCCGGGTGGCAAGTCCTGAGGCAAGGCCGCCAGGGCCGTGCCCGCCCAGAGCACCAGGCACAAGGCCACGCAAAAACAGTGATGAGGTTTCTTCATGGGCTCGTGACAACAGCGGATATCGATAGAGACACAATCACCCACGCACGCCCTGGCCACACTCCTTCGGGGCGCAGCCAGGACATCGCGCGAGGGTCAGAGCCGCGAATCGGGCTCTTCAGCCTCGGTGCTGGACAGCACCAGCTGGTCAACCGCCTGAGGCTCGGCGGTGTCCGACGCGCCGCTGGCCACAATGGGCTGCACATACGCGAACGCATTCACCATCACGGGGCCCCCATTGCCAGGGTCTGCCGTGTTGTCGCCGCTACCGCCCCCGCCGCAACCGGTGATGGCCAATGCCGCCACCGAAGTAAGGGCCAGGTGCTGAATCCGAAGGTTCTTTTGCATGGTGTGGCTCCTTCGGATCAGAAGTTCTTGGCACCGGGCAGCGGTGGGTTCACATACGGAAACGCCGTACGGTAGTCCGTCGCCTTGGTGCGCGAGCCGTCCACAAACGCTACCCCTCCTGCCGGGGCATCACCCGGCTTGCAGCCCACCTTGAGCGTGTCCGTGGCACCCGTCACAGTGCACAGCGCCCCCATGGCCACGCGCAGCGACACGTCCACCACGTCGTCGCCCAAGCGGCGGCCGTTCGGGAAGCCGGCCGCGTCCCCTGCCACCACCCCCAGCGAGTTCTGCGCAGCCGCAGCCGTGGCGGCAATGCTGGTGTTCAAGCGCAGCATTTCTGCCAGGGGGCCGCCGGCGCCCAGGCCGGTGATGTTGCCAGGGCGATTGACGGTGGGCAGCCCCGTGAGGAAGGCCGTCATCAGATCGGTGCGCGGGAAGTTCGTGGGGGCCTTGGCGCCAAACAGCGTCTCGACCAGCGCGGGCAGCGTGGGGTGCGTCACGTAGTCCGCAAAGTTCGCTGCATCATCCTTGGGCTTGGACGCGTTGAACTTGTCCTTGTCCTTGAGACCAATCACCACCTCGTTGACCAGCGGCATGCCCAGGCGCGAGACTTGCGTCCATGCGCCACCGGCCTTCTCGCTGGCCTGCAGGCCCGAGTCTGGCTTGCCATTGAGCAAGCGGGCCTGGCGCAGGCTGGCAGTGGTCCAGCCGCCAATGACCTTCTCGCCCGATGCCGCCGTGAGGCAGTTGGTGGGCACTTCCACCGCGAGCGAAGTCACGTTCTTGTTGGCAATCTGGCCCGCGCCGAAGGCCGCAGCATTCGACTCGCTGGTGATGACGGCGGCAGGTGCATTCACCAGATCAAAGATGGTGCCCAGCGACACCGGGAACGGGTCCTGCCGCTGGCCCACAAACACCTTGCCAGGGGTGGAGCAGCCGGGGATATTGATGCCATATACATACTTGCCGGCATAGGCGTCGTAGGCGGCCGCATTGCCCAGCGATTTTTCACCGATGTAGTCGATGGGCTTGGTAAAGGTGGTGCCCCCACCGGCCATGGTGATCTGCTCGCGCTTGCCGGTACGGCGGTCACCGCGCACGATGAACATCTCATACTCTTCGCGGTAACCCAGCGGGTCGCCCGCCGCGCCGCTGATGCCACCGGCGTTGCGCAGCGGAATGGCCACCTTCTTGCGGGCACCATCAGGACCAATATCGAGCGTGATGCCGTTTCCACCATTGTTCAGCGTGTTCTTGAAGCGGAACTGAAAGGTAATGTCCTCCGCTGCGTCGCCGTTGTTGTCGATGTGGATCTCGTACAGCGCATTCGAGTCCAGGCTGAAGTAGTTGGGGCCGCCATAGGCATCCTGCAGTGGCAGGTAGTTGGCGATCATGGTGACAAAGCCCGCTCGACCCGGTTCGTAGCTGTTGAACAGGTAGAAGTCACTGCCGTCAACCTTGGGCTGGGTCGTGATGAACGGTGCCTCGCGGTGGCTGGACGCCAGACTGACGCCCGCTGCGCTGGCAGCCAGAACAGCCAGCACGGCCAGACTGATTTTTTTCAATGGCATGGGGATCTCCTCGTAGGTGAATGGTGGGGTGCCAAGCACCCCGCCTTGAATACGAAGAAGAGAAACCCGTGGATTCAACGGTGGCAACTATTTTTTTCTTTTTGCCACCGGTTCTTACAGACCTGTACGCAACCGCCTGGAACCCGGGTGTCAGGTGGCCTTGCGGATCAGAGCGCCCTTGAACAGCACCGGCCCTGTCGGGCCTGTGGCGCTGGGCACACCACCCTTGGGCTCCAGACTGATGGCCAGCGTGGGGACTTCTTTCACATCGCCCTCCTGGGCCACCAGCTTGAGCAGCTTGTCCTGCCCCAGCACGCCCAATGAGCGCGGGCCGCCAGCGGGCGGCAGCGCCCACAGTTGCAAGGACTTGTCTGCACCCTCCTGGAAAACGCCCACGCGCTGCAGCACGAGCTGGTTGTTCTTGGGGTCGAACGTCACCAGCATCGACGCGTCGGCCTTGTCATCGGCCAGCACGGCCACGTACTGGATCTGGGGCGTGGCCTGCAGTTGCTGCTGCAGCGCGGCAATCTGCGCACCGGTGGAGGCACGCAAGCCTCCGTTGACCTGCACGCCCACCACCACCGCCGCCAGCGTGGCGATGGCCCCGGCAGCGGCGGCACCGCGCCACACCAGCAGGTTGCGCCACCAGCCGCCGGGGGCTGGCGCGGGTGTGTGTGCGGGCGCGGCCTGCCGGGCGGCCCGCATGGCCTGCTCCAGCTGGCCAGCCCGCACCAGGTTGTCAATGCGCGTCCAGACGGCGGGCGAAGGCGCCACCTGCGGTTGCAGCTCGGTCAGGCCCGACCAGCGGGTCTGCCACACCAGGGCGGCTGAGCGCACGGTGGCGTGTCCGCGCGCCAGGGCCTCGAAACGGCGGCGGGCGCCACCGCGCAGCGTGCCCAGGGCGTAGCTGGCGGCCAGGCGGTCGAGCAAATCAGGGTGTTGGGTGATGTTCATGGCGACGACCTCAGGCGTAGCGCGCCATGCAGGCACGCAGTTGCTCCAGCCCCCGGCGAATCCAGGTCTTGACGGTGCCCAGCGGCAGCTTGAGCTGCTCGGCCAGCTCGCCATGGCTCTGGTCGCGCAGGTAGGCCAGGCTCACCACCTCGCGCTGCTTGTGGTCCAGCTTGCCCAGGCAGTGGTGCAGCGCAAACGCCTGCTCGCTGGCATCGGCAGCGTCCATGGGGTTGGGGGCATCGCCCTCCAGCGTCTGCGCCATGGCGTCATCCAGCTCGTTCATCAGGTCGGCCCGGTCGGTGGTGCGCTTGCGCAGGGCGTCCAGCGCCCGGCTGCGCACGATGAGCCCCATCCAGGCCATCGGCGGGCTCAGCGATGCGCGGTAGCTGCCGGCACCGCGCCAGATGGTCAAAAACGCCTCCTGCAACACATCCTCCGCCGCGTCGCGGTTGCGGACGATGCGCAGGGCCAGGCCAAAAAGCTGCGACGAGGTGCGCTCGTACAGTCTTTTCAGCGCGGCGTCGTCCTGCGCGGCGATGCGGTCAAGGAGGTCCATCAGTTCACTGTCTGGGTGGAGGGTGCTCATGCGCCCATTCTCTGGGATTGGTTGGATCGGCATGGCCTGCGGGGCTTTGCTGTAGGTGAATACGCCACAGCCTGCGTTTTGGATGTGGGCGGGGCACACAGCAGGAACGACACCCATGAAAGAACACCGCGAAGCGGCTGAATCCAGGGGGTGACATCAGCCGTATTACAAGGGCCTAGACGGCTCTCGCCCCCACGCTGACTCCCCTTTCGCTACCGCCATGCCCCTGCCCTGTCCACGGTCCCCTGTTCGTTGTGTTGCCATGGCAGCCGCCCTGTTCTGGGCGGGCCACGGCGCTGCCATGGCCCAGTCAGTGGAGCGTGGCGCTGCGCTGTACGCAGCGCATTGCAGCAGTTGCCACAGCCCGGACCAGCACGGAGACGGCCCGGCACACCGGGGCGTGGTGGGGCGCCGCGCTGGCGCCCTGAAGGACTTTGACTACTCGCCAGCCTTGCGCGCCAGCAAGATCCTGTGGACGCGGGCCACGCTCAAGGCCTGGCTGACGGACCCCGAGGCGCTGATCCCCGGCCAGGCCATGGACTACCAGCTTGACGATGCGCAGGACCGCGAGGACGTGGTGGCCTATCTGGCCACGCTCAAACGCCTGCCCGCGCCTGTGCCAGCAGCAAGGTAAAGCGCATTCCGCCGCTCAGGCCGTGGGATACGTGCCGGGCAGCAGGATCGACGAATCCACGTTGTTGATGTTGGTGTGGCCGCAGAACGCCATGGTGATGTCCAACTCCTTCTGGATGATCTGCAGGGCCCGCGTCACGCCCGCCTCGCCGTAGGCACCCAGGCCATACAAAAAGCTGCGGCCGATCAACGTGCCCTGCGCGCCCAGCGCGCGGGCCTTGAGCACGTCCTGCCCACTGCGAATGCCGCCGTCCATCCACACTTCGATGTCCTTGCCAGCCGCAGCAGCAATGCCGGGCAGCGCCGCGATGGACGACGGTGCGCCATCGAGCTGGCGGCCGCCGTGGTTGCTGACGATGAGCGCATCGGCACCGCTGTTCACGGCCAGGCGCGCGTCCTCGGCGTCCATGATGCCTTTGAGGATCAGCTTGCCGCCCCAGCGCTTTTTGATCCATTCCACATCGCCCCAGTTGAGCTGCGGGTCGAACTGCTCGGCTGTCCACGACGACAGCGACGACAGGTCGCCTACGCCCTTGGCGTGGCCGACGATGTTGCCGAAGCTGCGGCGTTTGGTGCCTAGCATGCCCAGGCACCAGCGCGGCTTGGTGGCCAGGTTGATCAGGTTGGCGATGGTGGGCTTGGGTGGGGCCGAGAGGCCGTTCTTGATGTCCTTGTGGCGCTGGCCCAGGATCTGCAGGTCCAGCGTGAGCTGCAGCGCCGAACAGTTGGCGGCCTTGGCGCGGTCGATCAGTCGGTTGATGAAGTCGCGGTCGCGCATCACGTACACCTGGAACCAGAACGGATGGCGACCAGTGTGTTCGGCAATGTCCTCGATGGAGCAGATGCTCATGGTCGAGAGCGTGAACGGAATGCCAAACGCCTTGGCCGCCTTAGCGCCCAGGATCTCGCCGTCGGCATGCTGCATGCCGGTGAGGCCCGTGGGCGCAATGGCCACGGGCATGGCCACATCCTGACCCACCATGGTGGTGCGGGTGGTGCGGCCTTCCATGTTCACGGCCACGCGCTGGCGCAGCTTGATGCGCTGGAAGTCGCTTTCGTTGGCGCGGTAGGTGCCCTCGGTGTACGAGCCCGAATCGGCGTAGTCATAGAACATGCGCGGCACGCGGCGCTGGGCAATGACACGCAGGTCTTCGATGCAGGTGATTTTGGACAGGTTGGGCACGCAGGCTCTCCGGTATGGGAAATGCGCCAAATGGTAGGCGGTGGCGCGGGGCGCAGCCATCAAAATTTTTTCGACGGCTTGCAACAAATTTCCAGCAGAGGGGTCAGGTCGCCCCGCCTTGCGCGCCAGCTACTGGGCCGTAGCCGCCAGGTCCGGCTCTGGCAACACTACCTCGGGCTCGGCGTCAGGCCCCCGGTAGAGCATGAAGCGCATGCGGCCACCCCGCTTGGCCGCGTACATGGCGCCGTCGGCATGGCGCGACAACTCGTCGAAGGTACTGCCATGCTGCGGGAACAGTGCAATGCCGCCGCTGACCCCCACCCGCACCGGCTGCCCGGCCAGCTCAAACGCAGCGTCGCAGGCCGCCAGAATCTTGCGCGCCACCAGGCAGGCGGGCTCCACCCCGTCCAGCCCCGGCAACAACACCACAAACTCGTCGCCCCCTTGCCGGCACACAGTGTCGGACGCGCGCACGGCCGCCTGCAGGCGCTGGGCAAACTGCACCAGCAGGGTGTCGCCCACGTCATGGCCCAGGCGGTCGTTGACCTCCTTGAAGCCGTCCAGGTCCAGGTACATCACTGCCAGAGACCGGCCTTCGCGCCGCGCCTGCGCCATCGCCAGCTGGGCACGATCCTGCAGCAGCACGCGGTTGGGCAGGTCGGTCAGTGCGTCGTACTGGGCCAGGTGGGCCATGCGCTCGGCCATGGCCACGGCCTCGGTCACGTCGCGCAGCACGGCCACCGCACCGGTCACCGCACCATGGCGGTCCGTGATGGCGCTGGCCGTCTCTTCCACCTGGAAGCGCTGGCCGCTGGTGCGGTGCACCAGCACGCCCCGCACGGGGTCCGTGGCGGCGCCTTGCTGTATCGCGGTGCGCAGCGTGTTGGGCAAGGGCTCGTCGTTGTCAGGGCTGCGCAGGCTCACCACCTCGTCCACGTTGTGCTCGGCCGCATCAAACGCCTGCCAGCCAGTGAGGCGTTCGGCCACGGGGTTGAGGTAGGTCACCATGCCCCTGGCGTCCGAGCAGACCACGGCATCACCGATGGATTGCAAGGTGAGGCGCACACGCTCTTTCTCGTCGAACAGCTCATTCTCCATGCGCTTGCGTTCGGTGATGTCCGTCACTTGCACAAAGAGGCCGGTGACCACGCCGCGCTCATCGGTATCGGGTAGATAGGACACGATGCAGTGGCGCGGCAGACCGTCGTGGTCCTCGTCCGTGCGCTCAAAGCGCAGTGGCTTGCCTGCCAACGCCAAGTCGTAATTGGGCTTGCTGGCCGCGTACCGGGCCTCGCTCAGCAGCTCGCTGATATGGCGGCCTCGCACCGGTGCCGGGTAGGTGCCAAACTCCTCCAGCGCTGCGCGGTTCGCAAAGCGGTTGTGCATACCGGCATCCCAGTAGGCAATCATCGAGGGCACGTTGTCGAGGATGGTGCGCAGGTCGTGCTCGGCCTCGGTCAGGCGCGCCGATACCTGCTGGCGCAGCACCAGCTCGCGCACAAAAAGCAGGGCCAGCCCCAGGCAGCTGAGCATGAGCAGCACGGCAAAGCCCCCCAACACCCAGGCGCTGCTTCGCCATTTGGCCAGGATGGTGTCGGTGGACTGGGCCACGTTCAGGATCAACGGGTAGTTGCCCACGGGCCGGAAGGAGTACAGCCGCTCCACGCCATCAAGCGCGGCCGTGCCCACAAACGACCCCGAGCCCTCCGCCTGAAAGCGCAGCAGGTTGGGGGTGCCCGCAATGGTCTTGCCGACGTCAGCATCGCCATAGGGGAAACGGGAGATTACTACCCCGTCCTGCCGGAAAAGGTTGATACCGCTGTTGGCGCCCAGATTCAGCGAACCAAACAGTTCATTGAAATAGCTCAGGCGGATAGCGCCGACCACCACACCAGCAAAACTGCCGTCTGCGTTGTAGTAGCCGCGCGAAATGGGCAGGATGTTGAGGCCCGTCACCCGCGAAGGCACGGGCTTGCCGAAGAACAGCCCCTGCTGGCCTTGCTCGCGGAACGCCAGAAAGTAGTCACGGTCGGCAAAATTGGCCTTGCGGGGCTCCAGGGAGCCCGAGTCCAGAATGACGTTGCCCTGCGCGTCCAGCACCAGCACATCGCCCGCGCCACGCGCGCGCAGCGAGTTGTCGAACACCACCCGCGCGCGCAGGTCGGGGGGCAAGGCCCAGACCTCGGGGCGTGCCACCTCGCGGGCCACGCCTTCCAGAGATTTGTCAAACGAATCCAGCGACCACGCCAGGCCCTGCTCCAGGGTGCGAGCCAGGTTGGCGTTGGTCTGCGCTGCGTAGCTCCACTCGTCGTTACGAATGGTCCAGATGGTGCGCGCAAACAACGCACCAATGCCCAGAGCCACCAGCAAGGCCAGCCAGATCAGGCGGTGAGAGAAAAACTGGCGGAGCGATGGCATAGGGACAGTTTGTACTATTTTAAACAGCCGCCTTAGCTGAGACTGAGTACCAAGGCACACCGTATTCGTCGGGATTGACGGCGTCAATGCGCACCTGCCCGGGTGGGTGCGGCCACCACACCGGCGCCGCGCACCTCCAGCCGCACCTCGTCCAGCACCTGGCCTTGGGCGTCGGTGATCTGCACCACATGCCGGCCGGGCCAGGGCAGCCAGGGCACCCGTGCCCCACGGCCCAGCGGTTTGCCGTCCAGCCGCCACTGCACCGCGTCGCGCGTGGCGGTGAACTGCAGGCGCTGGCGCGCGGGTGGAATGTCAGGGTCCAGCGCAATCACCGTGCCGGATGCCGGGGCGGTGATACGCGCCGGGGCGGCTACCGAAGCCGATGCGGGCGCTGCAGGGGCACGGGCGGCGCTTTTGGAGGTTTTTGGGCCAGATGCGCTAGTGCCATATGCCTCACCAGCTATTGAATCCATAGCAAACAAGGGCTGCTGCGTGCCGGGAACAAACCACTCGTCGCGTGCGGCCTCCAGCGGCTGGGGCGCCCCCGCGCCCGAAGACGGCCCCGGGCCGAACCGCACGGCCGCCCGCACCAGCCCCTGGGGGGCCTTGGGCGCGCGACTGGGCTCGCGGGCGTGCAAAAAGCCCATCACCGCCGCCCAGATGGGTGCCGCGCCGCTGGTGCCGCTGACCTCGTGCATGGCTGCGCCGCTGGCGTTGCCCACCCACACGCCCACGGTGTAGCGCTCCGACCAACCCACCGCCCAGTTGTCGCGCATGTCCTTGCTGGTGCCGGTTTTCACGGCCGTCCAGAAGCGGGTGGCCAGCACGCTGTCGGTGCCAAAGGTGCGTGCGCGCGCATTGCCGTCGGACAGGATGTCACCCACGATGAAGGCGGCGCGTGGGTCGATGGCGGGCGTGACGCGGGGCTTGGCATCGGCCGGGGCTACGCTACCCTGTCGCCCGCCGTTGGCGAACGTGGCTGCCACGGAACTGGCTCGCCCGCCGTTGGCGAGCGTGCGAAAGGCATTGGTCAGGTGCAGCAAAGGCACCTCGGGGCTGCCCAGCGCCAGGCTGTAGCCAAAGTAGTCGCCGCTTTCGCGCAGCGGCATTCCGACAGCGCCGAGCTGGCGGTGGAACGCATCGGGCGTGACCATGACCAGCGTGCGCACCGCCGGCACGTTGAGCGACGCCGCCAGCGCCGTGCGCACCGACACCCAGCCCTTGAA
>CAYXSL010000086.1:0-17954 GCA_964466605.1 uncultured Verminephrobacter sp.
CATGCCATCTTTTGACACCGTCTGCGAAGCCAACCTGGTTGAAGTGAAAAACGCCGTGGAGAACACCGCCAAGGAAATCGCCACCCGCTTCGATTTCAAGGGCACTTCGGCCAGCATCGAGATCAAGGACAAGGACATCACCCTGATTGGCGATGCCGACTTCCAGCTCACCCAGATCGAAGACGTGCTGCGCAACAAGCTCACCAAGCGCAGCGTGGACGTGCGCTTCCTGGACATGGGCGACGTCCAGAAAATGGGTGGCGACAAGGTCAAGCAGGTCATCAAAGTGCGCAACGGCATCGAGAGCGAACTGGCCAAAAAGATCCAGAAGCTGCTCAAGGAGAGCAAGCTCAAGGTGCAAGGCGCCATCCAGGAAGACAAGGTGCGCGTGACCGGCGCCAAGCGCGACGACCTGCAGGCCGCCATGGCGCTGATCCGCAAAGACGTGACCGACGTGCCGTTGTCGTTCGACAACTTCCGCGACTGAACCTGGCCCCGGCAGGATCCACCCCCTTTGATTGCCCACACCATGACCAAACCCGCCCAGCTACTACCCGCCGCCATGGTGGCCCTTGGCGGGCTTCTGCTGGCCACTGCCGAAGCGGTGCATGCGCAGTCGGTGGCGCTGGCTGGCATGCTGGGCAGCAAGGCCCTGCTGGTGGTGGATGCCCACCCACCGCGTGCGGTGGGCGCCGGAGATGAATTCCAGGGGGTCAAGGTCCTCGCGGTGCTCAAGGAAGAAGCCACCGTCGAAGTCAAGGGCGAGCGGCGCATCCTGCGGCTGGGCGAAGCCCCGGTGCGCGTGGGCGGCCGCAGCGGCACCAGCGGCAGGCGCCTTGTGCTGACCGCCGACAGCCGGGGGCATTTTGTGAACAGCGGCACCATCAATGGCAAGGTGATGCAGTACATGGTCGATACCGGCGCCTCCACCGTCGCCATTGGCCGCTCTGATGCAGACCGGATGGGGCTGAACTACCAAAATGGCCAGCCCGTGCGCATGGGCACTGCCAACGGCGTTGGGCAAGGCTGGCGCATGAAGCTTGACTCTGTGCGCGTTGGCGATGTGGAGGTGTTTGGGGTGGAGGCCATCGTTACCTCCCAGCCCATGCCCTATGTGCTGCTGGGCAACAGCTTTCTGAACGAATTCCAGATGACCCGCAGTAACGACCAGATGGTGCTCGAAAAACGGAACTGACCCGCCATGTCAGCCCACCCCGCCATCAGCCACCCGCATTCCGAAGGGGAGTATGAGGATCTTCTGAGCCTCTGGTCCGACCTCGAATCAGCGCTGTCGGTGTTGCTGGCGCGGCCGCTGCAGGTGCAGGATTTCCCAGGCAAGGTGCGGCAGTTCGACACCTGGCTGCAGGACCTGGTGGCGCACGACATCGATGCGGCGCTGTACCTGATGTTCCAGCTTGCGTCTACATCCACCGTGGGCTACAGCGCATCCCACGCGCTGGTGTGCGGCACGCTGTGCCACATCATGGCGCTTGAACTCAAGCTGCCCCAGCGCGAGCGCGACAGCCTGGTGCGCGCGGCGCTGACCATGAACATCGGCATGACCGCGCTGCAGGACGAGCTGGCCGAGCAGCGCGAGCGCCCCACCGCCGCGCAGCAGGAGGCCATCAAAAGCCATCCCGAAGAAAGCATGCTGCTGCTCGAGCGCCTGTTCATCAGCGACGCGCTCTGGCTGGATGTGGTGGGGCAACACCATGCCAGCATCACCGAGCGCGTGCCCCTGGCCAGCCAGGACCCCGTGGACCGGCTCACACGCATCCTGGGCACCATCGACCGCTATGCGGCCATGATCAGCCCGCGCAAGTCGCGCGCGGGCCGCAGCGCCACCGATTCGGTGCGCGCCATCGTGGGGCAGGAAGTGGACCAGCGCGACGAGGTGAGCTACACCCTGGTGCGGTCCATCGGGCTGTGCCCACCGGGCACCTTTGTGAAACTGGACAACGGGGAAACGGCCATCGTGCTGCGCCGCAGCGACAAGGCCAACCACCCCCTCGTCGCCAGCCTGCTAGACCGCAGCGGCGGCCACCACGCCCAGCCCAGCCTGTACCAGACGGCCTCCGGCAAACCGCGCATCCAGTCGGCCTTGGCGCGCTCGGCGGTGAGCCTGGAACTCAACCACCGCACCATGGTGCGGCTGGGTCTGTATGCCGCCCAGCACAGCGCCGGGTTGCGGGGGCTGGTCACGGGGCCTGGCTCACTCTGAGGCCCAGCCGGCCTGGCGGGCGATGAGGCCCCCGTTTCGCGCTACTTGTGCACCTTGCCAGACGGCGCGCCCGCCTCGGCACCCGGCTTGTCCTTCTTGCTGCCCAGGCGCGACTCTTTGCCTGCCATCAGCCGCTGGATGTTCTCCTTGTGCCGCCAGGCCAGCAGCACCGCCATCACCACCATGGATGCGGCAATCGTGCCCTCGGCATACCAGACCACGCCATCCACCAGCAGGTAATACACCGGCGCAAACACAGCGGCCACCAGCGAAGCCAGCGACGAATAGCGAAAGAAAAAGGCGATGATGACCCAGGTGAGCGCGGTGGCCAGCCCCAGCCAGCCGCTGACGCCCACCAGCACGCCCAGCGCCGTGGCCACGCCCTTGCCGCCCTCAAAACGGAAGAACACCGGCCACAGATGCCCCAGGAAAGCCGCCAGCCCCACCAGGGCCACGGTGCCATCTTCTAGCCCATAGGGGTGGCCGTACCACATTACCAGCGCCACAGGCAGCCAGCCCTTCACGGCGTCCAGCAGCAGCGTGATGATGGCGGCGGCCTTGGAGCCCGAACGCAGCACATTGGTGGCGCCCGGGTTCTTGCTGCCATAGGTGCGCGGGTCGGACAGGCCCATGACCCGCGTCACGATGACGGCAAACGACAGCGAGCCCAGCAGGTAGGCAGCCACAGCGGCAAGAACGGGATAAACGGCGGTCAAAGCAACTCCTTGGAAATCAAATGGTCAGCCTGCTGACGGGCTGTATCGCGCGGCGGCCTATTCTGCCAGCGCACATTGCACGGGTTTGGCCCCCAGCAGCTGCACACACACCTGCGGGTCCAGCCGCACCAGAAAACCCCGGCGCCCGCCGTTGATGGCGATGCGGGGCAGCGCCAGGATGGTTTCCTCGATATAGACCGGCATGGTGCGCCGCGTGCCAAACGGCGATGTGCCGCCCACCAGGTAGCCACTGTGCCGGTTGGCCACCTCGGGCGCGCAGGGCTCCACCGACTTGGCACCAATCTGGCGCGCGAGGTTCTTGGTGGACACCTTGCGGTTGCCGTGCATCAGCACCAAGAGCGGCTTGGCGTCCTGGTCCTGCATGACCAGGGTCTTGACCACGGTGAAAGGGTCCAGCCCCAGCACCTCGGCGCTGTGCATGGCGCCGCCGTGCTCCAGGTACTCATACGGGTGTTCGGTGAACGCCACCTTGTTCGCCTTGAGCAGCTGGGTGGCTTGGGTCTCGGAAACGTGTTCTTTCTTGGCCATGGTGTCGTGCGGATAGGGCACCGATGGTATCCGTATCCAAATGTGAATGCGGCCAAATAATCCCCTGGGCGTCAGAACAAGGCACTGGGCTCTCCGGCCGCCTTGCGTCGCCGCCCCACCTTGCGCTTGCCGTACTGCTCGATGGCCGCCACCAGCACCTGCGTGAACTGCTGCACCAGTGCAGACGGCACGTGGCCCTGCGCGGTGAGCACCTGCAGGCGACGCTGCTGCAGCTGGGCTTCGTCAAACGGCCGGGCAGCGAGCAGGCCCGCCTCCACCCAGCGCGCCGCCGTGAGGTAGCTGGCCAGCACCACGTCCTGCCCGCTCAACAGCGGCAGCAGCGCCGACGAGAAATTGCTCTCCACCGCAGGCACGTAGCGCAGGCCCTGCACCGCACAGCTCAGGTCAAACAGCTGCCGCCCCGTGGTATTGGCCGCGCCCAGCAGCAGCGGGTAGCGCACCACGTCGGCCACGCTCACACTGCGCTGGCGCGCCAGCGGGTGCTGTGCAGGCATGACGGCATAGATCGGGGCGATGGCCGAATGCAATACCTGCAGGCCCTTTTCGGGCGCCATGCTGTACTTCAGTGCCAGATCGACCTCGCCCCGCAGCACCACGGCCGACACCTCCTGCGGCACCGCCACCTGCAGTTGCAGCTGCACCTGCGGATGTGTCTGCCGAAACTCCGCCATCACCCGCGGCATAAAAGCGGCCGCGAACCCTTCGGTGCAGGCCAGCCGCACCCGCAAGGCCCCTTGGGCCGACAAATCCTGCAATTGCTCGACCAGCTCCAGCGCCTGCGCATCGTGCGCACTGGCGTGGGCCAGCAGCCGGGTGCCCGCCTCGGTCAGCGTCATGCCCCGGGCCTGGCGCTCGAACAGGGCCACGCCCAGGCTGTCTTCCAGCTTGCCCAGCTGGCGGCTCACGGCAGACGCCGCCACATGCAAGCGCTGCGCGGCCTGGTTGACGGAGCCGGTGCGTGCCACCTCCAGAAAGTAGCGCAAAGGCAGGCTGAGCAGTGAAACGGCCACGGCGTATCCAATCACAAAAAGGCAATGGTCAGTTGCTAAATCTCTATTCAAAGCAATGGTAAACCAGCATCCATCTTGCATGGCTTGAGGCTCCAATTCACCCATGCCCCGCAGCACCCGTTGGTGCCAGGGCGCTTCCCACCGGAGTCCGCATGAAACACCTTGTTCGAGCCTCGTTGTTGTCCGCTGCCCTGGCCGCCCTCGCCAGCGTCAGCAGCCTTTCGTATGCCCAGGCCCCCGCGCCCTCCGAGGCCTGGCCCCAGCGCCCCGTGCGTGTGGTGGTGCCCTTCCCGCCCGGCGGCGGCACCGATGCCGTGGCCCGAGCGCTTGGCCAGCAGCTGTCTGCGCGCCTGGGCCAGCCGGTGGTCACCGACAACAAGCCCGGTGCGTCCACCATCATCGGCACGGAGACCGTGGTGAAGGCCGAGCCCGATGGCTACACCCTGCTGGTGTCGGGCTCCACCAGCTACACCGTCAACGCCGCCCTGCGCCCCAAGCTGCCTTACAACCCGCTCAAGGACCTGGCTCCCGTGGCCATCGTGGCGCGTGCACCGCTGGTGATTGTGGTCAATGCCAACGCGCCCTACAAGGACCTGGCCGCACTGCTGGCAGCGGCCAGGGCGGCGCCCAAAACCATCAACTACGCCACGTTCGGCGCGGGCTCGGCCCCGCACCTGGTCGGCGCTCTGCTGGAGCAGGCAGCAGATGTGCGCTTGCAGGATGTGCCCTACCGGGGCAGCGCGCAGGCCATGATGGGGCTGATCGGCGGCGAGATCCAGATGGCCATCGACACCGTGGCCAGCGCTGCGCCCCACGTGCGATCCGGCAAGCTGCGGGCGCTGGCGATTGCGGGCAACGAGCGCGCGCGCGCCCTGCCCTCGGTGCCCACCGTGGTGGAGCAAAAACTGCCCGACGCGGCCTTTGACGGCTGGTATGCCGTGGCCGCCCCCGCACACACACCCGCGCCCATCGTGAACAAGCTGATCAGGGAAGTGGAGGCTGCGATGCGCAACCCCCACCTGCAGGAGCAGATCCGCGCCCAGGGCATGGAGCCCGTCTTTGTAGGGCCCAAAGCCATGCACGCCGCCATGGACAACGAAATTGGCCGCTACCGCGCATTGGCCCACCGCGCCAGGATCGTGGTGGATTGACGAGCACCAGAACAGGACCCGCACCATGACCCGACAACACCTGATCGACAACGTACACCGCTACTTCGACAGCGGCCAATTTGCCACCGATCTGCGCCGCCGCGTGGCCTTGCGCACCGAAAGCGACACCGGCAAGGTGCCGCCCGAACTGCGCGCCTACCTCACCGACGAAATGGTTCCCTGGCTCACGCCTCTGGGTTTTGAGTGCCAGGTGCTCGACAACCCCTCACCCCAAGGCGGCCCCTTTTTGGTGGCCCGCCGCGTGGAGGACCCCGCCCTGCCCACCGTGCTCACCTACGGCCATGGCGACGTGGTCAATGGGCAGGACGCCCAGTGGCGCGAGGGCCTCTCGCCCTGGGCGCTGACCATCGAGGGCGAGCGCTGGTACGGCCGGGGCACAGCCGACAACAAGGGCCAGCACACCGTGAGCCTGGCGGCACTGGCCCACACCATCGAGGCCCGGGGCGGCCGCCTGGGCTACAACGTGACGCTGCTCATGGAGATGGGCGAAGAGGCGGGCTCGCCCGGCCTGGGCGCCTTCTGCGAGCAGCACCGTGATGCACTGCAGGCCGACCTGTTCGTGGCCAGCGACGGCCCCCGTGTGAATGCGGGCCGCCCCACCCTCTTCCTGGGCTCACGTGGTGCGATCAACTTTGCGCTCACCGTGCGCAGCCGGGACAAGGCCTACCACTCGGGCAACTGGGGCGGCGTGCTCGCCAATCCGGCCACGGTGCTCACCCACGCGCTGGCCACGCTGGTGGACGCCAAGGGCCGCATCCTCGTCAAAGGCCTGCTCCCGCCTGCGGTGCCCGACAAGCTGCGCACGGCGCTCAAGGATGTGGTGATCGGTGCCGATGCCGACGCCCCGGCGCTCACGCCCGGCTGGGGCGAGCCTGGCCTGACACCGGCTGAACAACTGGTGGGCTGGAACACACTGGAGGTGCTGGCGCTGGGCGCGGGCAACGCGCAGCGGCCGATCAACGCTATCCCCGCGCAGGCGGTGGCACATTGCCAGCTGCGATTTGTGGTGGGCACCGACTGGCAGAACGTGCAAGCCACGCTGCGCGAGCACCTCGATGCGCACGGTTTCAGCCAGGTCGAGATCACCATGGGCATGTTCTGCGGCGCCACGCGGCTCGATCTGCACAACCCCTGGGTGGACTGGACGATGGCCTCGCTGCAGGCCAGCGCAGGCCAGCCGGCCACGCTACTGCCCAACCTTGCGGGCTCGCTGCCCAACGACATCTTTGCCGACCAGCTGGGCCTGCCCACGCTGTGGGTGCCCCACTCCTACCCCGCCTGCGCCCAGCATGCGCCCAACGAGCACCTGCTGGCGCCCGTGGCACGCGAAGGGCTGGCGGTGATGGCGGGGCTGTTCTGGGATCTGGGTGAGGCGCAGGGAACGCCATGGCAAGAAGGCCGTGTCACCACTGCAGCTTGAACGAACCCGGGTTGCACTCAGCAAAAAGGGGCTTGACAGCCCCTTTGGTTCTTTTGCCCCACTCCGCTCACAGAGCGGGGTCGCGCACCTCCCAGCGGATCGTGTCGATTTCCTTCAGCACGTCGGGCGACAGCGTGGTGCCCCAGGCGTTCAGGTCTTCGTCCAGCTGTGCCACCGAGGTCACGCCGATGATGGTGCTGGCCACCTGCCACTTGGTGTAGCAGAACGCCAGCGCCATCTGCGTGGGAGTCATGCCATTGGCGCGGGCCAGCGCGTTGTAGCGGCGCGAGGCAGCCAGCGCCTCAGGGCGGCCCCAGCGCTGCTTGCGCACCGATTCATAGGTGGCAATGCGCGCGCCTTGGGGAGCATTCGGGCCGGTGGTGCCGCTCTCGTCGTACTTGCCCGTTAGCAGGCCAAAGCCCAGGGGCGAATACGCGAGCAACGATACGTTCAGGCGGTGGCAGGTCTCGTCCATGCCGTTCTCCCAGGTGCGGTTGATCAGGCAGTAGGGGTTCTGCACCGTGGCCACGCGCGGCAGGCCATGCTGCTCGGCCAGCCGCACGAATTCGTGCACGCCATAAGGGGTTTCGTTCGACAAGCCGATGTAGCGCACCTTGCCCGCCTTCACCAGCCCCGCCAACGCGTCCAGTTGTTCGCGGATGGAGGTTTGCGAGGTTTCCTTCGCAGGGTCGTAATACATGTTGCCAAACGCGGGCACATGGCGCTCGGGCCAGTGGATCTGGTAGAGGTCGATCACATCGGTCTGCAGGCGGCGCAGGCTGCCTTCACACGATGCCACGATGTCGGCCGCCGCCATGCCCTTGCCTTCGCGCACCCAGGGCATGCCGCGTGAGGGGCCCGCCACCTTGGTGGCCACCACCAGCTTCTGGCGCGCGCCGGGGTTCTTGGCAAACCAGTTGCCGATGATGGTCTCGGTGGCGCCAAAGGTCTCTGCCTTGGCGGGCACCGAGTACATCTCGGCCGTGTCGATGAAATTCACGCCGCGCGCCAGAGAACGGCTCAGGATGGCGTGGGAATCGGGTTCACCCACCTGTTCGCCAAAGGTCATGGTGCCCAGGCAGATGGGGGTGACTTGCAGATCGCTCTGACCGAGCTGGATGGTTTTCATGAGGCTCTCCGAAGAAGCCTCGCAGTGTACAAAGCCCTCTCGTTCTTCGCAGGGCACGCCGACAAACCCTCAGAGCTCGCCTGCGTCCTCAGCCCAGTCCCCAGGTGGTACGCAGCACCGACAGCGTGGCCACGATGGCCGGGTCATGTTCTGCCGAGCGAGGATGAATGAAGCTCAGCAGCGCGCCCACGCGTGCATGCGGCCACACCACCACCTCGTCCCGCTCGCCCGCAGGCACCGCCACGTCTTCGCGCAGCAAGGCCAGGCCCACGCCCGAGCGCACCAGGGCCAGCGGCGCGGCGGTTTCGTCGCACTCCACCACCTGGTGGGGCACCAGGCCCTGGCGGGCGAACATGTCCTTGAGCAGGGTCTGCGCATGGTGCTGCACGGGGGCGCCAATCCACGGGATGGCCGCGATGTCGCGCCAGCCCGCATGCAGGATCTGCTGGCGCATCGAGAACGGCCCGGCGATACGGTAGTGCAGGGTCTGCAAGGCCAGGCCAGTCGCTTCGCGCGGTATGTGCGGGCCGATGTAGAAGGCACCATGCATGAGCCCGGCCGCGACCTGGTCGCGCAGCTCTTCGGCCAGCCCGCCGCGCGTCTTGATCTCCAGCAGCGGCAAGGCCCGCACCAGGCCGCTGAGCAGAGAGCCCAGGCGCAGCGAATCGGGATCGGCCACCGTGCCCAACAGCAGAGCCCCTGTGACCTCGCCCTGCAGCTCCCGCGCTCGGCCCAGCAGATGGCCCGCAGCGGTGAGCACCTGCTCGGCATCCACCAGCAGCGCCTCACCGGCACGCGTGAGGCTGATGCGGCCCGGGCGCCGGTCGAACAGGGCCACCCCCAGCTCCTCCTCCAGCGCCTTGATCTGCGCAGTGATGGCGGGCTGGGTCACATGCAGGGCCTCTGCCGTGCGCGTCACATTGCCCAGCTTGGCGGCCGTGACAAAGGCGCGCAGTTGGTAGATTTCCATTCGCGTGCAGTATGCCGGTGGAATCAGCGGTCCAGATAGCGCAACTGCGTCGGCTCAATGCCCAGCCGCACTTGCGCACCGGGCTCGAACATCGCAATGCCCGCATAGTGCGGCTGGTCAGCCACCATGGCGATCTCGCCCACGCGCACGCGGTAGCGCGAGAACTCGCCCAGGAACTCGGCGCTCTCGACCAGGCCGTCCATCCACACGCGCGAGGCATCGCCATGCTCGTCGCGCACACGGATGCTGACCTGGTGCGGGCGAAAGGCAATGGCATTGGGGCCCGGTGTGGGCGGCTCGGCCGGACGCGGCAGCGTGAGGTTGCCCAGGCCCTTGACCTGGAAATTGAGGGTCTCCCCCCCAATCGCGGTCACCTGCCCTTCGAGCAGATTGGCCGTGCCCACGAAGCCCGCCACAAAGCGGTTCTGCGGAAAGTCGTAGAGCCCCGTGGCTGAGCCCACCTGCTGCAGGATGCCCTTGTCGAGCACGGCCATGCGGTCGGCCGTGGTCATGGCCTCTTCCTGGTCGTGCGTGACGAAGATGGTGGTCAGGCCCAGCTTGCGCTGCAGGTTCTTGAGTTCTTCGCGCATCTGCACGCGCAGCTGCTTGTCGAGGTTGGACAGCGGCTCGTCCAGCAGCAGCAGCTTGGGCTCGATGACCACGGTGCGCGCCAGCGCCACGCGCTGCTGCTGGCCGCCCGAGAGCTGGGCCGGGCGGCGCTCGGCGTAGGCCGACAGGCCCACCAGCTCCAGCGCCGCGCCCACCTTGCGGCGGATGGCATCGCGGGTTTCGCGCCGCTCCACCAGGCCAAAGGCCACGTTGTCCCACACCGTCATGTGCGGCCACAGCGCGTAGTTCTGGAACACCATGCCCACGTTGCGCGCATGGGGCGGCACGGTGCTGATGTCCTGCCCATCCACCAGCAGCTCGCCATTCTGGTGGCGGTTGAAGCCCGCGATGAGGCGCAGCAGCGTGGACTTGCCCGAACCCGAAGGCCCCAGCAGTGCGAAAAATTCACCCGGCTCGATGCGCAGGTTCACGTCGCGCAGCACGGGGGTGGTGCCATAGCTCAGGCTGATATGGCGGCATTCGAGGGAGACTTTGTTCAGATGCATGATTTCATCCTGTTAACCTAGAAACGGCAGTTGGACGCACTCGCCAGCGCAGCGATAGGCGTGCCAGGCAAGGCGCGACGACGCTGCGGGCTCCTGCCCGCAAGGAGGAGCAACACAGCATGGCGCGGCAAGCGCGGTGCTGGCGGGTGCGCAGCGCTGTCACCCCACAGAGGGGTGGCAACGAAGCGGCAAGAGTCAATATCCATTTGGTTATCCCAGAGACGGCAGCGGTCAACTGCCGTTTCCAGTTTTATGTTTTGGTGGTGACGCGCGAACGCTCCACGAAGCGGTGCGAGAAATAGGTGCCCAGGCCCACAACGACGACAGCCAGAACCCCGAGCGCGGCACCCGGCCCACGGCCCGAGATGCTCTGCATGTAGAGGTAGATGCCGTAGCTCATGGGCGCCTGGCTCTGGGCCGATGCCAGCAGGATGGTGGCCGACAATTCCACGGCTGCCGTGATGAAGCTGGTGACGAAGCCCGCCAGGATGCCGCCCGCCATCAGCGGCACCATGATGCGCCGGATGGTGGACATGCGGCTGGCGCCCAGGCTTTGTGCGGCCTCTTCCAGGGAGATATGCACCTGCTGCAACGCCGCCATGCACGAGCGCAGCGCATAGGGCAGGCGGCGCACCGCATAGGCCAGCATGATGAGCACCCAGGTGGTGATCATGGGCGTGTCGGTGAAGGGCAGGTTCACTCCCTTGAACAGACGCAGGTAGCCGATGGCCAGCACCAGGCCGGGGATGGCCAGCGCGGCAGAGGCCAGGTAGTCCAGCCACTGGCGGGCTGGCAACTGGGTGCGCAGAATGAGGTAGGCGATGGCCGTGCCGATCACCACGTCCAGGCCCGCAGCCATCACGCAGTACAGCAAGGTGTTGCCGATCATGCCGCCCGCATCGTGGAACACGGTGGCGTAGTGCTCCAGCGTGTAGGAGTCGGGCAGCACCGAGAAGCTCCACACCTTGGAGAACGACATCAGCAGAATGCCCAGGTGCGGCGCCAGGGTGACAAACAGCACGAACAGGATCCAGCCGTAGGCCAGCACGGACTCCCAGCCGGTCAGCTCCCGCTTCTGCAGCGAATTGCCGCCCTTTTGCATGGTGGCGTAGTCCTTGCCCTTCATCACGCGGGCCGCCATCCACAGTGCCAGGATCGAGAACGCAATCATGATCACGCTGATCACATAGCCCAGCGGGTCGTCGATGCCCACCGAGGTGATGCGCAGATAGGCCTGGGGCGCGAGCATGTTGGTCACCCCCATCACCAGCGGCGTGCCCAGGTCGTCAAACACCTTCACGAACACCAGCGCGGCGCCCGCCAGGTAGCCCGGCATGGCCAGCGGGAAGATCACGCGCCGGAACAGCCGCCAGCCGCGCGCACCCAGGTTCAGGGCTGACTCTTCCATGGCGCCGTCGATGTTGCGCATCGAGGCCACCAGGTTCAGCAGGATGAACGGGAAGTAGTGGATGCTCTCGACGAAGGTCACGCCGATGAGCCCGTCCATGATGGGGATGGTGAAGCCGAACCAGTCGTTCAGCAGCAGGTTCATCGACCCGCTGCGCCCGAAGATGAGCTGCAGCGCCACGGCGCCCACGAAGGGGGGCATGATGAGCGGCAGCACGCCCAGCGTCTGGATCAGCAGCGCGCCCCGGAACTCGAAGCGCACCGTGAGGTAGGCCAGCGGAATTGCGATGACGCTGGCAAAGAACACGCTGGCCAGCGACACGATGAGGCTGTTGAAGAACGACTCGCGAAACACCGACTGGGCAAAGAAGTTGCCGAAGTGCCCGAACGTGAGCCCGCCCGATTCGTTGACGAAGGCCGTGTAGATGACCATGCCCACAGGCACGATCAGGAAGCACAGCAAAAAGGCCAGGATGAGAAGGAACGCCGCCCAGGGGCCGATGCCCGAGAGCGCGCGCCACGGGCGCAAGCCCGCCGTGGGCAGGCCGGCGCCGCCGGGCTGCGTGGTAGTAGCTGACATGGTTGTTTCTCCGCAAGTGCCGGCCACGCCCCCTGGCGCAGCGGCACGGGTTCTTTTTTATTTCGCCAGGCTGCGAGCCTCGTTGGCGAGCTGCAGCGCGCGCTCGTAGTTGCTGCGCGCCTTGTCGGCCCAGACTTGCTCCAGACCCGTGAGTTGCTTGGATACCGCCACTTCGCGGCGATTCTTGCGGAAGAGGTCCAGGAACTCTTCATTCTTCACGTTGGCCTCCCCCACCAGCGGTGAGTAAGCCACGGAGCGCGCCTGTGCCAGCAGCTCGTTGCCGCGCGCATTGGGCTTGGCCTTGAGTGCCTTGGCCGCCTCGTGGATGGCACGCGTGGCGCCCTGCAGCTCCTTGAGGCGGAAGGTCACCATCTGGTCAAACAGGCTGGTGACCACCTGGTAGCGGTTCTCGGACAGCTCGGCATCGAACTGCACCTTGGCGCGCTGCGCGACCTCCTGCGGCACCGGGTAGCCCGCAGGCGCCTTGAGGCTGCTGTAGGGCAGGATGGGCAGGCGGCTGATCTTGGGATCGAACAGCAATTGCTGGCCCTCGATGGACATGCTGAAGGCCATGAACTTGCGCGCCTCTTCGGTGTTCTTGCCGCCTGCAATCAGCCCGATGCTGGCCGGCACCACCGCCGTCATCGCGGGGTAGGTGAAGTCCACCGGAAAGCCCGAATACTTGCCCGCCAGGCCAAAGAAGTCGATCACGATGCCGATGCCGTACTGGCCGTTGTTCACACCGTCGGGCACGGCAAAGCTGCGGTCGGTGACGGCAGCGGCATTGCCCATCATGGCCAGCAGCTGCGACCAGCCCTTGTCCCAGCCCTCCCCCTGCAGGATGGTCTCGACCGTGAGCTGGGTCGTGCCCGAGCGCGATGGAGAAGAGATGGCCACGTGGCCGAAGTATTCGGCCCGCGTGAGGTCGCTCCACTCCTTGGGCGCCGCGAGCTTGTGGGCCTGCAGGTAACGGGTGTTCCACATGATGCCGTAGCCCGCCAGGGCCTGGCCGTAGTACAGGCCCTGCGGGTCGTTGAGCGGATAGGCGCCGATCTTGGCTGGCGCAATGGGGTTGCGGGTGTCCGGCGCGGCCTGCAGGAGCTTGTTGCGGGCCAGCACCTCGAAGGCATCGGGGGCGGATGCCCACATGATGTCGGGCCGCTGGCCCTCGGGCAGCTCGCGCACATAGGCAATCGCCGCAGTGGTGTTCTTGTTCAGGATCTCGATCTTGATGCCCGGGTTCTTGGCCTCAAAAGCCTTCTGGTAGGCCGTGGTCAGTTCCTTGGGAAAGGAGGTGAGCACCGTCACGGTGCCCGCCTGCGCGCCCTGCACTGCACACAACAAACCGGCGGCCAGGGCCCCCGCACAAAGAATGCGCTGCATGGATGTCTCCTTATGTTTCTGGTGCATGCAATGTAGGTGGCCTGCGCGGCGGCGGCCAATCATTGTTTTTGATGCGGGACATCAGTCGCGCGGCCTGTCGGGTTATCCCTTACCCCCTGCCCCTCCGGGAGAAGGAGCCGCTGCGGCGAGCCACCTGCGCGACAGCCCTGCGCCTGCAGCACCGTGGTGGCCGACGTAACATTCCGCCCATCCGGTCCTCCCGGCCCTCCCGTGGCCCGCGGGGTCCCGCCAATACGCCGCGACGGGCGGCCTCCGCCCCCCTTTCCAAAACAAGCCATGTACCAAGTTCTCAAACCCTCGCGCAGCAGCACGCTGGCCATGCGCCACCTGAGCTACCACGTCCGCCACTGGGGGCCCGACACCAGCCCGCTGCCCACGCTGGTGCTGCTGCACGGCTGGATGGACGTGAGCGCGTCCTACCAGTTCACGGTGGACGCGCTGCAGCACGAGCGCCGCATCATCGCGCCCGACTGGCGCGGCTTTGGCCTGACCACCGGTGCGCCCGTGGACCACTACGTGTTTGCCGACTACCTGGCCGACCTGGACCTGCTGCTGGACCACTACGCCCCCGGTGAAGCCATTGACCTGGTGGGCCACAGCATGGGCGGCAACGTGGCCATGATGTATGCGGGCGTGCGGCCCGAACGCATCCGCCGCCTGGTGAACCTGGAGGGCTTTGGCTTGCCCGCCACGCGGCCCGACCAGGCGCCCAAGCGCTATGCGCAGTGGATCGACGAGATCAAGCAGCTGCATACCGGCGACATGGCCCTCAAGGGCTATGACAGCCAGGACGGCGTGGCCCGCAGGCTGATGAAAACCAACCCGCGCCTGTCTGAAGACAAGGCCCAATGGCTGGCGGGCCACTGGGCGCAGCCCAACGCGCAAGGCCAGTGGGAAATCCTGGGCGACCCGGCCCACAAGATCACCAGCGCCCAGCTCTACCGGCTGGACGAAGCGATGGCGCTGTACAAGAACATCGCCGCCCCCGTGCTGGCCGTGGAGGCCAGCGACGACAGCCTGAGCCAGTGGTGGAAGGGCCGCTACACGCTGGACGAATACCACCAGCGCCTGACCCATGTGCGCAACTGCCGCACGGCCGTGGTGCACGACGCCGCGCACATGCTGCACCACGACCAGCCTGCGCAGGTGGCGCGCCTGATCGAGGAGTTTCTGGAGCTGGTGTAGTAAAAATTCAAGCCAAAAAAGGCCTTACCGCGCGATAGACAAGCCTCTTTAGCTATCATTTTTGAAGCAGCAACACCTCCACAGCGGCCCGAAAGGCCGGGGGCTTTGCGCGCCAAAGCCCATCGCAGGGCTTTGGCGGGGCACTTTGCTTGTCCCATGAGAAAATCGCGGGTTATTTCACAGAACACGCAGGACAAGAACCATGGACGCAGAACGCATCAACCTCATCGGCACCACCCTCGACGACCTGGCTCTGCGCACGGCAGAGTTACGGAGGTATCTTTGACTTCGATGCCAAATTCGAACGCCTGCGCACGGTAAACGCATCGCTGGAAGACCCCGCGGTCTGGAACGACCCCAAGAAGGCCCAGGAGCTGGGCAAGGAACAAAAATCGCTCTCCAGCGTGGTCGTCACGCTGGACAAGCTCACGCGCGAACTGGCCGACAACGCCGAGTTGTACGAGATGAGCAAGGAGGAAGGCGACGAGCCCGGCCTCATGACCATCGAGGCCGAGGCCGCCAAGCTCAAGCCGCTGATCGAGGAACTGGAGTTCCGCCGCATGTTCCGCAACGAGGCCGACCCGCTGAACTGCTTCGTGGACATCCAGGCCGGCGCCGGTGGCACCGAGGCCTGCGACTGGGCCAGCATGCTGCTGCGCCAGTACCTCAAGTACGCCGAGCGCAAGGGCTTCAAGGCCACGGTCGAAGACGAAACCCCGGGTGACGTGGCCGGCATCAAGAGCGCCACGATCAAGATCGAAGGCGAATACGCCTTTGGCCTGCTGCGCACCGAAACCGGCGTGCACCGCCTGGTGCGCAAGAGCCCGTTCGACAGCTCGGGCGGACGCCACACCTCGTTCGCCTCGCTGTTTGTCTACCCAGAGATCGATGACTCCATCGAGATCAACATCAACCCGGCCGACGTGCGCACCGACACCTTCCGCGCATCGGGCGCGGGTGGGCAGCACATCAACAAGACCGACTCGGCCGTGCGCCTCACGCACATCCCCACGGGCATCGTGGTGCAGTGCCAGGACGGCCGCAGCCAGCACAGCAACCGTGACGTGGCCTGGCAGCGCCTGCGCAGCCGCCTGTACGACTTCGAGATGCGCAAGCGCATGGAAGAGCAGCAGAAGCTGGAAGACACCAAGACCGACGTGGGCTGGGGCCACCAGATCCGCAGCTACGTGCTGGACAACAGCCGCATCAAGGACCTGCGCACCAACGTCGAAATCTCGGCCACGCAGAAGGTGCTGGACGGTGACCTGGACGCGTTCATCGAAGCCTCGCTCAAGCAAGGCGTGTAACCGATGACCGTGCGCACCGAGGCCATCATCTTTGACATGGATGGCACCATGATCGACTCCATGCCATGGCACGCAAAGGCCTGGGTCGAGTTTGCGCGCCGCCGGGGCATGGACATCGACGTGCCCGACCTCATGGCCCGCACCACGGGCAAGAACGGCACCGAGTGCATCGCGGAACTGCTAGGCCGTGCCGTGTCGCAAGACGAAGCCGACGCGCTCACGCACGAAAAAGAAACCATCTACCGCGAGCTGTTCGCGCCCCGGTTCGCCGAAGTGGCGGGTTTCCGCCGGTTTGCGGCCGAGGTGCGCTCACGCGGGCTGAAGGTGGCGGTGGGCACGGCCGGCGACATAGGCAACGTGGAGTTCGCGCTCGGACACCTGGGCCTCTCGCCCACGCCGCAAGCCATCGTGCGCGGTGACGAAGGCCTGCCCGGCAAACCGCAGCCCGCCATCTTTCTGGAGGCCGCACGCCGCATTGCGGCCGACCCGGCACACTGCATCGTCTTTGAAGACGCGCCTTTTGGCATCGAGGCCGCCCGCCGCGCTGGCATGCGCGCCGTGGCCATCTGCAGCACCCACACGCCCGCGCAACTGGCCGGGCCGCATGTGCTGGCCGCCGTGCGCGACTACACCGAACTCATGAACACCGACTTTCTGGAGAGCATCCATGTTGCAGCAACTGCATAGTGCAGACGGAAGTGGAGACGGAGCAGGCCAGACCATCGCCATCCGCCGCGAGGACTACACCGCCCCCGCCTACTGGATCGACAGTGTCGAACTCACCTTCGACCTGGATCCGAACAAGACCCGCGTGCTCAACCGCATGGTGCTGCGCCGCAATCCCGACGTCGCGGCCGAGCCGCTGAAGCTCGATGGCGACGAACTGAACCTTGCGCGCGTGCTGGTCAACGGCCAAGGCACGTCTTTCAAGATGGAGGGTGCCCGCCTGGTGCTGGAGAACCTGCCGGAGGGCAACGAGCCTTTCGCGCTGGAGATCTTCACCACCTGCTGCCCCGCCAAGAACACGCAGCTCATGGGCCTGTATGTGAGCCAGGGCACGTTCTTCACACAGTGCGAGGCTGAGGGCTTTCGCCGCATCACCTACTTCCTGGACCGCCCCGATGTGATGGCCAGCTACACCGTCACGCTGCGCGCCGACAAGGCCCAGTACCCGGTGCTGCTCAGCAACGGCAACCTGGTGGACAGCGGTGCGCTGGAAGACGGCCCCAACGGTGCCCGGCATTTCGCCAAGTGGGTGGACCCGCACAAGAAACCCTGCTACCTGTTCGCGCTGGTGGCGGGCAAGCTGGTGGCGCGCGAGCAGCTCATCAAGAGCCGCTCCGGCTCCAACCACCTGCTGCAGGTGTATGTGCGCCCCGGCGACCTCGGCAAGACCGAACACGCGATGAACTCGCTGATGTACAGCGTGGCCTGGGACGAAGCCCGCTTCGGCCTGCCGCTGGACCTGGAGCGCTTCATGATCGTCGCCACCAGCGACTTCAACATGGGCGCCATGGAGAACAAGGGCCTGAACATCTTCAACACGAAGTACGTTCTGGCCAGCGAAGCCACGGCCACCGACACCGACTTCGCCAACATCGAAAGCGTGGTCGGCCACGAGTACTTCCACAACTGGACGGGCAACCGCGTGACCTGCCGCGACTGGTTCCAGCTGTCGCTGAAGGAAGGCCTTACCGTCTTCCGCGACCAGGAATTCAGCATGGACCTGGCGGGCAGCCCGTCGGCCC
>CAYXSL010000087.1:0-17904 GCA_964466605.1 uncultured Verminephrobacter sp.
ACGTGATGAAGGCTTTCAACGACGATCCAGACACCGATGCCGTGATCATGATCGGTGAAATCGGTGGCCCGGACGAAGCCGAAGCCGCCCAATGGTGCAAGGCCAACATGAAGAAGCCCGTGGTGGGCTTCATCGCGGGCGTGACGGCCCCTCCCGGCAAGCGCATGGGCCACGCAGGTGCCCTGATCTCCGGCGGTGCCGACACGGCCGACGCCAAGCTGGCCATCATGGAAGAGTCCGGTTTCGTGATCACGCGCAACCCGTCTGAGCTGGGCAAGCTGCTCAAGGCCCAGCTGAAGTAAGTCGCGCTTCGCTCACGGCCGTCCTCCATGCGCTCTGCATGGCGACTGCCAGATGCGCGAATCTGCAGTGGCTCCAGGCGCCCGGAACCCAGGTTCCGGGCGCTTTTTTTTGCTCTTTGCGTCTGTCACAGGCGTTTTTGGCGGACCGGCTTTCCTCAAAGGGAACGCTTCGCACCGATGGCAGCGTGGCGGCACATTTCCCTGCCCCGGGAGCAAGCGTCGCCCCGTGTGACAAAAATGGCACCTCCAGCTGGCATCAAACGCCGCGCCCGACAAGAACGGCACAGGAAGCACACTCGCTGCGTTGTTAGGCACCGAAATCCGCTGAAATCGAAGCCCCGAGACCTGGGCGCAGTTATTGCTTGAAATGCTGTTCAATACCTGAGTGGAACAACAGCAAGTGGGCAGAAAATCCTCGGCACGGCGACGGAATGTGTGGCGTACCGATGGCTTCTGGAGCGCATTGGCGGGGCTGGCGGCAGTGGCTCTTTGTGTGGTCACGGGTCTTGCCCAGCGGCTGGACCTTGCGCTGTATGACGCGGCCATCCGCACCAGCACTCCCGCACCCCTGCCTGAAATCGCCATCGTCAACATCGACGACGCAAGCCTGGCCGCGCTGGGCCCCTGGCCCTGGTCCCGTGACATCCACGCGCGGCTGATCGATCAGCTTGCAGCCAGCGGCGCCAAGACCATCGTCCACACGGCGCACTTCACAGAACCCCAAAGTGACCGGGGCCTGGGCCATGTGCGCAAGATCCGGGAGGTGCTCGCCGCCTCCGGCGACACCGGCCCGCTGGCCACCGAACTCAACCGCATCGCTGCCGACGCCGACCAGGTACTCGACACGGATGCGCGCCTGGCCAGCGCCATCCAGCGTGCAGGCAATGTGCTGCTGGCATCGCGCTACGCCCCTGCGGGCACGCCCGCAGCGCTGCCGTCCTACGTGCGCCGCAGCACGCTGCCCGACCCCGGCACCTTCGCCAGGCCCGCCCAGTCCGCGCAGCATCCTCTTGGAATCCTGGGCACATCCGCCGCAGCCATAGGCCACCTGTTTTCGGAGGTGGACGAGGATGGCAAGACCCGCCGGGTGCCTCTGCTTTTGCGCTACGACAATGCCGGGGTCCCTGCACTGGCACTGCTGGCCGCCCTGCACAGTCTTCACCTGGGTGCGAGCGACTTGCACATCCAGGAAGCACCTACCGGGCTGCGCCTGGGAGGGTTGCACATTCCGACAGATACCGCCGCCGTGATGTACCCACGTGTACATACGGTGCCTGGCGACACCCCGGCATTCCCCACCCACTCCTTCGCCAGTGTGCTCAACGGCAAAACGCCCGGCGACAGCTTCAAAGGCAAGGTCGTGCTGGTGGGCAGCACCACCGAGTCACTGGCGCCGCCAGCGGGGCAAGGCCCGCTGTATCCCGTTGACACCCTGGCGCACACCGTGTCTTCCATCCGCCTGGGCCTTGGCGCGCAGGAACCAGCCTGGGGCCCCTGGCTGTCGGGGCTGGCGGCAGCAGGCGCACTGTTGTATGTGGCGTTGCTTGGCCACAGGACACGGGCGCCTGTGGCACTGGGTACTGGCGCAGCACTGGTACTGGCACTCGCAGCTGCAGGGTGGGGGCTGCTGCACTACGCCGGCCTGTGGGTTGCGCTGGCGCTGCCCGCCATCGGGCTCGCTGGGGGGATTGCGGCGAACCTGCTGCTCGGTTGGAAAAACGGCCGGGGCCGCTCCCCATCGGCCGAAGCCGCAGAAGCGGACCGGATGATGGGGCTGGCCTTGCACGGGCAGGGCCAGCTGGACATGGCGTTTGAGCGCCTGCGCAAAGTGCCTGCCAGCGATGCCTTGCTGGACAACCTGTACCACCTGGCCGAAGACTTTGAACGCAAACGCAATTTTGCCAAGGCCAAGGCGGTGTACGAACACATCCTGCGGCACAACCGCCAATACAAAGACGTGCGGAGTCGCTACAAGCGGGCACGCGCCAAGGCCGACAGCGGCGGCCCTCACGGCCAGCCTGCGTCCATCCCCCCGCAGGGCGCCACCGCCAGCCCACGGCTCCCCGGCGACGCCTCGCCGGGCTTGCCCATGCTGGGCCGCTACCAGATCGACCGCGAAATTGGCAAAGGGGCCATGGGCGTCGTGTACCTGGGGCGGGACCCCAAAATCGGGCGTGTCGTAGCCATCAAAACCCTGGCCCTGGGCCAGGAGTTCGAAGGCGATGCACTGATCGACGCGCGAGCCAGGTTCTTCCGTGAAGCCGAAACCGCCGGACGCCTGCAGCACCCCCACATCGTGACCATCTTCGATGCGGGCGAAGAGCATGACCTGGCCTACATCGCCATGGAGTTCCTCAAAGGCCGTGACCTGACCCATGCCTGTGCAAAGGACCATTTGCTGCCGGTGCCTACCGTGCTGTCAATTGCCGCGTGTGTGGCGGATGCGCTCGACTACGCCCATGCCCACAACGTGGTGCACCGCGAC
Organism: uncultured Verminephrobacter sp.; assembly: GCA_964466605.1. Taxonomy (GTDB): domain Bacteria; phylum Pseudomonadota; class Gammaproteobacteria; order Burkholderiales; family Burkholderiaceae_C; genus Acidovorax. The sequence continues at coordinate 2,788 of CAYXSL010000087.1, forward strand.
ATCAAGCCCGCCAACATCATGTTTGACAGCACCACCCACGCGGTCAAGGTGACGGACTTTGGCATTGCGCGCATCACCGACTCCAGCAAGACACGCACGGGGCTGGTGCTGGGCACACCCAGCTTCATGTCACCAGAGCAGCTTGCGGGGAAGAAGGTAGACGGCAGGTCGGATCTGTACTCGCTGGGCATCTCGCTGTTCCAGCTGCTGACTGGTACCCTTCCGCTGCGGGGTGCCTCCATGACCGAGCTGATGCACAAGATCGCCAGCGTGGATGCGCCAGATATCCGCGAGTTGCGCCCCGGCCTCTCCCCCTCCGTCGCCCGGGTGGTGGCGCTGGCCTTGCAAAAACGCCCGGAGGCCCGCTACCAGACAGGCCGCCAGTTTGCCGCCGATCTGCGGCAGGCTGCCGCTGGAACAGCCGATGCCGAGAGCCCGCCCGCGCCTGAAACAGTGGTCTATGATGCGGACCGCGATGCAACAGGGCATGAGATGACGGATTTTCAGGAAACCGTGATGGATCCCCCCGCCGTGCGGGGAGCGTCAGCCCCGCCCGTTTCAGGCGCCCAATGACGCTCGCCCACACATCCATGACCTACGAATTTTTCGCGCGGACCGACAAGGGACGGGTGCGCGCCAACAATGAAGATGCGGTGGCCGTCGATCGCGAAGCGCAGGTCGCCATCCTCGCGGACGGCATGGGCGGCTACAACGCCGGAGAAGTCGCCAGCGGCATGGCCACCACCTTCATCCGCACCGAAATGGCCCGCTGGCTGGCCCAGGCGGGCACCACGCCCCAATCCACCGATGTGCGGCGCGCACTGGAAATCTGCGTGGAGAATGCCAACCACGCCATCCTGGGCGCGTCGCTGTCGAACCCCCAGTATGCTGGCATGGGGACCACTCTGGTCGTCGCCGTGTTCCATGGCAGCCGCCTCATCCTTGGGCACATCGGCGACTCGCGCTGCTACCGGTTACGGGATGGTGCGTTGCAGCAGATCACGCGGGACCACTCGTGGCTGCAGGAGCAAATTGACGCCGGCCTGCTCACCGCCCAGCAGGCGGCACTGTCGTCCAACCGCAATCTGGTGACCCGAGCCCTGGGTGTGGAGCCCAACGTCATGATGGAAGTCAACGAATTCCAGGTGGCTGCCAATGATCTTTTTCTGCTGTGCTCGGATGGCCTCACGGACATGGTGTCCGACCCCGACCTGGCGGAAATGGTGCGCGCGCCCATCCCACTGGAAGAAAAAGCCACATTGCTCATCGACACCGCCAACGCTAACGGCGGGCGTGATAACGTGAGCGTGCTGCTGGTGCAGGCCGCTGCGGGAGGCAAGAAGCGCGGCCTTATGTCCCGATTGCTAGGGGCCGCCTGAACGGCCCAAACCACAACAATTCATCACATCAGGAGTGGATCATGCCGAGAATGATCGTTTCAATCGACGGGGTCGTCATCAAGGAAGTACAACTGACCAAGGAGCGGACCACGCTCGGCCGACGCCCGTACAACGACATCGTGATCGACAACCTCGCCGTGAGCGGGGAACACGCTGTGATCCACATGGCTGAACACGAGGTCGAGATCGAAGACCTGGGCAGCACGAACGGCACCTATGTGAATGCAAAAGCCGTCAAGCGCCAGGATTTGCGCAACGGCGACACGATCGAAGTGGGCAAGTACAAAATTCGCTTCCTGCAGGAAGCCGAAGGCCAGAACTTCGAAAAAACCATGGTCTTCAAGCCGGGCATGGTCCTCCCCGTGGGCGCAGCACCGGTACGACCTGTCCCGGTCGCGCCCACCCCGGCCCCCATTGCAGCAGTGATTCGCGTGATGTCGGGCGCAGCGGCAGGACGTGAAGTGTCTCTGCAAAAGGTGGTGACAACCATTGGCAAGCCCGGTGTGGCAGTCGCTTCTATCACCAAGCGCCACCATGGCTTTGTGTTAGCCCATGTGGAGGGCCCCGAGATGCCTTTGCTCAACGGTACCTCCATCGGCGCATCTCCCGTGCCGCTCAAGCATGGAGACCGGCTTGAATTGGCGGGCACCGAAATGCAGTTCGAACAAGGCTGACAGTTCGGCGCTGGTGCTGCGCCCTGGTGACAGCTGCACCATTCCCGCTATCGCCCACTGACATCTTCATGCGGCCAGGCCCATGCGACAGCAGCTCTCGCACCTGTTTCTGCGCCGCTGGCGGCGCATCGCCGTCACCCTGGTGCCGCTGGTCTTTGCGCTGCTTCATATCTCAGATGTGCTCCACCTCCAGGTGTTGGAGCGGCTGGACAACATCATTTATGACACGCGCCTGCGGGTCACCATGCCCCGCACGCTGGACGAGCGCATCGTCATCATCGACATCGACGAAAAGAGCCTGGGCCAGGTTGGGCAGTGGCCATGGAGGCGCGACAAGCTGGCCAGCCTGGCGCGCGAACTGTTCGAGCGGCAGCAGGTATCCGTGCTGGGGTTCGACGTCCTGTTCGCCGAGGCAGACGAAAGCTCGGGCCTGTCCACATTGCGTAACCTGGCCCAGGGGCCGTTGCGCAATCAACCCGGGTTTCAGGAGCAGCTGGAGCGCCTCACCCCTTCGCTGAACTACGACGCACTGTTCGCGCAATCACTGCAAGGCCGCCCAGTGGTTTTGGGGTACTACCTTTCAGGCGATGACCGCGACGGCATTACCAAAGGTGCTCTCCCCCCGCCCGCGCTGCCGCTGGACCGCCTGCGTGGCCTGCCACTGATTGCAACATCGTGGAAAGGCTACAGCAGCAACATCGAAGGCCTGGCCGCGGCAGCGCCCACAGCCGGGTTCTTCAATTCGATCACCGATGAGGACGGCGTGGTGCGCTCCCTCCCGCTGCTGGCCGAGTACCAGGGACAGTATTACGAATCCCTGGCCCTGGCCATGTTCCGCGCGGTGATTGGTTCGCCAGACATCCATCCGGGCTTCGCCAACCCGGTTCCCAGCGGTTCGCACGACGCCCTGCAGAGCATTGTGCTGCGCGCCGATGGGCGCGCCCTGGCCCTGCCGGTGGACGATCAACTGGCCACCCTCATCCCCTACCGGGGCCCGGGCGACGCCCGGGGCGGCTCGTTCCGATACATCTCGGCGTCGGATGTGCTGGAGGGCAAGCTCCCACCCGGCCAACTCAAGGACCAGCTGGTGCTGGTGGGCTCCACCGCCCCGGGCCTGCTGGACCTGCGGGTGACCCCGGTCGGAAGAACCTATCCGGGGGTAGAGGCGCATGCCAATGTGCTCTCGGCCTTTCTGGATGGCAAGAACATCGTGCGGCCCGACTACGCCGTCGGATTTGATGCCTTGCAACTGCTGTGTGCCGGAATGCTGTTGGCCGTGGCATTGCCTCTGCTGTCAGCGTCCGCAGCCGTGCTGCTCAGCGGCGGTGTGGTGGCATCGCTGGTGGGCCTCAACCTCTGGCTCTATCTGGCCCATGGGCTGGCTCTACCACTCGCCACCGCTGTGGTGATGGCGCTGCTGGCGTTTGCGCTCAACATGGCCTATGGCTACTTTGTGGAAAGCCGCTCCAAGCGCGAACTGGCCACCCTGTTCAGCGCCTATGTGCCACCCGAACTGGTGGCCGAGATGGTCAAGCAGCCCGAGCACTACAGCATGCAGGCCACTAACCGCGAATTAACGGTGATGTTCTGCGACATGCGCGGCTTCACTGCCATGTCGGAGCGCATGGAGCCACTGCAGCTGCAGGCGCTGCTCAACGAGGTGTTCAGCAAACTCACCCACATCATCCGCAGCCACCGGGGCACCATCGACAAATACATGGGCGATTGCGTCATGGCCTTCTGGGGAGCTCCCGTCGCCACCCCGGACCACGCCCACTTGGCAGTATCGGCCGCCATGGAGATGGCCCAGGCCATTGGGCAGATCAATGCCGACCACCGACAGCGTGGCCTGCCTGAAATCGGGGTGGGCATCGGGCTCAACACCGGCGTCATGTGCGTCGGCGACATGGGCTCGGACATCCGCCGCGCCTACACCGTCATCGGCGACGCCGTGAATCTGGGCTCACGGCTGGAAGGCCTGTCCAAACACTATGGGACCGCCATTGTGGTGAGCGAAAGCGCCAAATCGCTGGCTCCCCAATTCGCTTGGCAACAGATGGACCGTGTCCGCGTCAAAGGCAAGGCCCAGGCCGTCCCCATCTACCAGCCACTGGCCAAACTGGACCAGCTACCACATCGCCAAGCGGAAGAGCTGGAGGTGTGGACGCAATTTCTCGCAGCCTATGCCGCCCAGGAATGGGCACAATGTGATGCACTGTTGACGCGGCTGAGAGAGTTTGATCCCCACGCCGTGTTGCATGCGCTGTACGCCGAGCGCGTGGCCAGCCTTCGGTTGTTGCCTTACAACCCAGACTGGGACAGCGCCACCAACTTCGATACCAAGTAGGCGTGCAAGCAAAAAGCGGGAAGGCTTCACATGCAGATTCGCGTGCTGGGTTGCTCCGGCGCCATCGCCAAGGACTGTCGCACGACATCGTTCTTGATTGGAGACCGCATCCTGATCGATGCGGGCACCGGCGTGGGCGATCTGACCCTGGAAGAAATGAGCCGCATCGACCATGTGCTCCTCACCCACTCCCACCTCGACCACATCGCCGCACTGCCGCTGATGCTGGATTCGGTCTCATCCTTGCGCCGCAGCCCCGTGCAGGTTCACGCACTACAAGCCACCATCGAGGCGCTCCAGGCCCATGTGTTCAACAACATCATCTGGCCGGACTTCAGCACCATTCCGTCGCAGGCATCACCCTTCCTTCAATACCAGCCGTTCAAGACTGGCGATTTGATGACGATTGATGGCACTGAAATCGAAGCACTCCCCGCACGCCACACCGTCCCCGCCGTCGGCTTCGCCGTGCGCGGGCACACCGGCTGGTGGGTTTTCAGCGGCGACACGGAACGCAATCAGTCGTTCTGGGACCGGGTCAATGCGATGCCCGTGTGCTACCTCGTCATAGAAACCGCCTTTAGTAACCGCGAACGCGAGCTTGCGCGCCGCAGCCTGCACCTGTCACCCGACACCCTGGCCCAGGAGTTGGCGCATATCCACCCGGCTAACCGCTATCCCATCTACATCACGCATACCAAGCCTTCGGAAACCGAACTCATCATGGAGGAAATTCGGCAGCTGGATGGCACCACAGGTTCCTTGGGTCCCCATGACATCCGATGGCTGAGCGCGGGCCAAACACTAGAGGTGTGAGGCACCGGCTTGACAATACTGGATGACAAAAATGTAAATGCACCAGGGCGGTGGGAGCTTTTCTTAACGCAAAGTGAATCGTTCAAAGTCCGACCCCGGGGAGATTTGTGAACAATGTTGAAGAACAAACTTTTTTCTGATGTTTGTTTGCCAATCGCTTGACTTTGCTGATTCGTCGCCCTTTCAAGGGGGCACCGGTTGTCTGTTTCCGGGTTGGGCACAGCAGTCGAACTGTCGCCCGATGCTGCTCGGCCAAGTAGGCACGCGGATTGCATAGCAACAGCGCATTCGCAACTTTCCTAGGAGTTTTTATGAAGCGCTCTATCCAGAAGGGTTTTACCCTGATCGAACTGATGATCGTTGTAGCGATCATCGGTATTTTGGCTGCGGTGGCTCTGCCTGCGTACCAAGACTACACCATCCGTGCACGAGTGACGGAAGGTCTTAGCTTGGCTTCAGCGCCGAAGCTTGCAGTAGCTGACACCTTTGCCGCTCGTGGCGGAGTGGCGTTGACGGGCTGCGCGCTTCCATGCACCGCAGCGCCTGGTTCTGCAGACTTCGGCTACCAGTTCACAGCCACGAAGTATGTTACTGGTATTGGCATTGCCAACATTGCAGCGACGCCAGTGGTTGGCAATGGCATGATTACTGTGCAATATGCTCCCGCAGTGGGGGTGCCTGCTTTGTTTATCCGCCTGACGCCTGGTTCGGGTGTTGTCACTGCTGGTGCGCCTGCAGCGGCGCTCACGAACGGAGCTCCTGTGGAGTGGGGCTGCCGAGCAGGTATCACAGCAGCGGCTAGTAGCAATACGGTTTTCAAGTATGTACCTGCAACTTGCAGAAATTAACTTGATTCCATGTAAAAAAGGCGCTTAGGCGCCTTTTTTTGATTTTTGGTTTTTGGCTTTGATGAGAAATATTCACGACAGAACAAAAGCTGCAAGCATACATTTATTTTGCAGCGCAAGTGTTGCAGGCATTCTTGCGGCGATGATATTTTCCGTCTGGTTTCCCTCACCATTCGGCTTGATGACTGGCGGCATAGAATTATTTTTGCTAATAATAATAGTTGATGTCGTATGCGGAGCTTTATTGACTTTTTCTGTTTTTACCAGAAAAAAATCAAAAAAAGAGCTACTTCTCGATATGACCGTGATTATTTTTATTCAAATTTTTGCGCTGTCCTACGGCCTATGGAGTCTTCAGAAAATAAGGCCGCTGTACTTGGTTCATGAGTTTGATAGATTCAAAGTAATCTCATCTGCCGATGTGGACCCATCAGAGCTGAGAGGCATCCGTGAAGATTTGAAAATTGGGATTTTTGGAGAGATGAGGATTGTGAGCATAAGGGCTGCCTCCAAGGAGGAACGGGAGGAAGTTCTTTTTGAATCGGTTCAAGGGGGTCGAGACTATGGCGAAAGACCGAAGTTTTATACAGAGTATTCTGGAATAGGGGCTTATCAGTCAGCATCTCGCGCTATAGATTTTCTTCAAAAGCCCCAGAACATAAAATATCGATTAGAGATTGAGAAAATTTTGACAAAAAACAATGTACCCATTGGCGAAGCACGGTATTTGCCGATAGTTGCTCGAACTGACTGGATCGCAATAATTAAAGCTGATGGGACTGTGATAGGGTACATACAAGGTGATGCTTTCTAGGTGTCGCATCCCGGACGATTGCATAGACTCTAAACGCTATCCGCTCTTCATGGCCCGAGCTGTTCTGCAGGAGTTGATAGAGTCCTTGCAATCTACCCAGGGAGCGAAGCTATGTTGATAGCCCTGCACAAGAACGCTCGCACCACACCCGCCGTGCGGGCCGAGATCGCGGCCAGCGACGAGACAGCCAGTGCCTTGGCCCAGCGCTTTGGCATCACCGCGCAGACGGTCTACAAGTGGAAGAAGCGCTCAGTCTTTGGGGACCGCTCGCACACGGCCCATCACCTGCAGACGGTGCTTACGCCCGCGCAAGAGACTGTGGTGGTTCACTTGCGGCGTACATTGATGCTGCCTCTGGATGACCTGCTGGCCGTGACACGGGAGTTCATTTGCCCCGATGTCTCACGCTCGGGCCTGGACCGGTGCCTGCGCCGCCATGGAGCGGGCAACCTCAAGGCCCTCAAGCCCCAGGAGCCTGCGCTGGCCCACAAGGCCTTCAAGAGCTACGAGCCAGGCTATGTGCACATGGACGTGAAGTACCTGCCCCAGATGCAGGACGAGAGCAGCCGACGTTATCTGTTCGTGGCCATCGACAGGGCCACGCGATGGGTGTTCGTGCAACTCAAGGCCAACAAAACAGCAGCCAGTGCGCAGGCTTTCCTGAAGGCATTGCACAAAGCCTGTCCGATCAGGATCAACAAGCTGTTGACCGACAACGGCAAGGAGTTCACAGACCGCCTGTTTGCTAGTAAGGAGCGAGAGCCCAGCGGCAACCACGAGTTCGACCAACTGTGCCAGGAGTTGGGCATAGAGCACCGGCTGACCAAGCCCAGAACACCCAGAACCAACGGCATGGTGGAGCGGTTCAATGGCCGCATAGCGGACGTCTTGAAGACCCACAGGTTCAACAGCCGTGAAGACATGGAGCAGACCTTGCTGCGCTATGTGGCCTTGTACAACCACCAGTTGCCGCAGTCAGCGCTCAAGAGCAAGACGCCGATGCAGGCTATGAAAGAGTGGTACCAGGAGCACCCGGATCTGTTTCACAAGCGGCCATATGATCGTCCGGGATGCGACATCTAGGCATTCACCTGCCAGTTAATTTCAAGTATTATCTTTCACACCTTTTCGGCTTTGTTGCGCAGACCGACTTTTCCGCACCACAAACCCAGTTTAGAGCAAAATCACGCCAATGCGACAGACTGAGGGCGGCCAAGCTGGCTGAAGCGATTGAGCAGCGCGACCCGTATTCGCCCAAGCGTTTGAAGCGCTGTAAAGCAGAGTGGGATTGAACAAGACGGCGACTTGGCGATAGAAGAAGCACCGCACGACATACTAGCCTTTCGTGATTTTGTCGGCCTGTCCCTGGACGAACCAGGACCAAAACGGTGCGCTGTATTTTTGGTATGAAGACTTGCGGAGGATGCCGACGCGGGCCTTGTTCTTGCGGTAGCGAGGCAGCGGCGGCGACGTGACCCGTGGCGGGAGCCAACAGCTGCTGCACGAGTCGGAGACGGACGCCTTTGGGGACGCGAGGGCTATCTCAGGAGACTCGGCGTCATGTAAACCGTCTGCTGGCGTATAGCGATGCGCCCAGGGCTCCGCAGGGCCTTGGACAAGGACAAGCCTGTGCAGACTTTGATCGACCAACTGGAGCGGACCAAGGCCAGGTCCGGGCCCAAGTAGAGCATCAGTTTCGGGCGGTCAAACAGCCGTTTGGCTATGTGAAGGTGCACTACCGAGGACTCAGGGAGAACACGGCGCAATTGGTCACGCTTGTTTACGCTGAGCAATCTTTGAATGGCAAAGCACCAGCGGATGACCTGCACGGGAAAGGTGCGTGTAAAAAGGGACGCGAAGCCCTCTGCGCTGGGTGATTGCCTCAGCTTACGCGCGTAGAACTGGGCGGGCGCCCGTGCTTGTCCCATGGGCGGGCACACTGCATTAGCAAGGGATTAGTGCAGGCCTTCCCTAGCGTCCAACTTCGCTTGCCAGCGTCAATGCTCGCCTAAAAGCGGGGTTGTTTCAAGTGGACTAATGAAATCCGGCACCACGCAATACAGACCAGCCAGCTCAAATAGGCTTTGTCCCTGCTCTGGGCTCGAAGTAGTGGCTGATCGCACGAGACAAATTACCACCTCTGAGAAAATCTGGCTGCAACCGCGTTTGCGACTGGGCACGGCGTACCAAACCTTCTCACGATCCAGCCACACCTGTAACGAGCTTCGCGCCTTCGCTGTCGCATTCTGTGGGATTCAGTTCGCCGTGCGGTACCAGTCTCAGCTTTTTCTTATCCATCATGCTGACAGCTTGGTGGAGTGGAAAACACCGTTTGCGCAACAAAGTCTCTCAAACCGTAGGACCAGTCGAAGGCGCCATGACGGAACGACCGGACTTGCCTCCTCGCTTTTCTGTCACCCTCACGCCTTGAACTACCATCCCCCGATCCACCGCCTTGCACATGTCATAAACGGTCAGCAAGGCCACCTGCACCGCTGTCAGCGCCTCCATCTCCACACCGGTCGGGCCGACAGTTTCAACAGTGGCCGTGCATTGAACAGCGTTCTCAGCGGGCACTGACTCCAGTTCCACCGCCACCCGCGTCAGCGCCAGCGGATGGCACAGCGGAATCAAATCGCTGGTTTTCTTCGCGGCCATGATGCCTGCGATACGGGCAATGCCCAGCACGTCTCCTTTCTTTGCCGTGCCGCTCTCGATGATGGCCAGGGTTGCCGGTTGCATCTCGATGCGACCCGTCGCAACGGCGGTGCGGTGGGTGGCGGGTTTTGCGCCTACGTCGACCATGTGGGCTTGGCCTTGGGCGTCGAAATGGGTAAGGGAAGACATAGCAGTGGTTCGGGAAATGGGTTGTTGTTACGAAACAATCGGTGGCTCAGGGCATCATACGGGCATGCGGAATCGCTTTTGCTCCCCAGGGCTTGCCGCCCCATATTGGCTCCATCCCCTCGCAATTTGTGATTTTTTTTCGCCTTCTCGGCGCGCTAGTCATGCCTCTGTTGCTATTATTATTATAGCAATTTGCTTGATTTTCCCAGTCCACGCCCAGTCGCATTTGCCCACTCTCGGCGAGAGCGGCGACCTCACCACCAGCGCCGAGCGCCGCCTGGGTGATCGCATCATTCGCGAGCTGTACCGGGACCCCGACTACATCGATGATCCGGTCATCGCAGACTATGTGCAGGGCATCTGGCAGCCGCTGATGGAAGCGGCCCGGGCGCGCGGAGAGCTTTCTGCCGAGCTGGACGAGCGCTTTGCCTGGGAGATTCTGCTGGGACGGGACCGCACGGTGAACGCGTTCGCATTGCCCGGTGGTTACCTGGGCGTGCATCTGGGCCTGGTGGGGGTGGTGGCAACGCGTGATGAACTTGCATCAGTGCTTGCGCACGAGCTCAGCCATGTGACCCAGCGCCACATCTCGCGCCTGATCACGCAGCAGAGCAAGCAGACCCCGCTGCTGCTGGGGGCGCTGGTGCTGGGCGCCCTGGCGGCGAGCAAGAACCCCGGTGCCACGCAGGCCCTGGTGGTGGGCGGTCAGGCGCTGGCCATGCAGAACCAGCTGAACTTCTCGCGCGACATGGAGCGGGAGGCGGACCGGATTGGCTATGGGCTGATGGCTCCCGCCGGGTTCTCGCCCCTGGGCTTTGTGAGCATGTTCGACAAACTGCAGCAGGCCAATCGCCTCAATGACAATGGCTCGTGGCCCTACCTGCGCAGCCATCCGCTGACCAGCGAGCGCATGGCAGACATGCAGTCGCGCCATCCTCCCGGCACCAGCCCCGGCCCGGCGGGGCTGGCGACCTCGCTGGAGCATGCCATGGTGGCCGCACGCGCCCGGGTGCTCTCCAACCCCGGCGTGGACACTTTGCGCCAATGGGTTCAGGAGCCCCAAGGCATCGGGTTCGCAGCGCAACCGCCGCAACGGCGTGCGGCGGCGCTGTATGCCTCCGCCCTGGGGGCGCAGCAGCTGCGGGATATGGCAGGCGCCAGGTCGGCTGTGCAGAAGCTCGAAACGCTGGCGCAGGCCGACCCTGCCGCGCTGCGGCTCGTGCGCTTGCTGCGCGCTGAGATCGAGCTGGCCGCAGGGGACGCATCTGCTGCGCAGACCGCCCTTCCGCCGGAAGCAAAAGGCAACGGCCCCAGCACGCGCAGGCCAGAGCTGCTGCTGCGCACCCGGATCCTGCTCCAGGCGGGCCAGGCCAGCGCAGGAACCGGCGCACTGCAAACCTGGGTGGCGAGCCACCCCAAGGATGCCAGCGCATGGCAGCTGCTGGCGGCCGTGTGGCAGGCCCAGGGCCAAGGGCTGCGCGCCATCCGCGCGGAGGCAGAGGCCCATGCCGCGCGCTATGACTATGCGGCGGCGGTAGACCGGTTCAAAGCGGGCCAGGATCTGGCCCGCCGAGGCGGCGCAGCCGCGGACCACATCGAAGCCTCGATCATCGACACCCGGCTGCGTGCCATGGAGTCACTTCTTCGCGAACAGGCCGCCGAGCGCTGACTCGATCACCACGCCCAGCACAGAGTAGATGAGCGAGCCCAGCAGGGCTGCGCCAAAACCCGCGACATGGAAGCCGTCGAGCACACTGGCGGCGGCCCAGAACATGAGCGCATTGATCACAAACAGGAACAGCCCCACCGTGACGATGGTGACCGGCAGCGTGAGCACCACCAGCACCGGACGCAGCACCGCGTTGAACAGCCCGATCACGAAGGCCGCGATCAATGCCGAGGGAAAGCTTTTTACCTCGACACCGCTGTAGATGTACGCCACAAACAACAGCGCGGCTGCGCTGAGCAACCATTTGAGAAGAAGTTTCATGGCTAAAGAATAGCACCGGCCATGATCCCACTAAAAAAGGGCCCAGTGGGCCCTTTTGTTACAGCACCCACCGCCATCAGCGGATGGGCGTTTCTGGGACACCTTTCGAAGTGCCCCGTCACTCCAGCGCCAGCACCCACAGGGTGCCAAAACCCGTGAGCAGGCTGCCCATGAGGGTGCCGGGCCTGGGTGTTGGCCAGCGGCGGCTCGCCGTCTGGCCGTTCTTTGCATCCTCCGGAGCGTCGGATTTGGGGCGGCGTGCATCCACCACCTGGGCTGCAGCGGGCTGGGCCGCCTGCAGTTGCTCTGTCAGCTCCACCAACGGCCCTCGGGCCACCACCGTGGTCACGCTGTTCGCAGGACTGCGCAGGCCGGGGAGGATCTGGGCAAACAATTTGTCCGCCCACTTGGTGCGCCAGTTCTCGCGGGCGCTGTGGCTGACCCATTTGCTGATGCGGTGGGTCATGCGCGGGGCGCAGGCCACCAGCACCCACTGGGTCGGCGCCGCTGCGTCACGGGCAAACAGGGGCGCAAGCACCTGCTGGGCATACGCTGCGTCGTCCACGTACACGATGACTCTGTCCATACCGACTCCTGTGAAAGCTCCGAGGCCCCGGGGCGTGAATCACACACCCCGGGGGCCGTCGATCAGATCAATGCTGCTGCTCGGCAGGCGCTGCAGCGGCGCGGCGCGAAAGGATGATCTTGCCGGCCAGCAACACCAGCAGTGCACCGGCCACGCTGGCACCGTACTTGACCGTATCAAGCACTTCGCCCGAGGCATCCAGCGGCATCTTCAGCATCCACTGCCACTTGTCGGGGTTGGCCAGTGCGGGGTCGGTGACCAGCATGCCCCCGGCGATCCAGCCCAGCAGCATGCCACCCAGCGTGATGATCATCGGGAAACGCTCCATGAGCTTGATAACCAGCTGGCTGCCCCAGACGATGATCGGGATGGAGATCAACAGGCCCAGCACGACCAGCAGGAACTGGTGCTCGCCCGCATTCTGTGCAGCGCCGGCAATGGCGATCACGTTGTCCACGCTCATCACCAGGTCGGCCACGATGATGGTCTTGATGGCAGCCAGCAGCTTGTCGCTGCCCTGCACGTCGCCATGGCCTTCTTCATCGGGGGCCAGCAGCTTGACACCAATCCACACCAGCAGGATGGCGCCCACGAACTTGAGGAATGGCAGTGCCAGCAGCGTCATCGCAAAGGCGATCAGGATCACGCGCAGGACGATGGCGCCCGCCGTGCCCCAGATGATGCCCTTGGTGCGCTGTGCGGGAGGCAACTTGCGGCAGGCCAGCGCTATGACCACGGCGTTGTCGCCCCCCAGCAGGATGTCGATGATGATGATCTGGCCCAGTGCGAGCCAGAATTCGGGCGATGCCAAAAAGTCCATAAATTCCTCAGTATCAATAGCGCGAAGGGAGGATCTCGCCACACTGTAGCGCCGAGTCCATCCCAGGGATAGGGGCCTGCGGTCGGAGGATCAGGGGCTTGCCACCACGCAGCAGGGGCGCGGCATGCGAAGGGGCAGCCTTGATCAGCCCACAGTGGGCCCATCAAAGGTCTTGCTCGGCTCGGCACATAGAGCATGTGCGCGGAGCCCGGAACGCCGGAAGCGATGCTTCGTATTGACGACGAATCCGATGCCTTGCACTGCGGATGTCAGGGCCTGGCCCCGCTGCAATACAAGTCGGGAGCTACTCCCCTTCGAGCCCCCGATTGGAACATCGCCAGCGCGGCTGCGCAAGGGTTGGGATGTTGTGGTTACTGCGTATGAACGCCAGCGCGCCAGGTGCTCTTGCAGATAACACCACCGCCAGCACCCCCCGGGCGGGCGGCTATGATCCAGCCCCCTTGTCTCCTGCCCGTCCATGGCCGCCATCCACATCACCGACATCGAAGCCGCCATCAACCACTGGCGTCACCGCGCGCCATCGCCCGATGGCGTGGCGCTGGCGCCCGAGCTCGAGGCCCTGGCAGAGGCGTACGCGCTGATGGTCTACCGCCGCCAGACCGCTGTCGGCGAAGACGACCTGCCCGCACGCGCCCTGGCCGCATGGCATGCCTGGTACGACACGACGCCCGACACCCCCTGCATCGCCATCTGCTCCACCAGCCAGGGGGACGATCTTTGCAAGGGCTGCGGGCGCACCTTTGATGAGGTGCAGCACTGGCCGGCCATGAGCCCCGTAGAAAAGCGCGTGGTGTGGCGCCGCATCACCCTGGAACACTCGGCGTGGCGCTTCAACCGCTACGCCGAACGTGCGGCCGAGGGGGCCTCGGCCCCCCCAGCGCCCGCACCCTGAGGCCGACAAGAGCAGGGGCTGTACGCCAACCCATGCAGCGGCTATGGTGGAGCCATGCTGCGCCTGACCCAAGCCCCCAACATCGCCATCGCCACGCTGTGGGCCGACCTGCTGTGCGAGGCGGGAATGACGGCATCGGTGCAGCGCCAGTACCTGGGTGCCGCCGCCGGGCATTTACCGCCCGACCAGTGCCTGCCCGAGATCTGGCTGGACTACGAGGAACACGCGACCCGCGCACGCGCCCTGCTGCAAGCATTGCAGGCCCTGCCGCAGCGGCACTGGGCCTGCCGCTGCGGCGAAATTGTGGAGGGTGGCTTCGAGCAGTGCTGGCAATGTGGTGCGCTCATGCCGCGGGACTGAAACTGAAACGCCTGCCCGCGCATGCAGGCGCCTGGGTACACAGGCAGCTGCTATGCTATAAATTAAATAGCATAAAAACCATACCTGTCGCGCGGTGAAGGCCTTTTTTACTCTAAAAAATTTACTTCCAGCGCACGGGCTCCACATGCACACTGCCCATGGTGCTGCTCAGGGTGATGGCCCCTTCCTGCACCGTGGCCTGCAGTTGCATGCTGCGCTCGGCCAGCTGTGCCAGCGCCTGAGAGGCATCGGTAGGAATGCGCCAGACCTGCAGCTTGTCCAGGCGTGACAGCTTGCTTTCGATGCCCTTCCACCAGATCTCCGAGGCGTGGTTGAAGCAGTACACGATCACCGAATCGGCCTTGCTGCAGGCCTTGGTCAGCGGCTTGTCCTCGGGCTGGCCCACTTCGATCCACACACGCTTGCGCCCGGTGAAGTCGGTGAGAGAAGCATCCGGGTCATCCGGGTCCGACAGACCCGCGCCGAACGCCAGGGTGGCGTCGCCGTTGCACAGGTCATTGAGCTGGTGCGCCTGGATGGCCAAGGCAGCCAGGCGCACCATCATGCGCTCGTCGGTTTCGCTGGGGTGGCGCGCCAGCGTGAGCGCATGGTCGGCGTAGTAGCCGTGGTCAATGTCAGCGATTTGCAGGTTCGCCTTGAAGATGGTGGATTTGATGGCCATGCAGCCTCACTATTAAATTG
>CAYXSL010000088.1:0-17713 GCA_964466605.1 uncultured Verminephrobacter sp.
GCTGGAGCCCTGGCGGATGGCCAGCAGGCACAGCGTGAGCGCGAAGATGTGGTACAGCGGCAGCGCGGCAATGCTGTTGGCCTTGGAGAGGTCGCCCACCTTGGACAGCGCGGGCGTGAACCACGCCTCGGCCTGCAGCGTGGCCGCCACGATGTTGCGGTGGGTGAGCACCGCCCCTTTCGACAGGCCCGTGGTGCCGCCGGTGTACTGCAGGAAGGCAATCGAATCGAGCGTGGCCTGGCTGGGCGCGAGCGACTTGTGCTCGCCCAGCGACAGCGCCTTCTTGAAGGTGACGACCTTGCGGCCGTTCGACAGCGGCAGGTCATACGCAGGCACCATCTTGGCCAGGTGGCGCACGGCAAAGGTGATCCATTGGCCAAACCAGAAGCCCAGAAGATCGCCCATGGAGGCCATCACCACATGCTGGACGGCCGTGTGGTCGATCACGTCGGCCAGCGTGTGGGCAAAGTTCTCCAGGATCACGATGGCGGTGGCGCCCGAGTCCTTGAGCTGGTGCTCCAGCTCGCGGGCGGTGTACAGCGGGTTCACGTTCACGCAGGTGTAGCCGGCGCGCAGCACGGCGGCCATGGTCACGCCAAACTGCGGGATGTTGGGCAGCATGATGGCCACGCGCGCACCGGGCGCGAGGCCCAGGCTTTGCAGATAGGCGCCCAGCGCGGCCGAGCGGCGCTCCAGCTCGCCATAGCTCATCCACTGGTCCATGCAGACCGAAAACGGGCTCGATGCGTGTTTGCGGAACGACTCCTCCAGCAGGTGGGCCACAGAGCGGTATTGCTCGGGCTGCACGTCGTGCGGGACGCCCGGGGGGTAGCTCTTGAGCCAAATCTTTTCCATGCGCGTGTTTCCTTCCCTTGTGCTCGCCAAATGCCATTGATAGGTGGGCACAGATTGTGGAAGGCGGGGGCGCAACGGGCTATCGGGCTTGTCCTAGTGTGTGGTTAAGCTGGGTCCCGCAGGTGACAGGATCGGCGTCGAAGAGCAGGTCCATCAGCGCCTGCTCACGCTGCTCGATGGTGGCCAGGAACTGCTCCACCCCGCCGCGCTGGCGCGCGAGCTGGCCGAAGGTGTCAAACCCGGCCTCCAGAAACTTCTGCAGCGCGCCCATGCCCGCTGCGTTGGCCGGGCCGCGCATCATGCGCAGCATCATCCGCAGGCCCGGCGTGCGCGTGAGGCGCGCCAGGTCATTGCCCATGGCCAGCACGCGCTGTAACTGCTGCTGGCGCGCATGGCGCTGGCCTACGGTGCGCCAGGCGGCGGTGTAGCGCGTTGGGTCGCCGGTCGCATCGGAGCCTTGCGCCAGCCAGGCGCGGCCCATGTCCTGGTCCAGCCCTTCGGTCTGTGCATGCAGCACGGCCAGTGCCATGGCGGTGTTCACGACCGGCTGGGGGAACATGGTCTGCAGCGTGCCTGCGATGCGGCCAAACTGCTGGTCGCGTTCGGTGTAGTCGGTGTCGCTGTACAGCTCTTCCAGAAAGAACCGCGCGGCGGGGCCGAACGCGGGCGAGGCCATCAGGTCGGCATAGGTGCCGCGAAAGCGCCGGGCCTGGAAGGTCTTGACGCTGCCCACCGCCGCCCCCAGCGCCGGGTCGCCCGTGCGGTGCAGGCGCAGGGCGGTCACATCGGCAATGGCATCGCGGATGGTCTGGGCGGCATCCATGGGCGGGGTCCTTTCAGCGTTCTGCGGGGTGCGGTGGCGGGCAGCGGCCAGACCGCACAATGTGCTGGTCGATTACATCATCTACCCCTCACCACCACCATGATCGCGCGCTGGCAAAGAATCCTTCTCCTGTGCATCCTGCTGGCCATGGCCGCCTGGCTGGTGTGGCAGTGGCCTCACTCACCCGGGCGCGCCGTGCTGGGGGCCTTGGTGCCGCTGTGTGTGTACCTGGTGGTGATGGCGGTGGAGTTTGTGCTCATGCACATCACCAACCGCAGCGACGCAGCGCCGCGTGCCCGCCTGTCGCAGGTGGCGGGTGCGTGGTGGGCCGAGGTGTGGGTGGCGCTGCAGGTCTTCTGCTGGCGCCAGCCGTTTCGCCATCAGTCCTTGCCCGACTGGCTGCCTGCGCAGCCGACGGGACAGCGCGGCGTGGTGCTGGTGCACGGCTTCATGTGCAACCGGGGCCTGTGGTTGCCGTGGTTTGCGCCTTTGCAGGCGCGGGGGCATGCCTATGTGGCGGTCAATCTGGAGCCGGTGATGGGCTCGATTGACGGGTATGCGGACATCATCGAAGACGCTGTGTTGCGAGTGACTGCCGCCGCGGGGCAGGCGCCGGTGCTGTTGTGCCACAGCATGGGCGGCTTGGCGGTGCGGGCGTGGCTGCGGGCGCACCAGGCCGATGGGCGGGTGCACCGGGTGCTGACGCTGGGCACGCCCCATGGCGGCACGTGGCTGGGGCGGTTCAGCAGCGCGGTGAACGGGCGGCAGATGAGCCTGGCGGGGGACTGGGTGGTGGCCTTGCAGCGGGCGGAGCCTGCAGGGCGGGCGGCGTTGTTTACCTGCTGGTACTCCAACTGCGACAACATCGTGTTTCCGGCGACCACGGCGGCGTTGGCGGGGGCTGAGCTCCGGTTAGTGGAAGGGGTGGCGCATGTGCAGATGGCGTTTGATCCTGCGGTGGTGCGAGAGTGTCTGGATGAGATTGGACGAGGGTAATTTGGGTCAGTTTGGCATCTAGCGCTTGTTGGTAAAGCGTGGGTAGCTATTGTTTTTGTAGTTTTTGGGTGGGACTGAACTTTTGAGCTGAGCCCTTCGACAGGTTCAGGGCAGGCTTGTCAAAGCTCGCGTGTTTTCATCAACCGTTCGGGTTGAGCTTGTCGAAACCTGGGCGCCGCTCGCGAGCTCGCGGATTGAGCGCATGCCTGTGCTGAGGGCGGAGGCCGGGAGTCGCCCGGCAGGCGAGTAACTTTCTTTCGCGTCGCCGAAAGAAAGTCACCAAAGAAAGGGCGACCCCCAGTCTGCGACCCCTTCGCTTCGCTACGGGGCAAACCTGCGTCGGGGCGGTTGCGGGGTGCGTCGTGGAACTCGCTTTGCGCTGCGCGCGCCGCTCGGACAACCACGGCGAGTCAGAGCATGCAGCATGCGCGCTCCGACGCGCATGCTCACCCCGCAACCGCCCCGCCGCAGGCGCAGCCAGCAGGGGGTGGACAGCCGAACAGCCAGCAGCCGAACAGCCCCGCGGGCCTTTGCTTTGCTCGGCCCCCTCTCGCGGGCGCAAGCGCCACGCGCTGCGCAGGCGGGGCCGAGCGCAGCGATGGCCCGAATGGTTGTTTTGGCGCTATGAAAATAATAGCTATTAGCGCTTTATAGGCAGGCGGTAGCAGCCAATTTCATCTAAAAAATCAAGCCACCACAGCCTCCCGCTCATCCGCAGCAAACTCCGGCAACCCCTGCAGCCGCTCATAGATCGGCGCAAAGTCCGCCGCCGTCATCTCAAACAACTGCTCAAAACTGTCGATCACAAAATACGTCTGCTGGTACGTATCGATCTTGTACCGCGTGCGCATGGTCCGCTCCAGCGCTAGCGGAATGCGCTGCGGCTCCGGGCTCTGCACTGAATACGCCAACTCGCCCGACGAACTCAAGATGCCCGCGCCGTACGCGCGCAGTTCCCCCGCCTCGCGGATCAGCCCGAACTCGATCGTGTACCAGTACAAGCGGCTCAGCATCTCGCACGACCCCAGCCCCTGCGCCTTCAGCCCGCCCTGGCCGTAGCGCTGCACATAGTCGGCAAACACGGGGTTGAACAGCAGCGGCACATGGCCGAACAGGTCATGAAAAATGTCGGGCTCGACGATGTACTCGAACTCCTCGGGCTTGCGGATCCAGTCCGTCACCGGGAATTGGCGGTTGGCCAGCAGGGTGAAAAACGGCACCTCCGGGATCAGACCGGGCACGCCCACCAGCTCCCAGCCCGTGGCCTTGTAGAGGCGTTCATTGACCTCTTCAAAACGCGGAATGCGGTCGCTCGCGCCCAGCGAGGGCAGGGCGTCGATGAACGCCTGGCTGGCCAGGCCCGGCAGCAGGGCGCGCTGGCGTTCGTACAGGCGGCGGTAGGTGTCGTGGTCGGCGGCGGTGTAGGCCGCGTAGTTCTGCGGGCAGGTGTAGTTCTCGCCGGCGCGCGAGTAGTCGCCCCGGGGCGGGCGGGTGGATTGGCCATAGACGACGGGGGCTTGTCCCATTTTTTTCTCCTTTGCCGCCATGGCCGGCGCACCGTGACAGTGGTGCGCATCTGCCCACGCGGCTGCTAATCGATCTTGATTTTTGCGGCCCGGATCAGGAACTCGTACTTGCTGTTTTCCGAGCGCACAAACTGCGCAAATCCGTCGAGCATCAGCTCTTCGGGCGTGATTCCCATCTTCTTGAACTTCTCCTTGCCTGCGGGCGAGTGCATCGCGGCCGAGAACGCGTTGGCGTAGCGCCGCGCATCCGCATCGGGCAGCGCGATGGGCGCGAACAGCCCGAACCAGGTGGACACGTTGAAGCCCTGCACGCTGTCGTTGATGCTGGGCACGTTGGGCAACGCCTCGTTGCGGCTCAATGTGGTCACGCCCAGCGCCAGCAGCTTGCCCGACTGGATCTGCGGCAGCGCCGAGGCCAGGTTGTCGAACACCATCAGCACCTGGCCGGATTCCAGCGCCGCCAGTGCGGGCTTGGAGCCCTGGAAGGGCGTGTGGCCCATCCGGGTGTTGGTGAGCGACTCGAACATTTCGGCCGAGATGTGGCCGATGCTGCCGTTGCCGCCCGATCCGTACTTGAACTGGTCGGGGTGCTTCTTGAGGTGCCGCACCAGGTCGGGCGTGGTCTTGATGCCCAGCTTGGTGGCTTGCTCTGCGTTCACCACCAGCACATTGGGCGTGCGCGCGACCAGGGCCAGGGGTTTGAAGTCCTTGAGAGGGTTGTAGGGGAAGTTCTTGTACAGCCAGGGATTCACCGCGTGGGTGGCCACCGCGCCCATCAGCACCTGGTTGCCGGCCTTCCCGGCCTTGGCCACCTGGTCGGCACCGGTGTTGCCACCCGCCCCCGGTTTGTTCTCCACGGTGATGGAGCCCAATTGCGCTGCGGCA
Organism: uncultured Verminephrobacter sp.; assembly: GCA_964466605.1. GTDB lineage: Bacteria > Pseudomonadota > Gammaproteobacteria > Burkholderiales > Burkholderiaceae_C > Acidovorax. The sequence continues at coordinate 5,086 of CAYXSL010000088.1, forward strand.
CCTTCGGCCACGATGCGGGCCGAGATGTCCAGCGGGCCCCCGGCAGGGTAGGGGACCACGATGGTGAGGGGGGCAGAGGGGCTCTGCGCCAGCGTGGCAGTGGCTGCGCTGGCCAGAAGGATGCTGAACAGGGTGCTACGGAGCGACATCGGGATCCTTTTGAGTTCCGGGGAGCGCGCAGTATAGGCATCTGTTCAGGGTAAACCCTGGATGTCTGACGACTTAGGCGTTCAACACGCCACGGCGGATCTGGTCGCGCTCCAGCGATTCGAACAGCGCCTTGAAGTTGCCTTCGACAAAACCGTCGCGGTAGTCGCCTTCGCGCTGGATGAATTCAAAGAACACCGGCCCCAGCATGGGGGTGGAGAAGATCTGCAGCAGCAGGCGGGGCGTGCCGTCGGCCGTGGTGCCGTCGAGCAGGATGCCGCGCGACTGCAGCTCGGGCACGGGCTGGCCGTGGCCGGGCAGGCGGGTGTCCAGCATCTCGTAGTACACCTCGTTGGGCGCGGTGGCCAGGGGCACGCCGGCCAGGCCGAGCTTGTCCACCACGTCCAGCAGGTTGTCGCAGATCAGCGCGATGTGCTGGATGCCTTCGCCGTTGAACTGCATCAAAAATTCTTCGATCTGGCCGCCGCCCTGCTTGGCTTCTTCGTTCAGCGGGATGCGGATCTTGCCGTCGGGCGCTGTCATGGCCTTGGAGGTCAGACCCGTGTATTCGCCCTGGATGTCGAAGTAGCGGATCTCGCGGAAGCCGAACAGCTTCTCGTAGAAGTTGGCCCAGAAGCCCATGCGGCCCCGGTACACGTTGTGCGTAAGGTGGTCGATGAGGTTCAGGCCGTGGCCCACGGGGCGGCGGTCCACGCCTTCAATGAATTCGAAGTCGATGTCGTAGATGGACTTGCCGTCTTCAAAGCGGTCGATCAGGTACAGCGGCGCGCCGCCAATGCCCTTGATGGCGGGCAGGCGCAACTCCATGGGGCCGGTGGGGATGTCGATGGGCTGGGCGCCCAGTTCCAGCGCACGGTTGTAGGCCTTGTGGGCGTCCTTCACGCGGAAGGCGAGGCCACAGGCCGAGGGGCCGTGCTCGGCACCGAAGTAGGCCGCCTGGCTGTGGGGCTCTCGGTTCAGGATGAAGTTGATGCCGTTCTGGCGATACAGCACCACGTCCTTGGAGCGGTGCTTGGCCACCAGCGTGAAGCCGAGCTTTTCAAACACCGCCTCCAGCACGCCCGGTGTGGGCGAGGTGAACTCGACGAATTCGAAGCCCATCAGGCCCATCGGGTTCTCCCAGGCTTCGAGCTGGGCGGCGGTTTCTTGCGGCAGGGCGGCGTTCATGGGGGTGTCTCCGACATTCGTTGATGGATGTCATGGACTGTAGGCGCGCCCTGCCTCATGTTTCTGGCGAAATCAAGAGGCTTTGGTCTCTGATTTGCAGGAATCTTGTGAAAGCTCAAATTCTGACGCAGGCTGTCGGCGCAGTCTGCGGGGCGGGCCGCCCATAGCAGCCCTCCGACTCAGGTGCCGGGGCCGGTGCCGGTGCTCTGCAACTTGCGCAGCGCCAGCGCGGCATCCACGCGCTGCTGTTCGTCGGCGGAAAAAAGCTGCTGGCGTAGTTGCTGGGTTGCGGCCCCATCGCCCTGCCGGGCCCGGGCCTGGCTGTACTGGTCCAGGCGTTGCTGCCAGTGCTGCTCTTCCCGGTCCAGCCGGGCCAGCGCATGCGCGGCGGCCTCGCCATACTGGGCGCTGCGCGCGGCGTGGCGCGTGTGGTCGTCGGCGTTCTGGGCGTTGAAAGCGGCCGTCTGCGCGGCGGCGGCCAGGTGTTCGGTGGCAGCGCTGCGTTCGGCGCGGCGCTCGGGCGAGAGTTCGCGCTCTGCCTGCTGCTGCGCCTGCGCGCGCTGTTCGGGCGTGAGCTGCGGGTTGCGGTCCGCCTCCAGGCGCGCCAGGGTGTAGCGGTCCAGCTCGGCTTCGCGCGCAAACAGTGCGTCGTATTCGGCCCCGTCAAAAAACTGCAGGCGCACCTTGTGGCGGGCGTCCATTGCATCGCGCAGTGCGCGCGGGTCGGTCGGGTCCTGGGGTGCACGCAGCTGGCCCAGGGCCACGCGGTAGTCCACATAGCGCTCGGCCAGCGCCAGCGCACGGGTGGCCAGGGCGGCGGGGAAGTGGTTGCCCACCAAAGAGGCAAGGCGCTGCTTGAGAGCGCCAGGGTCGCCGGTGTCGCCCGCTTCCAGCAGCAACGCCTCCAGCGTGTTGCGCAGGCCGTCCACCAGCAAGGGGTCGGCGGTGTTGTCGATGCTGCCGCTGGGGTGGCGTGCCCATGTGGCCGCATCCGCCCCCTGCGTGGACATGGGATGCAGGCCTGGGGTGCCGGTGGGCGCGGCGCCCGCGCTCACCGCCTGCGCGGGCCCTGCTGCCACACCGGGCCAGCCCGCAGGGCCCACCAGCCACCAGGCCACGGCGGCCGAGGCGATGGCCAGGAGCCATGGAGGCCTGGCCCAGGTGCGGCGGGTCATGGTTTACAGGCCTTGTTGCTTGAGGCGGTTGGCGTGCTGGCGGTACAGCGTCACCGGATCGGTGGAGAACCAGTCGCGCAGGCCCACTAGCTGGTTCACCTCGTCCAGGTGGTTCTGGCGGTAGTCGCCCAGGTGCTTGCCCAGGCGCGACGAGCAGGCCGACACCAGGCCGTCGTTGGCTTCGCCGAACACCAGGCTCAGCACGCTGAGCAGGCCGTCGCTGGCGTCGAGCACGTTGGTCAGGGGCTGAGTGCCCGTCCACGAGTAGTAGCGCACGCCGTTCACTAGCTCGGCGCCGTTGCCGCAGCCCGACGTGGGCACGCCCTGGGGGAAGCGGCTGTTGAACTTGGTCGAGCCCGCCGTGGTCAGCGAGTCGAGCGCGGCCGTGGGCATCTGGGGCAGGCCCGTGCCGCCGGAGGTCAGGTTGATGAGTGCCACCAGCGCCGAGGCTGCGCCGCTGGCCAGGGTCTCAGAGACCGAGCCCGCAGGCGCCACGCCACGCAGGATGTCGGCCACACGCGAACCCCGGTTGACGCCCCCGATGGAAGTGACGGACGCCACCAGCTGCGGCGCCACGCCCGCCACGTAGCGCGTGGTGGGGCCGCCGTGCGAGTGGCCCACCAGGTTCACCTTGGCCGCACCGGTGATCGCCAGAATGGTCTTGACCTGGGCCAGCAGCTGCTCGCCCCGTACCTCGCTGCTGTTGGCGGCAGAGACCTGCGCCACGTAGACCTTGGCGCCGCCCTGGCGCAGCGCGTCGGGGATGCCGTAGAAATAGTCGATGCCCAGCGCAGAGTCAAAGCCGAAAAGCCCATGCACGAGCACGATGGGATACCGCGTTTGCGTGTAGCCCGTTTGCGCCTGCGCGCCCACGCCCACCAGCAGCAACCCCGCCGTGGCTGCCAGCACCAGTCGCCGCAGGAAGCGGCTGAAAAATCCGGTCATGTGTTTGTCTCCGTTGATGTGATTTCTTATGCTTGCAAAAAAGAACGACCGTTCGTTTTTGCAGGGTTTATTCTTCGTGGAGGCGGCCAGTGTCACTATCGGGACATACCCGAGCCCGCAGGTGGCTGAGCGAAAAAGGGCGGGATTTCGTAGAATCCTGCGCCATGAAAGCCTTTGACGCACTAGACAAGCTGGATCGCGCCATCCTGCGCCGCTTGCAGGAAAACGGACGCGAGACGTACGACGTCATCGGCGAGCAGGTGGGCCTGTCGCCCAGCGCCGTGTTGCGCCGCGTCAAGCGGCTGGAAGACAGCGGTGTGATCGACCGCTATGTGGCCCTGGTGCCGCCCGAAGCCGTGGGCCTGGGGCTCACGGCCTACCTCAACGTGCGGCTCGAAAAGCACACCGAAAGCCACAAGCGCAACCCCATGGACCTGTTCCGCGCCAGCGTGCAGACCTGGCCCGAGGTGGTGGAATGTGCCTCGCTCACCGGCGAGATGGACTACCTGCTGCGTGTGGTGGTGGCCGACATGGCGCACTACAGCCGTTTCATCATGGACACCTTGCTCAAGCACCCCAGCGTGCAGGACTGCAAGACCAGTTTTGTGCTCGACCGCGTGAAGGCGACGACAGCCGTGCCCGTGTAGGGCAGAGAGGGCTGCGCATGCCGCCAGGTGCCCCCCGGGTGTTGCCGGGCGGGCCACTCCGCTATACGCTTGGAGCGGCTTGGCGATGGCACTGGCTGGGTCCTTAGTCAGTGCCATGACGCCGGGGGGCTGTTGGTGTTTGGTTGCTCCTAAACTAGGAGCAATAAAGCTATGTCCAGATAGCGGAAAGCCCTATTTTCTATGGTTTTTGAGTAAGGTCACTATTTTGCTGCGTTGCAGCAAAATCACTGGAAATGATTGGGGAAAACCCTTACATTACTTGGCATGATCGCAACCAAAGACTGGCTCAAGGCATCCTGGTACGCCGGCAGGGACATGCTGCGCCCGGTGACGGGTGGCTCTTCTGCCGGTGAGATTCGCATCAAGCAGGAGGTGCCCGTGATGGTTCCTATCCGTGCCCTGGGTCCCTCCTACCGGGAGCGGATCACCCAGCATCTGCTGAAGCTGGAGCCCGCAGACCGGTATCTGCGTTTTGGCTACGCCGCCAACGACGAGCAGATCCGCCGCTACGCCGAGCAGCTGGACTTCAATCGAGACGAAATCTTCGGCATCTACAACCGCCGTCTCGAACTGATTGCCATGGCCCACCTGGCGTTTTCCGAGCACCCCGAGCACAAGCAGTGCGCCGAGTTCGGCGTGTCGGTGCTCAAGCAGGCACGGGGCCGCGGTTTTGGCGCCCGGCTGTTCGAGCGCGCCGTGATGCATGCCCGCAACGAGGGCGTGAACATGGTGTTCATCCATGCGCTGTCCGAGAACACGGCCATGCTCAAGATCGCGCGCAACGCGGGTGCCACGGTGCGCCGCGATGGTTCCGAATCCGAGGCCTACCTGCAGATCCCGCCCGCGAGCCTCGACACGCGCATGGCCGAGATCGTGGAGCAGCAGTTTGCCGAGGTGGACTACCAGCTCAAGAAGCAGGCCAAGCAGTTCTGGGATTTTCTGGCCAACGTGCAGGAAGTGCGCAGTGGTGTGCAGCACGCGCGCCACCAGTCGGCCGAATAACGCTTGCGCAGCAAGGCGTGCCTGGGCATGGGGCGGGGCCGGCGTGGGGCCTGTCACCACAATCCGCTATCCTAGGGGCTCGATTCACCACCGCACGTCCTGCGCCCCACGACAGTGTCTGATCCGCATCCCGGGCGCCCGCCCGAAAAGGAAGACAAACGCACCTTCCTGCAGAAGGTGGCCGAGTTCATCCACCCCGGCCCCGACTCGACCCAGGAGTTGATCGAAACCCTGGCCGAAGCCGAGGACAACCAGGTCATCGGCGCCGAGTCGCGCGTGATGCTGGAGCGTGTGATCCGCATGGCCGACATGACGGCGGGCGACGTGATGGTGGCCGCGCCGCGCATGGACCTGGTCAACATCGACGCCCCCTTCGACGAGTTGCTGCACCTGGTCATCAACACCGCGCATTCGCGGTTCCCTGTGTACCAGGGCGAGCGCGACAACATCATTGGCATCCTCATGGCCAAGGATTTGCTCAAGCTGCAGCGCGCACCTGAGTTCAGCATCCGTGCCCTGCTGCGCCCGGCGGTGTTTGTGCCCGAGAGCAAGGGCCTGAACGACCTGCTGCGCGAGTTCCGGGGCAACCGCAATCACCTGGCCATCGTGATCGACGAGTTTGGCCGCATGGCCGGGCTCGTCACCATCGAGGATGTGCTGGAGCAGATCGTGGGCGAGATCGAGGATGAGTTCGACATTCCCGAGGACGACGGCGACATCTTCGGCCTGGCCGACCGCACCTACCGCGTGAGCGGCGACACCTCGGTCGAGCGCGTCTGCGAGGCCTTTGATGTGCTGATCCAGAGCAGCGACCCCGGCGAGAGCTTTGACACCATTGGCGGCCTGATCGCCCACGAGATGGGCCATGTGCCCAAGCGCGGCGAACAGCTGCAACTGGGCGGCCTGCAGTTTGTGGTGTTGCACACCAAGGGGGGCGCCGTGCGCTGGTTCAAGGTGTCCAAGGCCGGAGACGGCAGCGTTGACGGTTGATGGCGACTTGCGCAAAACAGAGTTCAAGCAAGTGATCCGCCATAGTGAGCCGTCTGTTGTTTCATCCTTATTTGCGTAAGTCCTGTTGATGCTGCGGGCTTCTTTGGCGATGCGCTGGCCCCTGCAGGCGCTGCTGGCGCTGGCCGCAGGGCTGGCCCAGGCGGCGTCGCTGGCCTGGCCGGGCCATGGCCAGCCCCTGTGGTGGCTGCAGCTGGTGTCCTTGGCGGTGCTGGCGCGCCTGGTGCGGTCAGGCGCCGGTGCGGTGGTGTCCTGGCAGCGGGGTGCACTCATTGGCGGCGTGTATGCCACGGCCTGGCTCTCGGGCACCTTCTGGTGGCTGTTTATTTCCATGCACACCTATGGCGGCCTGCCTGCGCCGCTGGCGGTGGCGGCCGTGCTGGGGCTGGCCGCGTTCCTGGGCAGTTACTACGCTGCTGTCCTAGGCCTTTTCTGCCGCCTTGCGCCCGCCCATCAAGGTGGAGCTGCTCTGCTTTTCGGAGCGCTCTGGTTGCTGGCCGAGCTGGCACGGGGCATCTGGTGGACGGGCTTTCCCTGGGGCGCGGGCGGTTATGCCCATGTCGATGGGCCGTTGGCGCCGCTGGCGCGGTACGTGGGGGTCTATGGCCTGAGCGCCGTGGCGGCGGCACTGGCGATGGGGGTGGTGCAACTGCGCGCCGCCGACCTGCGCCGGGCGCGCCTGTGGGTGCTGTTGCTGGCCCTGGCGGCTCTGTTGGCCGGGGCCACAGTGCAGCGGTTCTGTGCCGTCAACCTGTGCCACACGCCCGCGCAACCTCAGCCACCAGTGCTGAGCCTGGAACTGCTGCAGGGCAACATCCCGCAAGATGAGAAGTTCCAGGCGGGCAGTGGCGTGCCCCTGGCCCTCCAGTGGTATGCCGATGCGCTGCGCGGTGCCCAGGCCGACCTGGTGGTGGCACCCGAAACCGCGATCCCGCTGCTGCCGCAGCAGCTGATTCCGGGGTACCTCGAGGGCATACAGCAACGGTACGCGCAAGGCCCGCAGGCCGCGCTGGTGGGTATTCCGCTGGGAGATGAAACGCTGGGCTATACCAACTCGGTGCTCGGTATGGGTCCCGCCACGCAGGCTGAGCCCTATCGCTACGACAAGCACCACCTGGTGCCGTTTGGGGAGTTCATCCCTCCGTTCTTCAAATGGTTCACAGCCATGATGGACATCCCGCTCGGGGACTTCAACCGGGGCGCGGTGGGGCAGCCATCGTTTGACTGGAAGGGCCAGCGCATCGCGCCCAACATCTGCTACGAGGATCTGTTTGGCGAAGAGCTGGGCGCGCGTTTCATCGACCCGGCCCAGGCACCCACGGTGTTCGTCAACTTCAGCAACATCGGCTGGTTTGGCAACTCGGTGGCGATTGACCAGCACCTGCACATCAGCCGCATGCGTGCGCTGGAGTTCGAGCGCCCCATGGTGCGCGCCACCAACACCGGGGCCACGGCCATCATCGACCACCGGGGCGTGGTCACCCACCAGCTGGAGCGCCACACCCGGGGCGTGCTCCGGGGTGAGGTGCAAGGCCGCGGGCTCAGCGCACAAACCGGCTGGGCGATCACGCCTTATGCATGGTGGGTGGCCCGCTGGGGGCTGTGGCCGCTGTGGGCGCTGGGGGGGCTGGCGCTGGTTGCGGCCCTGCTGGCGCGGGGTGTGCGCAGGGCGCGGGGCGGTTGATTTAGGTCAGCCGCCTGCCGGGCCGCCAGAGGGCCGGACAAGGCCTTCTTTAGAGGCGCCTCCCTATGCCTTGATAATAGAGCCCCGCAAGCGGGGGCTTGCATTGCGTACAACGATGATTTGAGGCGGGGGACCCGCCGTCCTGGAGCACGACTGAACATGGCAGATTCCTTTTCCTACGAACAACTGATCGCCTCGGGCGAGGGCCGGCTGTTCGGCGCTGACAGCGGGCGTCTGCCGCTGCCACCCATGCTGATGTTCGACCGCATCACGCACATCGATGGCGATGGTGGCGCGCACGGGCTGGGGAAGATCCGTGCCGAACTCGACGTCAAGCCCGACCTGTGGTTCTTTGCCTGCCACTTCCAGGGCGACCCGGTCATGCCTGGCTGCCTGGGGCTTGACGCCATGTGGCAGCTCATCGGCTTTTACCTGACCTGGCTGCAACTGCCGGGCCGCGGCCGTGCGCTGGGCGCGGGCGAGGTCAAGTTCACCGGCGAAGTGGGCCCGGACGTGAAACTGGTCACCTACGAGATCGACATCAAGCGCGTGATCAAGCGCAAGCTGGTGATGGCCATTGGCGATGCCCGCCTGCTGGCCGACGGCAAGGAAATCTACGTGGCCAATGACCTGCGCGTGGGCCTGTTCAAGCGCGAGGGCGACGACAAGGACGCAGCATGACGACGACCAAGAAGCGTGTAGTCATCACCGGCGCGGGCATCGTCTCGTGCATCGGCAATGACCTGGCCAAGGTGGAAGCCTCGCTGCGTGCGGGCACCAGCGGCATCAAGGCTGTGGAAAAGTTCAAGGAACTGGGCCTGCGCAGCCAGGTGGGGGGCGCGCCCGAGATCGACATCGAGGCGCGCATTGACCGCAAGCAGCTGCGCTTCATGGGCGATGCGGCGGCCTATGCACAGATCGCTCTGGAAGACGCGATCAAACAGGCAGGTCTCACGCCCGAGCAGGTCAGCCACCCACGCACCGGCCTCATCATGGGCTCGGGCGGCGGCTCGCCCGCCAACCAGATCGAAGCGGCCGACACGCTGCGCGAAAAAGGCATCCGCCGCGTGGGGCCCTACCAGGTCACGCGTTGCATGAGTTCCACCGTGTCCGCCTGCCTGGCGACTAACTTCAAGGTCAAGGGCATCAACTACTCCATCACCTCCGCCTGTTCCACCTCGGCGCACTGCATCGGCGCGGCCGCGCAGCAGATCGCCTGGGGCGTGCAGGATGTGATGTTCGCGGGTGGTGGTGAAGAGCTGAGCTGGGGCATGTCCCTGCTGTTCGACGGCATGGGCGCGATGTCCAGCAAGTACAACGAGACACCCGAGAAGGCCTCGCGCGCCTACGACGCGAACCGCGACGGCTTCGTGATCGCAGGCGGCGGCGGTGCCGTGGTGCTGGAGAGCCTGGAGCACGCCCAGGCACGCGGTGCCACCATCCTGGCCGAAGTGGTGGGCTTTGGCGCCACCAGTGATGGCGAGGACATGGTGGCCCCCTCGGGTGATGGCGCCATTGCCTGCATGCAGCAGGCCATGGAAGGGCTCGACGCCTCCATCGACTACATCAACACCCACGGCACGTCCACGCCTGTGGGCGACATGCAGGAAGTGCGTGCCATGAAGGCCCTGTTCGGCGACAAGGTGCCGCCGTTCTCGTCCACCAAATCGCTCACCGGCCACTCGCTGGGCGCCACGGGCGTGCAGGAGGCGATCTACTGCATGATCATGCTGAACAAGGGCTTCATCGCCGGATCAGCCAATGTGGAAACGCCCGATCCGGCCCTGGGCGACATGCCCCTGGTCACGGCCACCCGCGACGCGCAGCTGACCACGGTGCTGTCCAACAGCTTCGGCTTTGGCGGCACCAATGCCAGCCTGGTGCTGCGCCGCTGGTCGGGCGCCTGACACGCTCAGCGCTACCGCTTTGCCCCCAACCCGCCCCCGCGTTTGCGGCGGCGGGTTTTTTTGTGCCCTCTGGGGTGGCTACTTGCGCGGCCGGGGCGACAGCGCCTCGTGCAGCAGCGCAGGCAACATGGCCAGCATGCGCGTGGCCTGCAGGCCCGGCGGGTGGCTGCCAGCGTGGTAGCTGTACAGCGACATGGGCGGCAGGTCGGGCAGCTCCACTGCCACCACGTGCGCAGGGTCCAGGCGGATGGCCGTGAGGAAATCCACCACCGTCCAGCCCATGCCCAGCCGCACCAGCTCCAGCGCCAGGCGCGAGGTCTGCACCTGGATGCCCGGCCCGCCCGGCGTGCCCAGGCGGTCGGCCGTGTGGTCGATGGACTGGCGCATGGGGTCGTCGCCCACAAGCCGGATGGCGGGCACCTGCGCCAGGCGTGCAGCGGTGCTGGCGGCACGCGGAGCGCGGTCCCACACGGTGCGGGCCACGGCCAGCGACAGGCGGCCGCTCACCAGCAGCTCGCTGTGCACCTGCGGGTGCGGATGCTCGAAAAACCCCAGCCCAAAGTCCACGCTGCGTGTGAGCAGCGCCTGCGTCATCTGGTCCTGGTGGATGGTGCGCACCTCCACCCCCACCTGCGGGTGTTTTTGCGCATGGCGGTGCAGCAGCGTGGGCAGAAATTCGTGGGTGATGGATGGGATGGCCGCCAGCCGCACATCGCCCAGCTCGGTGGTGGCCAGGTTGCGCGCGGTGCGCTGCAGTGCGTCCAACTGGCGTTGAATGCTGCTGGACTCCACGGCCAGTACCTGCGCCTCGGGCGTAGGCGTAAGGCCCGCAGGTGTGCGGTTGAAAAGCCGGTAGCCCAGCTGCAGTTCGGTGTGGGCCACGGCCTTGCTCACGGCCGATGGCGTGATGCACAGCAGGCGGCCCGCCGCGCTCATGCTGCCGGTCTGCAAAACGGCCTGGAACACTTCGAGCTGGCGCAGGTTCATGGGAATTCCGGGGAAAAGGGGGTGTGAATTCAATTCACAGGGTGAGGCCAATTATTCCACTTGGTTGTGTGTGGATTTCTCATAGGATGCCGCACCGCCCGACACCCGCAACCGGGGTCGGATGGTGGCGGGACGCAGTACACCCAGGCTGCGCCCGAAGAATGAACCGGAGACACAACCCATGCGAATTTTTTCTTCTTCCTCCTCCTCGTCCATCACGCGCCGCTGGTTTGCGGGCGTGGTGCTCTCGGCCCTGTCCACGGTCGCACTGGCCCAGGCGGCCAAGCCCCATGTGGTCGTGCTGGCCACGGGCGGCACCATCGCTGGCGCGGGCGCCTCGGCCGCCAACAGCGCTACCTATGCCGCAGCCAAGGTGCCGGTCGATAAGCTGCTGGCAGGCCTGCCCGAGCTGGCCAATGTGGCCAAGGTGTCGGGCGAGCAGGTTTTCCAGATCGCCTCCGAAAGCTTCACCAACGAACACCTGCTGCGCCTGGGCCAGCGTGTCTCGACCCTGTCCAAGCAGGCCGATGTGGACGGCATCGTGATCACCCATGGCACCGACACGCTGGAAGAAACCGCGTACTTCCTGAACCTGGTGGTGCGCACGACCAAGCCCATCGTGGTGGTCGGCTCCATGCGCCCCGGCACGGCCCTGTCGGCCGACGGTGCACTGAATCTGTACGACGCCGTGACCGTGGCCGCCAGCAAGGACGCCGCTGGCAAGGGTGTGCTGGTGACGATGAACGACGAGATCCAGAGTGGCCGCGATGTGAGCAAGACCATCAACATCAAGACCGAGGCCTTCAAGAGCCAATGGGGCCCGCTGGGCATGGTCGTGGAAGGCAAGAACTACTGGTTCCGCGCCCCGGTCAAGCGCCACACCGCGCAGTCCGAGTTCAACATCGACGACATCAAGGCCCTGCCTGCGGTGGACATCGTCTATGGCTACGGCAACATGAACACCACGGGCATCGAGGCCTACGGCAAGGCGGGCGTCAAGGCGCTGATCCACGCTGGCACCGGCAATGGCTCGGTGGCTGCCCAGACGGTGGAATCGCTCAAGGCGCTGCGCGCCTCGGGCGTGCAGATCATCCGCTCGGCCCGCGTACCCGACGGTTTTGTGCTGCGCAATGCCGAACAGCCTGACGACAAATACGACTGGGTGGTGGCGCATGACCTGCGTCCGCAAAAGGCCCGCATCCTTGCCATGGTGGCTTTGACCAAGACCCAGGACAGCAAGGAACTCCAGCGCATTTTCTGGGATTACTAAGAAGACCCCCTGAGTCGCTTCGCGCCTTCCCCCTGAAGGGGGACGCCCCCAGCGCGGCGGGGCGGCCCTTGCGCGGGGGCACTGGCAGGGTTCGCGCCGGTATCGCCGGATGGCGACCTGCGTAGCGATAGGCTATTTCAGATAAGACTTGGCGCACCACATGTGCGCCGACGGGCTGCCCGCAAAGGTGGTCACCGGTACGCACCGGCTTATAGCTCGCGTGACTGGTTGGGAAGGCTGGGGCTTCAAAAGGGCTCCGGCCTTTTTTCATGGGGGCAGCCGCAGTTGCCGGGTTGCTCTTCAGCGCGTTCGGCTGCGCGCCGTAAAATCACCGGTTTGCGCGCGTGATGCCCGTCTTTGTTGCCTTGTGGGGCGGCGGGCCTTGGGTTTGCTCACGCAGCACCGCGTTTTCTTCTTTTCCCCTTATTTGCCCGGCCCTGGCTTGCCAGCGCCACAGACGCCATGTTGACATTCCAGCAAATCATTCTGAAGCTGCAGTCCTACTGGGACGCGCAGGGTTGCGCGCTTTTGCAGCCCTATGACATGGAAGTGGGCGCAGGCACCTCGCACACCGCCACCTTCCTGCGCGCCATCGGCCCCGAGCCCTGGAAGGCCGCCTACGTGCAGCCCAGCCGCCGCCCCAAGGA
>CAYXSL010000089.1:0-17673 GCA_964466605.1 uncultured Verminephrobacter sp.
TCAAGCACAACATTCGAACAACCCCTACCCGTTCGGGCTGAGCCTGTCGAAGCCTCGCGCCGCGCGCCTGCAGGCTCAGCGTGAACGGGGGCAGGGGATCACAGCCCCTTTGCCTTCAAGCGCGAATCGAGCCGGGAGAACACGCGGCGCGTGTTGGCTTCGTAGATCTGGTGCTTGTCTTCGGCACTCAGGATCGTGGACGCCTCGATGTAGCGCTTGGTGTCGTCGTAGTAGTGGCCGGTGGTGGGGTCGATGCCGCGCACCGCGCCGATCATCTCGCTGGCGAACAGCACGTTCTTCACCGGGATCACGGTGTTCAGCAGGTCGATGCCGGGCTGGTGGTACACGCAGGTGTCGAAGAACACGTTGTTCATCAGGTGCTCATCCAGCAGCGGCTTTTTCATCTCCTGTGCCAGCCCACGGAAGCGGCCCCAGTGGTAAGGCACCGCGCCGCCGCCGTGCGGGATCAAAAACTTGAGCGTGGGGAAGTCCTTGAACAGATCGCCCTGTATCAGCTGCATGAATGCTGTCGTGTCGGCGTTCAGGTAGTGCGCGCCGGTGGTGTGGAAGCACGCGTTGCAGCTGGTGCTCACGTGGATCATGGCGGGCAGGTCGTACTCCACCATCTTTTCGTAGATGGGGTACCAGTGTTTGTCGGTCAACGGGGGGCTGGTCCAGTGGCCGCCCGAGGGATCGGGGTTCAGGTTGATGCCCACGGCGCCGTATTCGTGCACGCACTTTTCCAGCTCGGGGATGCAGGTGGCCGGGTCCACGCCGGGGCTTTGCGGCAGCATGGCCACGGGCACGAAGTGCTCGGGGAACAGCGTGGAGACGCGGTAGCACAGCTCGTTGCAGATGGCGGCCCAGGTGCTGGACACATTGAAGTCGCCAATGTGGTGGGCCATGAAGCTCGCGCGCGGGCTGAACAGCGTGATGTCGCTGCCGCGCTCCTTCATCAGCCTGAGCTGGTTGGTCTCGATGGACTCGCGCAGTTCGTCGTCGCTGATGTGCAGGTCTGCCACTTTGGGCATGGCCGCTGGATCCTTGATGCCGGCGATCTGCGCATTGCGCCAGTTCTCCAGCGCCTTGGGGGCCGTGGTGTAGTGGCCGTGGCAGTCGATGATGAGGCTCATGGGTTGGTGCTCCTGGAAGGTGTTCTTGTGATCGGTCAGGCGGGCTCCATGCCCTGCTTGCGTTTGGCTTCGGCAGCGGCTGGGGAGGCCAGGTAGGCCAGCAAGGCACGCGAGGCATCCACCTGCTGCGAATGCACGCCAACGCCTGCGGAAAACGTGGTGGTGATCTGGATGGCCGGTGGCAGCGGGCCTGCGATCTGGATGCCCTGCACATGCAGCAGCTCGCTCAGCTGCTGAAAGCCCAGCGCCACTTCCCCCTTGGCCACCAGCGAGCCCACGGGCACGCCGGGGGGCGCCTGCACCATGCGCGGCGCAATCTGCCCGGCAATGCCCCAGCGCTCGAACAGCTTGGCCAGCGCCACGCCGCTGGGGCCGGTGGACAGGCTGATGCTGGGCGCGGCCAGCACGGCATCGCGCACCGCGTCTTCGCTCGACAGGTCGGGCAGCGGCGCGCCTGCAGGCACGGCCACGGCCACGCCAGAGTGCACCCAGTCCACCTTGCTGCCGGGCAGCACATGGCCTGCGGCCAACAGCTTGTCGATGGCGTCGGACGCGAGGATGACCACATCGAACACTTCGCCGCCCGCCACGCGCTTGGCCGCGTCCACACCGCCCACCGATTCGATCTGCACCGCGCCCGCCCCGGGGGCGCTGGCCGCATAGGCCGCCGTCAGCTCGGCCAGCACCTGGCGGGTGGCCATGGATGAGATGCCGCGAAGTGGCGGTGCGGTGGTCATGGGTATTTGTCTCCTGGCGGGCTCTGCGCGGTCTCTTGAAGGGCCGCAGGGAAAGCCGCAACGGGGCTTTCTGTGGCACCGATTGTGGAGAGCGCGGCTGCATTCATGAAGTCGGCACCCGCACTACCAGCTATATCATTCCGTGATTGTTGACCCACAGCTATTGCAAATAACAGAGAGCCTTGCCCATGGACCTCAAGCAGATCGAATACTTTGTGCGGGTGGCCGAGCTGGGCAGCTTCACGCGCGCCTCGGTGGTGCTGGACATTGCCCAGCCCGCACTGAGCCGCCAGGTGCGCCTGCTGGAGGTGGAGCTGCGCCAGAACCTGCTGGTGCGCAACGGCCGGGGCGCCACGCCCACCGAGGCAGGCAAGCTGCTGCTGGAGCATGGGCGCGGCATCCTGCACCAGGTGGAGCGCGCGCGCGAGGAGCTGGGCCGCGTGCGCGGGGCCCTCGCCGGGAGGGTGGCCATTGGTCTGCCGCCCAGCATTGCCAAGGTGCTGACGGTGCCACTGACGCGCGCCTTCCGCGTGAAGATGCCCGACGCAGCGCTGGCCATCAGCGAAGGGCTGTCGGTGGCCATGCGCGAGTCGTTGACCACGGGGCTGCTCGACATCGCGCTGCTCTACAACACGCCCCCCGCGCCGGGCATCGAGATCACGGCGCTGCTGGAGGAAGACCTGTTCCTGGTGCAGCGGCGTGGTGGCACACAACCCGGTGCCGAGGCCGACACCCGCACCCCGCTGCCCCTGGGCGAGCTGCCCCGGTACCCGCTGGTCATCCCCACGCGCCCCAACTCGATCCGCATGCTGGTGGAATCAGAGCTGGCCACGCGTGGCAAACGCCCGCAGATCAGCCTGGAGATCGACGGCGTGGCCGCCATCCTGGACCTGGTGGCCGACGGCGCGGGCTGCGCCGTGCTGCCCATGAACGCCGTCACCACCTCGGGCAAGCCCGAGGTGTTCATTACCCGCCCCATCCATGGCGCGAGCAGAGATGACGGAAGCGACGACGGCGCCCGCCTGCGCAGCAAGCTCTACCTGGCCGTGAGTTCGCAGCGCCCCGCCACGCTCACGCAGCAGGCAATGGCGGAGCTGATCCGCACGACCCTGATGGCGCTGTACAAGACGCCGGGTTGAGTTGCAGATCGGGCCCGCGCAGCCCCACCCGTTCGGGCTGAGCTTGTCGAAGCCGGTGCAGCGTTTCGACAGGCTCAACGTGAACGGTCGGAGGCAAGCGTCCCAAGAAACAAAACGGCCGCCGCGCGCCACCAGCTTTCGAATCAGTCGTTAGGAGGTGCCTTGCGCACGCTGCCCAGCACCCTGTCCGCATAGTCCTGCCAGCGCGCATCTGGGGGCAGGTCCGCAAACACCCCGGCACGCGCCAGGTCGGCCACCCACTGCTGCTTGTCGGCAATGGCCGATGCCATCAAAGGCTCCATGCCCGCCTCGCCCACGGTGCGGGCCGACTCGCGCATCTCTTCGGCGCGGCGCTGGCCGTGTTGCACCACGCGGCTGAAGAAGTAGCGGCCCTGCTGGTGCCAGTCGATGGACGGAAAGGTTTCGGCCAGCGTGGGCAGCACATGGTCTTCCACGCCGTAGTGGCGGGCGGTGGCGTAGCTCTCGATGACCAGGGCTTCGAGGCCTTTGATCATCACGCTGCGGCACATCTTGATGGCGCTGGCCACGCCCAGGCGGTCGCTGACCGGTGTGGCGTCCATGCCCCAGGCCTGCAGCGCAGGCGCCAGCGCGGCGGCGTGGGGGCCGCCCAGCAGCATGGGCACGGCAACGCCATAGGGCGGCACCGAGGTCATCACGCCCGCCTCCACATACCGCCCGCCGCACGCTTCGATGTGTTGCGCGGCCTGCTGCTTGGTGCCGGGCGAGGCGGAGTTGAGGTCCAGGAACACCGCCCCCCGCGCGATGTGTGGTGCCACCGCCTCGGCCACCGCCAGCGTGTTGCTGGCGGTGACGGCCGACACGATGAGCTGGCGCCCGGCGCACAGCGCGGCCATGCTGTCGGCGGCGCGCACACCTGCGGCCCGCGCGTGGGCCAGCGGCTCGGAGCCTTTGGTGGGGTCGATGAACTTCAGATCCCACACCACCATATCCTCCACACCCCGGGCGCGCAGGCCTGCTGCAAAGATGCGGCCCACCTCGCCGTAGCCAACGATGCCCAGGCGGAGCAATGGAAGGGGATCTTGCTTCTCTTCAGTCTGCATGGTGCGGTCGGTGTTCAGTCACTGCCGGGGGATGCCCGCGCGCTCGATCACGGCGCGCCAGCGTTCGATGTCGGCCTTGAGCAGCGCGGCGGCCTGCTCGGGGGTGGAGGTGCGCGGCTCCACATTGAGGGCGCGCAGCTGCTGCTGCACCGCAGGCGTGGCCACGGTGGCCACCACCTCGCGCTGCAGGCGGTCCACCACGGCCCGCGGGGTGCGCGCGGGGGCCGCCAGCGCGTTCCACGATGCGGCCGCAAAACCCTTCACACCCGATTCCACCGCCGTGGGCACATCGGGCAAGGTGGCAGACCGCTGCTCGCTGGCCACCGCCAGCACCCGCAGCGCGCCTGCACGCACCTGGGGCAGTGCGGGGCCAAGGATCTCCACGCCCGCATCCACCTGGCGCCCCCGCAGCGCGGTGATGAGCGCAGGCGTGCCGTTGAAGGGCACCACCTGCGCGTCGATGGCCGCACTGCTCTTGAACAGCTCGGCCGCGAGGTGCTGGGTGCTGCCGGTGTTGATGCTGCCAATGTTGAGCTGCCCCGGATGGGCACGCGCGTGCGCAAGCCACTGGCCCAGCGTGCGGTGCGGCGAATCGGCAGGCACCAGCAGGGCAATGTCGAACACGCCCAGCGTGCTGATGGGCGTGAAGTCGGCCAGGGTGTCGTAGGGCAGCGCCTTGAACAGGCTGGCCGTGACGGCCGTGCCGTTGGACATCAGGAACAGGGTGTGCCCGTCGGGCTCGGCGCGGGCCACGGCATCGGCCGCCACCACGCCACCGGCGCCCGGGCGGTTGTCGATGACCACCGGCTGCCCCAGCCGCGCGGCCAGGCCGGTGGCCACGGCGCGTGCCGTGAGGTCGCCCACACCGCCCGCCGCAAACGGCACCACGATACGCAGTGCTTTGGCCGGGAAGGCGGGCTGGGCCCGCAGCCCGCCCCAGGGCGCCGCACCGGCAGCGGCCAAGGCGCGGAGCGCGGTGCGGCGATCCATCGGCACCTCAGCCCGGTGCCTCAGCCCACGAACTGCACCAGCCACAGGGAGATGGGCGGGAACAGCAGCAGCAGCGTGGTGCGCACCACATCACTGGCCAGGAAGGGCATCACGCCCTTGTAGCTCTCGGCAATGGGCACGTCCTTGGCCAGGCCGTTGACCACGTACACGTTCAGCCCCACAGGCGGCGCGAGCAGGCCAAAGCCCACGGTCATGAGCACCATGATGCCGAACCAGATCGCCGTGTGTTCCTGCGACATGCCGAAGTCCAGGCCCATGATCACGGGGAAGAAGATGGGGATGGTCAGCAGGATCATGGACAGCTCGTCCATCACCGCGCCCAGCACCACGTAGAAGATCAGGATGCCCGCCACCACCATGTAGGGCGAGACGTTCCAGCCCTGGATCAGGCTGGCCAGCTGGCCGGGCACCTGCGTCAGCGCCAGCGCCGTGTTCATCATGTCGGCGCCGATGAAGATCATGAAGATCATCGCGCTGGCTGACGCGGTGGACAGGAAGCATTGCTTGACCTTCTCCAGCGTCAGTTCGCGCTTGAGCAGCGCCGCCACAAAGGTGCAGGCCACCCCCACGCCCGCCCCCTCGGTGGGAGTGAACAGGCCGCCGTAGATGCCGCCAAACACCACCAGGAACACGATGGCAATGGGCAGCACGCCCAGCAGCGCCTGCAAGGACATCTTGGGCAGGTCCACCGTGTGGTCGGGCGCATGGCCGGGGCGGATGCGCACGTAGATCGCAATCGCGATCATGTAGCCCAGCATCGCGAGGATGCCGGGGATGGTGGCCGCAGCGAACAGCTTGGCGATGTTCTGCTCGGTCAGGATGGCGTAGATCACCAGCGGTACCGAGGGCGGGATCAGGATGCCCAGCGTGCCACCCGCCGCCAGCGTGCCGGTGGCCAGGCGGCCCGAGTAGCCGTGCCGCTTCATCTCGGGCAGCGCCACCGAGGTGATGGTGGCGGCGGTGGCAATCGACGAGCCGCAGATGGCGCCAAACGCCGCACTCGCCCCCACGGCCGCCATGGCCAGCCCGCCCTTGAAGCGCGCCATGAGCACACTGGCGAACTGGAACAGCGCCTTGGAGATGCCGCCCTGCGTGGCAAAGTTGCCCATGAGGATGAACAGCGGGATCACCGACAGGTCGTAACTTGCAAACCGTGCAAACGCCAGGCCATTGAGGTTGTTGAGGAACGGCGGCAACCCCACCTGGTAGAGGTAGCCAAAGGCACCGGCGGCGAACATGGCGACCGCAATGGGCACACGCACCACCATCAGCGCCAGCATCACGCCGAAGATGCAGAGGGCGAGGAGCAGCGGGCTCATGCGGCGTCCTCTTCTTCTTTCTGCGCCGGGCCGAAGGCCTGCGCCAGGGCAATCACCCCCGTCAGCAGCAGGGGCGGCACCATGGCGGCGTAGGTGATCCATTCGGGGAACCCCAGCATCATGGTCGTGGTCATGGAGCTGCGGGCGCTGAGCCCCCCCGTGGCCGTGCGCCAGGCCAGCACGACGAACATGGCCGCCAGCAGCAGCGCGCCGAAGCGGTCCAGCCGGGCATTCACGGCCGAGGAGGCCCGGGCGGTGAAGAAGTCCACGATGATGTTCTGGCGGCGCAGCTGGCACCAGGGCATGAACAGCGCAACGGCCGCCCCTGCGGCCACGGCCGTGAGCTCGTAGTCGCCCAAGACGGTCCAGCCCGTGGTGTTGCGGCCCACAATGCTTGCACAGGTGACCAGCGTCACCCCCGTGAGAATGGCCCCGGCCAGCACCGCGCAGGCCTGGGCGAGAAACGATAGGAACTTCAAGGCAGGGTCCTGTCAGAAAAATCAAGCCGATCCGGCCCGGCACGTGCCTGGGCGGACCGGCGTGCACAGGCGCCCCGGGCACGCCCGGGCACGCCCAAAAGCAACACCACGCTTATTTGCTGTGTTTCTCGATCAGGGCCCGCGCCTCGGCCGCGAGCTTGGCACCGTCGATGCCCTTGCCCTTGACCTCGTTGATCCAGTCGGTTTCCACACTCGCTGCGGTGCGGCGCCAGCGCTGGGTCTCGGCCACGTCCAGGGCCACGATGTTGTTCTTGGCACGCTCGGCAATCTGGCGGCCCACCTTGTCGCCTTCGTCCATGGCACGGCCGAACATGGCAGCGGTCTCGACACCGGAGTTCTTGTCGATCACGGCCTTGAGGTCGGGGGGCAGCTTGTCGTAGCTGGCCTTGTTCATCGAGAACGCAAAAGTCTGCGTGTACAGGCCTTCCTTGCCCGCAAAGGTGGTGTGGTTCTTCACCAGCTCGGTCACCTTGAGCGAAGGCGTCACCTCCCAGGGGATGGTGGTGCCGTCGATGGTGCCCTTGCTGAGCGCATCGGTCACCGCAGGCACGGGCATGCCCACGGGCGTGGCACCCAGCTTGGTGAGCATGTTGCTGATGATGCGCGAGCCGCCGCGCACCTTCATGCCGCGCAGGCTTTCCAGGCCGGTGACGGGCGTCTTGGTGTGGAACAGGCCCGGGCCATGGGTGTGCACGGCGATCAGCTTCACATCCTTGAATTCATCGGCCGCGAACTTCTCCACATATTCCTGGATAGCGCGCGAGGAGGCTTCGGCGTTGCCGCTCATGAAGGGCAGCTCGAACACTTCGGTCTTGGGGAAGCGGCCCGGGGTGTAGCCCAGCACGGTCCAGGTGAAGTCCACCACGCCGTCGCGCGCCTGGTCGAACAGCTGCGGTGGCGCGCCGCCCAGCTGCATGGCGTGGAACAGCTGCACCTTGATCTTGCCACCCGATTCGGCCTCGATCTTCTGGGCCCAGGGCACCAGCGCCTTGGCCGGGATGGTGGCCTGAGGCGGCAGCATCTGGTGTAGCCGCAGGGTCACGGTCTGCGCCATGGCGCTGCCCGCCACCGTGGCCAGGGCGGCCGCCCCGAGGGCCGTCAATGCGGCGCGTCGCTTGAGGAAGTTCATTTTTTGTCTCCGATATCGATGGGTCTGCACATCTTTTGTAGGGCGCCACACCCCGGCCTTGAGGGCCTGCGGCATGGCGCGTGGGGCGCATGTCACCCCCACTGTGCATGCGGGCGCAGCCACATGCCAGTTCTATGGCGGACTTTCAGCTATGCCAGACCGTTATGAAACCGGTGAAACCCGCAGACGTGCCGCCAGACGGGCTCATTGGCGGCGGATGAGCGTGAGGGCTGGCAAACCGGCATGCCCTTGCCCGGCCGCCTGGGCCGACAACGCCGCGCGCAGGTTGCGCTGGGCCAGGCGCGAGTGTTCGCGCAGGATGGCCTCGGCGCGTGCGCCTTCGTGGTGTTCGATGGCGTCCAGCAGCTGGCGGTGCTGGTCCTGCGCCACCACCAGCATGTCGCGTGCCTGCGGCGAATGGGTCTGCACCAGCACAAAGGCCGAGGGCGAGGCAAAGGGCAGGCCCTTGACCCGCTCCAGCTCGCGCGCCACCACGCTGCCGCCCAGCATGCGGCCCAGCAGCACGTGGAACTGCGCGTTCAGCTTGACATAGCGCGCAAAGCCCTGGTCGTCCAGGGCCGGGGGCGCCAGCGTGGCGTCGATGGCGTCCAGGCAGGCATGGGCGTCGGCCAGCACGGCGGGCGGCACCCCGCGCTCGGCCGCCAGGCGCGCCGCCAGCCCCTCCAGCGTGCCGCGCAGCGCGATCGCATCGGCCACATCGGCTTCGGAGAAGGTGCGCACGGCGTAGCCGCCACCGGGCAGGCGCTGCAGCAGCCCCTCCTGCTCCAGCCGCATCAGCGCCGCGCGGATGGGCGTGCGCGACACCCCCAGCTTCTCGACGATGGCCAGTTCGGCAATGCGCGCGCCGCCGGGCAGCTCGCCCGCCAGGATCATCTCGCGCAGACGCAGCTGCGCTTTCACCGATTGGGAGGCTCCCGCTTCGGCGCCATCGCCAAGGGTGGGATCCGCCACCGGGGATTCACTGGGGTTCATAGGCAAACAAGACAAAGAGGTTGAGGGGGGTGCTCTGCCGGAGAGACGCCACCCGCCAATGTATACACAACAGATGACTTAACCCCCATGAATTCAAATAAAAATCTTCTAAAACAATGATTTATGAGGTATCACAGGTTGCAATAGCTGGTTTATCGCCATTCAATGTATACATTGACGCTGCTTTTTCGCACAATCCACCCAGCCAGCCCCACCCGCGCTGCGGCACACACGCTGCAGCGGCGGCCCCGACGACACACAACGAGACAAGCCCCATGTATCCCAAGAACGCCTGGTACGTCGCCTGCACCCCCGACGAAATCGCCGACAAGCCTCTGGGCCGCACCATCTGCGGCGAGAAGATCGTGTTCTACCGCCCCGCGCCCGATCAGGTTGCCGCGCTGGACGACTTCTGCCCGCACCGGGGCGCACCGCTGTCGCTGGGCACGGTGTGCGAGGGGCACTTGCAGTGTGGCTACCACGGCCTCAGGGTGGAGTGCACAGGCAAGTCCGTCTCCATGCCCGGCCAGCGCGTGCAGGGCTTTCCCAAGGCGCGCAGCTTTCCGGTGGTGGAGCGCTATGGCTTCATCTGGGTGTGGCCGGGCGACGCCGACAAGGCCGACCCCGCCACCATCCACCACCTGCCCTGGGCCAACAACCCCGAATGGGCCTACGGCGGCGGGCTGTACCACATCGCCTGCGACTACCGCCTGATGATCGACAACCTGATGGACCTCACGCACGAGACCTATGTGCACTCCACCAGCATCGGCCAGAAGGAGATCGACGAGGTGCCCTGCAAGACCCGCGTGGAGGGCGACGAGGTCATCACCAGCCGCTTCATGGAAGGCATCCAGCCGCCGCCCTTCTGGCAGATGGCGCTGCGCATGAACGGCCTGCCCGACGACCAGCCGGTGGACCGCTGGCAGATCTGCCACTTCACGCCCCCCAGCCATGTGCTGATTGAAGTGGGTGTGGCGCTGGCGGGCCACGGTGGCTACAACGCCCCGGCCGACAAGAAGGCATCGAGCATCGTGGTGGACTTCATCACGCCCGAGACGGATACGTCGATCCACTACTTCTGGGGCATGGCGCGCAACTTCAAGCCGCAGGACCCGTCGCTCACCACCCAGATCCGCGACGGCCAGGGCAAAATTTTTGCCGAAGACCAGCAGATGCTGGAACTGCAGCAGGAGAACCTGCTGCGTTACCCCGACCGCAAGCTGCTCATGCTCAACATCGATGCGGGCGGCGTGCAGTCGCGCAAGATCCTGGACCGCATCCTGGCGGCCGAACAGGCCCCCGCACCGCAGGCGGTGACCGCATGACCGCGCAGGAAACCCTGCAGGTCCGCGTCGTCCAGAAGCAGACCGAAGCCGAAGGCATCGCCAGCTTTGAGCTGGCACGCGTGGATGGCGCCGCGCTGCCGCCGTTCAGTGCGGGTTCGCACATCGACGTGTACCTGCCCGGCGGGGTCACGCGGCAATACTCGCTGTGCAACACCGCGCACAGCTTGCACGATGATCCGCACCGCTACCGCATTGCCGTGCTGCGCGATGCCGCATCGCG
Organism: uncultured Verminephrobacter sp.; assembly: GCA_964466605.1. GTDB lineage: Bacteria > Pseudomonadota > Gammaproteobacteria > Burkholderiales > Burkholderiaceae_C > Acidovorax. The sequence continues at coordinate 10,613 of CAYXSL010000089.1, forward strand.
CGGTGGCTCGGTCGCCATGCACGACAGCGTGCACGAGGGCGACGTGATCACCATCAGCACGCCCCGCAACCACTTTGCGCTGCACCCCGCGCAGCGCACCGTGCTGCTGGCGGGTGGCATCGGCGTGACGCCCCTGTTGTGCATGGCCGACCGGCTGGCCCGCACGGGTGCCGACTTTGTGATGCACTACTGCACGCGTTCAGTGGAACGCACGGCGTTTGCCAGCGAGATTGCGGCATCGGCGATGGGCCCCCATGTGCACTTCCACTTCGACGCAGGCACGCCCGAGCAGAAGCTGGACCTGGCCGCCGTGCTCGCCGCGCCCGGTGCGGACAAGCGCCTGTATGTGTGTGGCCCCGCAGGCTTCATCGACCATGTGGTGACCACCGCCAAGGCCATGGGCTGGGCGCAGGACAACATCCACCTCGAATACTTTGGCGCCCCGGCGCAGGACACTTCGGGCGACCAGGGCTTTGAAGTGCGCATTGCCAGCACCGGCAAGGTCTACCCGATTGCGGCCGATGTGTCGGTGGTGGAGGCGCTGCGCAAGGAGGGCTTCGACATCCTCACATCCTGCGAGCAAGGCGTGTGTGGCACCTGCCTCACGCGCGTGCTGGAGGGCGAGGTGGACCACCGCGACATGTACCTGACCGACGAAGAGAAAGCCGCCAACGAGCAGTTCATGCCCTGCTGCTCGCGCGCACGCAGCAAGCTACTGGTGCTGGATCTGTGAGTGGCACAAGCAACAAGGCGCTGCAACCGTGGGTTGCAGCGCCTTTTCTTTCAATGCTATTAAATCAATAGCTACCAGCGCTTATCCATCGCGCGCAGAAGCCCTTTTTTTATCCAATTTCACTCCTCCGCAGCCGCCCGGATGGTCTCGCGGCCGTTGCGGTCCTTCACGCGGCCCAGGTCGGTGTCCAGCGCGCGGGCCAGTTTGTCGGCCGCGCCGGTGAAGGCGTTGGCCATCTTGTCGGCGTCGTCGGTCACGGTGACAGGCTGGCGGCCGGTGACGCGCGCCTCGATGCGGCAGCGCTTGTCATTGGCGCCCGACTTGCCGGCGTCCAGGTCGGTCAGGAACACCTCCAGCCGCGTCACATGGTCCTGAAAACGCGACAGCCGGCTCTTGCACTCGTCCGTGATCCAGCGGGCCAGTGATTCACCGCCGTGGATGTGGTCGTCGGTGTTGACTTGTACTTGCATGGCGAGGGTCCTTCCTGGTGAAGTTGCGAAGGCCCCATCATGGCACCGGCGTCCATACCCCCGGTAAACACATGTCAAAGGATGTTGAATTCGTCCGATCTAGAGTTTGTCAAGCGACACGGCAGGTACCCAGGGCGCATCGGCAGGGAGCGCCCGGGCCTCTGCCACACGCTCGCGCAGCCGGGTGGCGGCCAGGTCACCGGGCAGCCGCTCCAGCACCCGCGCCAGCTGCGCTTCGGCGCCGGGCCAGTCGCGCGCATGGAATGCGGTCAGCGCCGCGTTACTCGCCTCGCGCACCGTGGCGTCGTCGCAGGGCGTGAACACGCGCACGGGCTCGGTCTTGCCCTTGACGATCACATCGTCCAGCGCGCGCAGCGCCACCGTGGGAGGCAACTGCGCTGCGGTGGCGGCCGACAGCAGGATGCCGGTGCCAAACGCCTTGTTGGCGCCCTCCAGCCGTGCCGCCAGGTTCACCGCGTCGCCAATCGCGGTGTACGAAAATCGCTGGTCCGAGCCCACATTGCCCACCACCACGCGCCCCGTGTGCAGGCCGATGCGCATGTGGATGGGCGGCAGCCCGCGCGCGGCCAGGCCCGTCACCAGCGCCTGCATGGCCTGCTGCATGGCGATGGCGGCGGCCACGGCGTGTTCGGCATGCTGCGCGTCGTCCAGCGGCGCGCCCCAGAAGGCCATCACCGCATCGCCGATGAACTTGTCCAGCGTGCCGCCGGTGGCGTGCACGATGGGCGTCATCGCGTTGAAGTAGGCGGTGAGCACCTCCACCGTCTGGTCGGCGCTGAGCTGCTCGGACAGCGTGGTGAAGCTGGCCAGGTCGGTGAACATGAGCGTGACCTCGCGCGACTCACCGCCCAGGCGCATCAGCTCGGGTTGCGCAATGAGGCGCGCCACCACGGCGGGCGGCACATACTGTGCAAACATCGCGCGCGTCTGGCGCGCGCGCTGGCGCACCGCCGCATAACCCGCCAGCGCGGCCGCGCCGTAGATCGCCGCCGTGGCGGCCGCAGGCAACAGCGGCGGCCACCACAGCTGAAAGCGCGCAAACAGCCACCACGAACCCAGCGCAATGGCCCCCACCAGCGCCGCCGCTAGCACTGCGGCACCGGCCAGGGGCAGCCTGCGGTTGCCCCACAGCAGCACGGGCAGCACCAGCAGCACCAGGGCCAGCGTCCAGCCCTCGTGCACGCTGCGCAGCCCCCCGCCCGTGAGGTAGTTGTCCACCAGCGTGGCCTGCAGCTCCACCCCCGGGAACAGGCGCTCGCCGCCCGCCGTGCCAAACGGCGAGTTGAACAGATCGGCCTGCGACCGCGTGAGCTCGGTGGCCGTGCGCGCGGAGCGCCCCACCAGCACGATCTTGTTCTTGAAAAAGCCCGCAGGCAGCAGGCCCGGCTCCAGCGCCTGGTAGTACGAGCGTGTGTCGAACGTGCCGCGCGCGCCCCGGTAGCCGATCCAGTCGAAAGGGCGCAGCGCGGGCCGCTGCTGGCCGCGCGCCTCGGCCGCGCGCTGGGCCAGCCGCAGCGCAAAACTCTCGCGCGCCACCGGGGCGCGGCGCACCACGAAGTCGTCATCCGGCTCCACCCCGGCATCGCCCGCGTCGGCGCCCGCATCCAGAAAACGCTGCAGCGGCAGCACATCGAGCCAGAGCGCCGCGTTGCTGCTGTCGATCTTCTCGCGCGTGGCGGCCAGCACCACCGGGCCCGCCCCGGCAATGGCGCGGTCCAGGGCTGCGTCCTCGGGCTCGGTGGAGGGCTCGGCAAACACCACGTCAAACCCCACGGCAGCAGCGCCGTCGGCATGCAGGCGCTGCAGCAGGGCGGCGTGCAGGCTGCGCGGGAAGGGCCAGGGCTGCTGCAGCTCCTGGAAGGTGGGCTCGTCGATCGCCAGAATCACCACCGGCAGCGTGCTGCGCTGCGGCGCCGCCAGCGCGGTGAGCACATCAAAGGTTTTGAACTCCAGCGCATGCCAGGTGCGCGTGAACGTGGCGGCGCCCACCAGCAGCAGCGCGAACAAACAGGCCGCCAGGGGCCACCACGGCGGGCTGCGCCAGTTGGCGGGCGAGGCCCGGTCAGAAGCGGTAGCGGGCGTCCAGGACATAACGGGTCTTGCGGCGATCGGACTTGGGCGCCCACAGGTTCATGGCAGCCACCCCCACCACCCAGTGTTTGTCGTGCGACTCCCAGTACCCCATCAGGTCGATCCCCCAGCCCGGTGCGATGCGCGTGAGGTTTTCCTTGTCCTCAAAACGCTCCGACCGGTACACCGCCCGGCCACTGACGTAAAAGCGCTGCGGGCTGACCCAGGTCGCGCCCAGCACGGCCGTGTGGCGCGGGATGTAGGGGATGCGGCCCACGGCCCCACCCGAGTCGTCGCTGCGGCTTTCGCTGCCCTGGTACAGGTACTTGGCGTAGGCAGACCAGCGGCGGCTGAACATGTGGTTGATGCCCGCGCCCAGGGTCTTGAGCGTGCCGGTGTCAAAGCTGGGGGTGTCCTCCAGCAGGTCGGTGGTCGAGAGGTTGACCATCTGCGCGTTGCGCATTTCTTCGAGGAACGGCAGGCTGGGCGTGCGCAGGTCCACCCCCACGGTGCCGGGGTTGCGCACGCGCAGGTGGTCGGCCCGCAGGCTCACAAAGGTGCTCCGGCCCAGCTCCATGCCCAGCTGCGCCACCACGCGCTTGTGGCGGCCTCCGGCTTCGACCAGGCGGTCTTCCACGGGGATGCCTGCCGTCTCCACACTGGTGAGGGTGGAGACACTCAGCGGCCGCAGCCAGTCCTGGTAGGCCATGCGCACCGTGGTGCCCGCTGCGGGCTGCCACACCAGGCCGACGCGCGGCGTGGCCGCGCGCTCCATTTCGGCGCGGCGTGCCCGCTCTTCGCTCAGGGCATCCAGCCCTACCAGGTAGCTCTGCGTGAGGCCGTCCACCCGGTGGCGGATCTGCTGCAGGCCCAGCGCAGCGTCCAGGTGCAGTGCGGGGTCCAGACGCTGGGTGGTGGCCAGGGTCAGGCCGGTGTAGCGCCGGTCCACATGGTTGTAGCCGCCCACGAAAAGAGAGTCGCGGAAGGGGCCCACCCCCGGGATGTCGGCCGCCACGGCGGCCTCGCCTGCGATCAGGTTGTGCTGGCGCTCGCGCACATGCTCCAGCGCCACGCTCCAGCGGCTGCCGGGGGCGGTGTCCACCGTGTGGCGCAGTTGCAGGTCGTTGAACTGTTTCTGGGGCAGGCTGCTCACGCCCATCAGGCTGACAAACGGCGGCTCCAGGTACAGCGTGGGGTAACGCTGCAGCAGGATGTGCTCCATGCTGCGGCCCACCTTGATCCAGGTCTGCTCGGTGGGCCCCCAGCGGTAGGCCAGGCCCAGGGCGCCTTGGGTGCTCTGGTTGTCCAGCGCGGTCTCGAACAGGTTCTGGCTGGCCAGGCGCATGTCGAACTGGTTCACGTAGGCAAACAGGTTGATGCGTTCGGTGGGCTGCATGCCGGCCCCGATGGTCACGGCGCGGGCATGCACGTCACCATAGCCCCCGCGCACGGCGGGCGCGTTGTTGACCTGCAGATCAAAAGGGAACTCACTCGCGCGTGCCGATTGGGCCTTGAAGAACCACGACACGGGCACATGGCTGTTGTCCAGGCCATTGAGCGTGACCGCCGGTGCACGCATGCGGTAGAGGTCGCGGTCCAGCGTCACGCCCACCGCCCCATGCGCCCCCGGCTGCTGCAGGAGCGACGCATACCGCTGGCTGGCGCCAAACGCCATCGGGTCGGTGAGGAAGCCCTGGAACAGCGCGGAGTTCTTGTTGAACTCACCCGCGTACCGGTCTGCCAGGAACAGGTGGCTGCCACCCCAGTACGGGTAAAAGCTCTGCTGCGCCAGCTCCAGCGCCCAGTCCTCCATGCCAAAAAAGGCCAGCGATGCGCCCAGGTTGGCGCTGCCCTTCTGGTCGTTGGCGACCTGGTTGAGTGACTTGAGGTAGGGCATGCGCTGCACCGCAGCGCGCGCGGCTTCCACAGCCTCGCCGGGCTGGAACAGGTCGGTGTGGATCTGCGCCAGCAGCATGTGGGGCACCGGGTCCTTGTCGTCCAGCACGATGGCCTGGTGCAGGGTGGACAGCGCGTCCTGGTGGCGGCCCAGCTGGTAGTAGGCGACGGCCGTCCAGGCTTTGGCGCGGGCATAGCGCGGCTCCATCACGCCCGCACGCAAAAACGCATCCAGCGCGGCCTGCGGGTGGCCCTGCTTGAGGTGCAGCAGGCCCTGGCCGGTGAGCGCCACATAGTCCGCAGGGTTGTCGCCCAGGGCCGTGGCAAAAGCCGCACCGGCTTCGGTGAACTGGTTCACAAAAGTCTCCAGCGTGCCCAGTTCTCCCCAGGTGCCGGGCTGCTGGGGCGACAGCGCCAGCGCACGCTGCAGGTTCTCGCGGGCGGGGCGCGGGTCTTCGCGCTCCACATGCGCGCTGCCCAGGCCCTGCCAGGCACGCGCGTCGCCAGCGGCCAGTTGCGTGGCCTCGGTGTAGGCGGCCAGCGTGGCGGGCGCATCGCCCCGGCGCCGGGCCAGTTCGGCACGCACCAGGGCCACCTCGGCGTGGGCCGTGGCCTGCACAGGGGCCAGCGCGGCGCTGGCCTCGTCCACGCGGTCGCTCAACATCAGCACGCGGGCCAGCTGGGCCGTCAGCGCGGGGTGGGCGGGCCAGCGCTGCAAAGCAGCGCGCAGGGTGTTGGCGGCAGCGGCGCCTTCGCCCTCCACCAGCTGCACGTCGGACTGCATGAGCCAGGCGGGGAGCGGCGCCGCAGGTTGCGCTACCTGGCGGGCCAGTTGCTCGCGTGCGGCCAGCAGGTCGCCCGCCTGCAGAGCAATGGCCGCGTCCATCACCGCCAGCCAGGGCGCGGGCGCGCCGCTGCTACGGGCCTGGGCCAGGGTGGCGCGTGCAGCAGGCAGGTCACGGGCCGCGAGTGCGGTGCGCACCGGGGCCAGCGTGTCGGGCACGGGCTCGGCGGCCAGGTGAGGCAGCGGGTCAGCACGCAGCGCGTTCACCCACTGGATGCGGTCGCGCGGCTGGCTCAGCACCAGCTTGACCGGGGCCTTGCCCACCTCGGCCATGGCCGCCTCGTTGGCGCCCACCGATACCGCGCCCTGTGCGTTGGAGAACTCCACGGTACCCGAGAGCACGGTGATCAGCGTGCGGCCGTCATCCTCCACGCTGATGTCCCAGTCCGTGCCCCGGATCGCAGCCGTGGCCGCAGGGGTCTCCAGGTTCAGGCGGCTGCCATCGGCGCGTTTGGTCTGGGTCCAGACCCGGCCGGCATTGAGCAGCAAGGTGGTCACCGGCTGGGCCGGGGTAGCCACGCCCTTGACCTGCAGCACCGTGTTCTGGTGCAGGCGCAGTTGCGTGTCATCGGCAAACAGCAGCGCCATGCGCGCGGCCTGGCGCGTGCGCACAAAGTCGCCTGCGGCCAGCGGCTGGGCCAGGCGCGCGGGGCCCCAGTCGGCTGCAGCGGCGGCGCGCTGGTCGCCCGTGCCTTGCAGGCTCACGATCTCGGCAGCGGCACCTGGGGGCACAACGGCCTGGGCGAACTGGGGCCAGGCCATGGCGGCCAATGCCGCCAGCGTGGTGAGCGCGGGCAGGCGATTTTTCTTTTGGTGCATGTGGGGCTTTCGCGGAAGGCAGGAAACACATCAACTTCGCCGGGGCCTCAGAGCCTGTTCAAAGCCTTTTTGGAGTCACACAAGTACCTTGCCGGGATGGGATGCTAGGCGCGGTGCGCAGTGGATAGCCCGGCTATCCACAAGCGCCGCAACGCCGCAGACCGCCCGGCAAGGCACTTGCCCGAAGGGTTGGAGTGAAATCGGGCGA